>JABMQH010000070.1 GCA_013203355.1 Candidatus Omnitrophota bacterium | reverse complement strand
TGCTTATGTAAAGTATATAGCCAGGGAGCTCAGTAATATTTACGGGCTAAGCATAAAGGACATAGCCCTGATTACTTCGCAAAATGCAAAAAAATTATTTAAGATTTAGATTGCATTTTTTCAAGGCCTAACATATAATTATATTAAATTTATCACAATAAAACCGGGAGACATTTATGACAGAGGATCTGCAAGGTCTAATAGAAAAAATAAATCAGGAAGGTGTTAAAGCTGCCGAAAAGAAGGCGCATGAAATAGAAGCTGAGGCAAAACGCCAGGCAGAACGAATTATTGAAAAAGCCAAAAAAGAAGCAGAAAAAATTGTCGCCAAAGCTAAAGATGAGACCGCCAGGATTGAGAAAAGCGGAGAGGCATCGCTTAAGCAGGCAGGGAGAAACCTTATCCTTTCCTTACGAAAAGAGATTGGTTCTATGCTTGACAGACTTATTACACTACGCTTACGGGAAGAATTCAGTCCCAAGGCGATGTCCCAGATTATAAGTTCCATCATCAAAAACTATAAAGGGACAATGAAGGATGACGTTATAGTATCGCTCAATAAGGAAGACCTTAAAAAAATAGAAAATGATTTTTTCGCTAAACTTAAAACTGAAGTAAAAAAAGGCATAACTCTTAAACAGGCCGACGATATTCAGGCCGGATTCCTTATAAGCTACGATGATAGCAAATCGCATTACGACTTTACGGATAAAGGACTTGCTGAATATATTAGTTTATATCTTAAGCCGAAATTGGCAAAACTACTGAAGACATAACATGCTAATATGACCGCCTATTATACCTATTTAATTTCAAGTTTGCCAATGCTTCATTTTGGAACGAAACCGCCCTTTCCATTCGATAAGTTTTGCCAATTATGCGAAGGTCTTATACCTGATAAAAATATCGATGTTTTAAAAAAGGCTTCATGGCTCGCTTTTGACAGGGCGTTAAGGAATGAATTAGTCAAGATACGAGCCGCCCATAAAAAATTAGATCCCCTTAAATATCTGCGTTACGCGCGGGACAACGGAGATACAGACCCTTCTATTACCCACATTGCCCTCCATGCCTATAGGACACCTTCAATCCTTGAAGCTGAAAAGTTCTTAGACCAGGCGAGGTGGCGTTCCCTGGATGAGTTGGCCATAGGGCATTACTTTGATATAGACTATCTGATAGTTTATGCTAATAAGCTATTGATACTGGAACGATGGGAAAGGATTAATACTCTAGATAGGGTAAAGGCGTTGGAAAAGGTGCTAGCTTAAAATGGCGTTAAAAAGAAAAGGTAATATAACCCGGATAAACGGCAATATGGTTACAGTGGCATTCAAAGACTTCGTTGTCCAGAATGAGGTGGCTTATATTATCCACGGCGAAGAACGCCTTAAGTCCGAGATCATACGCGTCCGTGGAAAAAATGCAGAGATGCAAGTCTATGAATCTACAAGCGGGTTAAAAGTGGGAGAAGAGGTTGAGCTGACCGGTGAATTGCTTTCAGTGGAACTCGGCCCGGGACTTTTAGGCCAAATATTTGACGGGTTACAAAACCCCCTCCCCCAACTTGCCGAACAATGTGGATTCTTTTTGAAAAGAGGAATTTATCTCGAGGCGCTCCCCGATGAGGCAAAGTGGGATTTTACTGCAAGCGCAAAAAAAGGAAATAAGGTCCGGGCAGCAGACAAATTAGGTTTTGTGCAAGAAAAAATATTCAAGCATTTCATTATGGTACCATTTGGCCTTGAGGGAGTGCTTGAAGTATTAAGTATAGTTGAAAACGGGAAATACAATCTGAAAGAACCTATTGCAAAATTAAAGGACCAGAATGGAAATATCCACGAAGCATATCTTGAGCAGTCATGGCCGGTCAAAATCCCTATCCGGGCATATAGTGAAAAACTGAAACCGCAGGAACCTCTTGTCACGAAGATGCGTCTCATCGATTCCCTCTTTCCTGTTGCGCGCGGCGGTACATATTGTATACCGGGTCCGTTCGGAGCCGGAAAAACAGTTCTCCAGCAATTAACAAGCCAGCACGCAGAAGTCGATATAGTAATTATAGCGGCCTGCGGAGAACGCGCAGGCGAGGTCGTCGAAACCCTTCGGACATTTCCGGAAATTAGCGATCCCAAAACAGGAAAACCATTAATCGACCGCACTGTTATTATATGTAACACAAGCTCAATGCCTGTTGCAGCAAGGGAATCAAGTGTCTATACAGCGGTAACAATAGCTGAATATTACCGACAGATGGGGCTAAATGTTTTATTATTAGCTGATTCTACTTCGCGCTGGGCGCAGGCAATGAGAGAGATGTCAGGCCGGCTCGA
>JABMQH010000069.1 GCA_013203355.1 Candidatus Omnitrophota bacterium | reverse complement strand
CCTTCTGGGTTGCCTTCTATGAATTGCTTTACAAGCTCATTCTTTGTTGACCTGATTTCACTTGGGGTGCCGACCTCTACCACCCTCCCTTTGTGCAACATTGCTATCCTGTCAGCTATTCTGAATACACTCTGCATATCATGAGTAACAACGACAGAAGTTATTAAGAGCTTCTTGGTTAAATCCAGGATCAATTTATCGATTACCGCGCTCATTATCGGATCAAGCCCTGCCGTTGGTTCATCATAAAAAATTATTTCGGGATCCATCGCTATTGCCCGGGCCAGACCTACGCGTTTCTTCATGCCTCCTGAAAGCTGGCTGGGCTTAAGATCTTGGAAGCCCCTTAATCCCACAAGCTCAAGTTTCATCTTCACGACAATCTTTATAATCTCCGGATCCAGATTAGTGTGCTCTTTTAGTGGGAGGGCTATGTTTTCCTCTACGGTCATATAATCCAAAAGGGCCCCCGATTGAAAAAGCATACCGAAACTTTTCTTAAGCTCATCAAGCTTATCGGACTCCAGGTTGCTTATATCAACCCCCTTTAAAAAAACTTTCCCCAGATCAGGCTTTAGCGAACCTATCATATGCCTAAGCAATGTGCTTTTCCCGCAACCGGAGCCGCCCATGACTACCATTGTCTCGCCTTTATATATTTTTAGGTTCGTGCCGTCAAGAACGCGTCTTGCACCAAAATTTTTCACCAGATCTTGCACAACTATTATCGGCTCTTTTTCCGTCATCAGTAACCCTTTTACATATTAGAAAAATAAAAAATCCCCGTAAGGACGCAATCTGCCAAGATGACTAATATAAAACTTGTCACAACGCTTACGGTTGTAGAGCGGCCAACGCCCTCCGCTCCACCCGTTGTGTTTAAACCTTGATAACAACTCACAAGCGCTATGATTCCTCCGAACACAAAGGCCTTAAAAATACCTGTATAGATATCCTTCAATACAAGAAACTGGAACGCGATGTCTATGTATAAGGCTGATCCTATCTTTAAATTAAAGACACCAATAAGGTACCCGCCTATATTTCCCATCAGATCCCCAAAAACAGTAAGCGCCGGCACCATTATTAAAAGGGCCAAAAATCTTGGCACAACTAAAAATCTAACGGGGTCCAATGCCATTGTATCCAAGGCCTCTATCTGCTCCGTAACCTGCATAGAACCTATCTGGGCCGTTATTGCGGCACCTACGCGGCCTGCAACGACTAAGGCGGTTAAAACTGGTGCCAGCTCCCTTGCCATGGAAACGCTTACCAGTCCTGCGACATACATAGTAGCGCCTAACTTAGAAAGTTGATAGGCGCTCTGCATCGCCAGCACCACCCCGGTGAAGAATGTAACAAAAAATACGATCGAAAGCGAACGCACACCCACAAATACCATCTGTTCAAAGATGTATTCGCCTGAAACAAATTTTCTTCTAAAGGGGCCTATTATCATCCAATACATTGTCCTTGCAAAAAGCTTCGATGCCTTGTTTAAACTCGACATTAGAGCATTGGCTGAACTGCCTATGATAAAAAATGGGTTTCTCATCACTTAAAATTCTTTGTGGGCGGCTTCTTCGTCATCAAACATCTCAAAAAGCTTTGTTAATTTAGTTATCTCAAAGAGGCTGCGGACCTTCTCGGATAGGCTGCAGAGCCTTAGTCTGCCGTTATAGCGCTTCATGCGTCTCAACATCTCAATGAGGGTGGCCAGACCGGAGCTGTCTATGTAATTTATGGAGCCGAGATCAAGTATAACTTTTGCAACCTTTTTCGCCGTAAGCTCATCGAACACCTTTCTTAACTCAGGAGAGGTATTTATATTAATCTCGCCGCTCAAAGAGCAAACTGTAACATCCCCTACGACCTTTCTTTTCTCTTGCATCTTTCCTCCTTTAGTGAGAAATGCGCTTTATCATTTCTATCCGATTCCCGGCTTTATTAAAATTGACCTCATCCATAAGCTTCCTGATCAGAAACACGCCCCTCCCACAACCTTTGATAATATTCTCCTCAAGGGTCGGATCAGGAATGTTAGCATAATCATACCCCTTGCCTTCATCCTGCACGGTAATCTTGATTGTGTCATTAGAATAATCGAAATCTACCGCAACGAACATCTGAGGGTTGAGTTTATTCCCATGCTTGACGGCATTTATCAGGGCCTCTTGAGTAACCAATTTCACATCGTACAAAATCTCATTATTGACATTAGCGTCTTTCAGGCATGATAATATATCATTAACTAATGGGTCGATTTCTTTGAGGTTACTTTTTATTGTGAATGTCTTTTTTATACTCCTGTTT
>JABMQH010000068.1 GCA_013203355.1 Candidatus Omnitrophota bacterium | reverse complement strand
GCGATGCATTGAAGGACTGCATGGCCTGGGCTAAGCACGGAAGTGCTTCCTTAAGTAATCATCCTTCCTAAAAGGAAGATGTACTTTCTTCTTTAGGAAATCATCTTTCCTAAAAGGAGAGGGGAGTATTATCAATGTGCGATAAGTTTTTTAGTCGCTTTCTTCTTCCGCTACGACGCGGGCGACTGTGGCGATCTTATCCGCGGAACCAAGCTTCATAAGCCGGACGCCTTGGGTTGAGCGGCCTGTAGCCCTTATGTCTTTTATGGCGCAGCGGACTATCATACCTTTTTCTGTGATGAGCATGAATTCATCTTTATCCGTAACGCTTTTTGCCCCTACAACCTGGCCATTGTTCTTGGTCGTCTTTATGTTTATTATCCCCTTGCCTCCGCGGGATTGCTGCCTATATTCAGAAAAGTCGGTCCGTTTCCCAAAGCCGTTTTCAGTAACAGTCAGAAGTGTAGCATCTTTTTCGACGACCTCTACGGCTATTACAACATCTTTTTTGCCAACCCTTATGCCGTGTACGCCTTTGGCGGCTCTCCCCATGTCCCTGACATCATCCTCTGAGAACCTAATGGCTTTGCCGTCACGCGTGGCTAAAAATAACTCCTTGTGGCCATCTGTCAATTTTACCCCTATCAATTCGTCATCCTCTGTTAAAGTAAGGGCAATGATGCCGCCTTTACGAGGATTCGAGAATGCGGACAGTTCGGTCTTCTTTATCAAACCGCTTTTGGTAGTCATCACCAGGTAGCTGCCTTCTTTAAACTCTCTAACGGGGATATAGGCGCTTATCGTTTCTCCCGGTACGAGCTGCAGCAGGTTGATTATTGCTTTACCTCGCGCCTGCCTTGAGGTCTGTGGTATCTCATGAACCTTCACCCAGTGAACTCTGCCTTTATTGGTGAAGAATAATAGAAAATCGTGCGTTGAGGCAATGAACAGATGTTCTACAAAATCCTCTTCTTTTATATCCCCCGCTGTGACGCCACTGCCGCCGCGCTTTTGTTTTCTATATGCGCTTACCGGCAGGCGTTTGATATAATCGGCATGACTTATGGTAATCACCATGTCTTCCTCTGCAATCAAATCTTCAATTGCAATCTCTTCTGTCTCGGACAGTAGCTCGGTCCTTCTTTCATCCCCAAACTTCTCCTTCAGTTCTACGATTTCTTTTTTTATTATCTCGAGGATCTTTTTTTCGCTCTCGAGTATGGCTTTATAAAAGGCTATCTTTTTTATAAGATCTAAATACTCTTCTTCTATCTTATCTCTCTCAAGAGCCGTCAGGCGCTGTAGCTGCATTTCCAATATGGCTGTAGCCTGTCTTTCGGAAAAATCGAACTTTTTCATCAAGCCTTCCTTGGCCACCTGCGGGTTCTTGGACTGCTTTATCAACTTGATGATTTTATCCAGATGATCTAATGCGATTTTTAATCCTTCCAGGATATGAGCCCGATCCTGAGCTTTATTTAAATCGAATTTTGTGCGTTTTGTGATTATGTCTTTTCTGTGTTCGACATAGTTCTGCAGAAGCTGTTTAAGATTCAATACCTGCGGCCTTCCCTTTACCAGCGCAAGCATGATAACGCCAAATGTCTCCTGCATCTGGGTGTGTTTGTATAAATTATTTAAAACAACTTGCGAGTTTTCGCCCCGCTTTAACTCAATCACAACCCGGATACCGTCCTTATCGGATTCATCCCTTATATCGCTTATGCCCTCCATCTTCTTGTCGCGCACCAAGTTAGCTATGGTCGTTATGAGGGACGCCTTGTTTACCTGATAGGGGAGTTCGCTTATCACGATGGTTTCCTTGCCTAATTTCTGTTCTTCTACGCTTGCCTTGGCGTAGACCTTTAGAATGCCGCGGCCTGTGGTATAGGCAGACTTTATGCCTTCCTTGCCTCTTATGATACCCCCGGTTGGAAAATCCGGGCCCTTAACATACTTCATCAGTTCCTTTATCTCTGCCTCGGGATTTTCGATAAGCGCGCATACGGCGTCGCACACTTCTTTCAGGTTATGCGGCGGGATGTTCGTTGCCATGCCGACCGCAATACCCGATGATCCATTTACTAATAAATTAGGAATACTTGCCGGAAGAACAGTGGGCTCTTCCAGTGTTTCGTCAAAATTCGGGGTAAATTTGACTGTGTCCTTATCTATATCCTGAAGCATCCAGTCAGTAATACGCTCAAATCTGGCCTCGGTGTAACGCATGGCCGCGGGCGCATCACCATCAACACTGCCAAAATTCCCTTGCCCCTCAATTAATGTATACCGCAAAGAAAAATCCTGCGCCATCCTGACAAGCGCGTCATAAACAGCCGTGTCGCCGTGTGGGTGGTACCGCCCAAGGCAGTCGCCGACTATCCTGGCGCACTTTTTATATGGCTTGTTGTGCTCGAGGTTAAGTCCACTCATAGCATATAAAATTCTTCGGTGGACAGGCTTGAGCCCATCTCTCACATCGGGGAGGGCGCGCCCGACTATTACGCTCATCGCGTAGCTTATGTAAGAATCGCGCATCTCATCTTCGATGGATACCGGTATTATCTTTTCATTCCGGGTGTACATATTTCTCCTTTTTTTATCTATAAATCATTTTTATACATCCAGATACCTTACATTAAGGGCGTGGGTATTGATAAACTCTCTGCGCGGTAGAACCTGGTCTCCCATTAAAACCGTGAACATCTCATCTGCCTCAACCGCATCATCAACGGTTACCTTCAGAATTGTCCGCTTCTCTGGGTCCATAGTCGTATCCCATAACTGCTGCGGGTTCATTTCGCCAAGGCCTTTGTAGCGCTGAATAGTCATCCCATGTTTACCGTTTTCCTTGACGAAACTCAGCACCTCTTTTAAGCCCCCGGCATATTCTGTCTTACCGTCAAAGGCGATTTTATACAACCCCGCTTTTTCGCGCTTTTCTTTCTGTGCTTTTTTCTTCTTTTTTCTTTCACCTTTTTCCTCTAAAATAACCGGTTCGTAATCTCCGATATCTACGTTCAGTTTATCAACTGCCTTAACGATCTCCTCCAACTCTTTTGCTTCATAAAACTCAATTAGCTCGAGTTCATTGTCATTCTTGCTTTCTTTGTTCTTAACATCCTTGCTTAGCTCTGCGTCCTTATAGTAAAACTTGTATCCATCCTCCACTTTTGCCCTATAAAGGGGTAGCTTTTTGGTCTTTGGGTGCCTAAATCTAAGGTATTCTGATATTGTCACTCCCCTTCGCTCTACCATAGTTGCCAGCTTCTCAAATTCAACCAATTGATTCAAAAGCTCTCTTAATCGCTTCTCTGTAAACTCGTTCTTGTCTTTCACTCTGGTCAGGGTCATGTCTTCACTGCCAAGCTCTAAAAGCAAATCGTTCATCTGGCTCTCTGTTTCAATATACTCCTCACGCTTACCACGCTTTATCTTATAAAGTGGGGGCTGCGCAATATATATAAAGCCTTGCTCAACCAATTTTGGCAGTTGTCTATAAAATAGCGTTAGCAGTAAGGTCCGTATATGCGACCCATCAACATCAGCATCCGCCATAAGCACAATTTTGTGGTACCTCAACTTCTCTGTGTTGAATTCTTCTCCAATGCCGGTCCCTAATGCTGTAATAATGGTCCTTATCTCCTCATTGCTAAGAATCTTATCAAGCCTGGATTTCTCGACATTTAGAATCTTTCCTTTGATCGGCAATATCGCCTGAAAGCTTCTGTCCCGCGCCTGTTTTGCCGATCCGCCCGCAGAATCTCCTTCTACAATATACAGCTCGCACAATGCCGCATCCCTTTCAGAGCAATCAGCAAGTTTGCCGGGTAAAGAGCTCATCTCCAGCGCGCCCTTTCGTCTTGTAAGCTCTCTTGCCTTTCGCGCGGCCTCCCTTGCCCTGGCCGCCAATACGGCCTTTTCTACAACCTTGTTCCCAACCGAGGGGGTTTCTTCCAAAAAAGCGCCCAGGGAATCGTTAACAACCGAGTTGACAATACCCTCTACCTCTGAATTTCCAAGCTTTCCTTTCGTCTGCCCCTCAAATTGCGGATTTGGCACCTTCACGTTTATAACAGCGACTAACCCTTCTCTTACATCATCGCCGGCAAGCGTCTGGTCGGAATTCTTAAGCAGCCCTTTATTTTTACAGTATTGATTTAAGGCCCTTGTGAGGGCGGACTTGTATCCGCTCAGATGCGTACCGCCATCCACGGTATTTATATTATTTGCGAAACTAAATATGTTTTCCGCGTAGCCGTCGTTATATTGCATCGCTATTTCTACCTTAACGTTATCCTTTTCCCTTTCGAAGTATATAACCTTTTTATGCAATGGGTTTTTGTTTTTATTCAGATACTCCACAAATGAAATTACCCCACCCGTAAAGCTAAAAACGTTCGACTTGTCCGTTCTCTCATCCTTTAGTTCTATGGTAATCCCTTTATTTAAAAAGGCCAGCTCCCTTAACCTATTGGCTAAGAGATCATAACTAAAATCTATCTTTTCGGTAAATATTTCTTTGTCGGGTTTAAAGCTTACCTTTGTACCTATTTTTTGGCTCTTTCCGATCACTGTAAGCTTTGAAACGGTCCTGCCTTTTTCATACCTCTGGTGATAGATCTTGCCGTCTCTTTTTACCTCAACCTCAAGCCATGTGGATAATGCATTCACAACACTTACGCCGACACCATGAAGCCCGCCAGCTACTTTATATACACGATGATCAAATTTGCCGCCCGCATGAAGGGTGGTCATGACCACTTCCACAGCGGGTTTTTTCTGGGTCTTGTGTATATCAACCGGGATCCCGCGCCCGTCATCAACAACAGATATGCTATTGTTGTGATGTATCGTAACGCTTATCTGCTTCGCGTAGCCCGCAGTGGCCTCATCAATAGAGTTATCAACCACTTCGTACACCAGGTGATGCAGCCCCATTGCGGCTGTATCCCCGATATACATAGCGGGTCTTTTTCTTACCGCATCGACTCCCTCCAAAACCTGGATGGTGCGGGCGTCATAGCTCTTTATATCCGCCTGGTCTGCGCGCGGCTTCTCAGCTACCTCGTCCTTTTTGCCTCTTGCCTTTTGTTTTTTCTTCTTCACCCGTTTCTCCTATCCTGAATTGTATATCTTGTATTCCATTTTCTAAGTCTTTGGCTAAATTTTTAAGGATCTCCCGCTTTCTAAGCGTTAGATTATAGAGAAAGCTTGAATCCTCTACGTGTACTACCAGCTTACCTTTTTTTAGTGAAACCGGCCGTGACCTTTGGCTAGCCATTTTGCCAACAGCTTGCTTCCACAACCTCTTAATTTCTTCGGCGCTCGGCCTGTGTTCTTTAGAAGCGCTATTGCTTAAATCCGCAATTACCTTATTGACTACGTCTTTTATCGGCAATGGCTCTTTTGAATTCGTCATGCCTTTAGCCTATCTGCATAGGTAAAACCACGTACACGTATCCATCGCCTGTTCTTATTACGCCCGGCCTCTCGGGAGAGGTCAGCTCGAGTTCAACTTCCGGGCGATTTAGGTTTTTTAACACATCAATAAGATAATTGGGGTTAAACCCGATCGCAAGATCTGAGCCCTTATAGTCCACGTTAAGCTCTTCCCGGGATTCTCCGAGCTCAGGGGTAACCTTTGAAACCACCAGCTTATCCCTGGATAGCTCTAGTTTTATAGCCTGTGATTCTTGGCTTGTAAGTATGCTGGCCCTTTTTACTGCTAAAAGGAAATTGTCCCTGTTGACCTTTAGTTTATCCTTTATCTCTTTCGGAATCACCTGTTCATAGTTCGGAAATTCTCCCTCAACAAGCCTTGAAACAACCGTCGTCCGCCCAAGGTTAAACAACACCTGGTTTTCATTAAGAACCACTCTTGCCTCTGTGCCGGTCCCTAGTGTCCTTAGGAGTTCCGAGACTGCTTTTGTGGGTACAATGATTTTTTTAGGTGCTTTTTCAAACTCCCGGGGGAGTTGAGCTGGGTTTTCTATGGTAGCTAGCCGGCGGCCGTCTGTCGCTACCAGCTTAATTGTTTTCGGCCCAATGATACACAAAACGCCATTCAGAACATACCGCGTCTGGTCATAACTCATTGAAAACGCCGTTACTGCCAACATCCGCTTTAAAAGCAACTGGGGAATTATTATACTATCCTTATCCTTGAATTCAGGCAGTTTTGGAAATTCTTCTTTTGGGAGACCCATTAGTTTAAAAAACGTGTTTTCGCATTCCAGGTAAACTGTATTATTCTTCTTTGCTGAGATTAATATTTCTTTATTGTGTGGCAGCTCTTTTATGATATCAAAAAACCTTTTTGCTGGAAGGGTTACTGCTCCATCCATTTCAACCTTGACCTCTACATCGCTAGTTATTCCTATATCAAGGTCTGTAGCTGTTAATTTAATGTTTTCCTTTTTGGTTTCTAGTAATATGTTTGATAGTATTGGTAGTGTTGACTTCAGTGTTGTTGTGCTATATACAGTCTGGATACCGTTTAATAAGCTCTCTTTCTCACATCTCACTTTCATCTTTTCACCTTTATGTTTACTTTTCTACTTACTATTAATAGTTTAATATATAAATAGTAGTACTAGTAGTATGGCCTGTGGAAAACTTAGTAACACACGTAACATGATACAACCAAACAAGATACCCTGTTAATAATTCCTGATTTCAAAAACGAGTTTATTAAGCAAGCCCTTAATGGTCGAGTTTGACTTTGCCTCACCTTGTATTTTCTCAAAGGCATGCAATACTGTTGTGTGATCTCTGCCGCCAAACCGCTCTCCGATTTCCGGTAAGGAGTGGCCTGTCAGCTCTCTGGCTAAGTACATGGCAATCTGCCTTGGGTAAGCTATGATCTTACTCCTTTTCTTAACCTTCATATCTGAAATGCGTATGTCAAAATATTCAGCCACCTTCTTCTGTATAAGCTCTATGGTTATCTTCTTCTCTTCTTCAACGATCATGTCCTTTAGGACATCTTTTGCCATATCCAGCCCTATGCTTATATTATTAAGCTTCGCGTATGCCACTACCCTTATAAGTGCGCCTTCAAGCTCTCTAATGTTGGACTTTATCTTTTCCGCAATATAAAACAACACCTCATTCGGGACCTGAATTGTCTCCCTCTCCGATTTCTTTTTCAAAATAGCGATCCTGGTTTCCAGATCCGGGAGCTGGATGTCGGTTACTAACCCCCATTCAAACCTGGATACGAGTCTTTCTTCCAGCCGCTGGATATTCTTGGCAGAACGGTCGCTCGATAACACTATCTGTTTGTGGTTTTCATGCAGGGCATTGAAGGTATGGAAGAACTCCTCCTGCGTTGATTCTTTCCCAGCTATAAAATGGACATCATCTATCAACAAGATATCCACAGACCTGTAGAGCTGTCTAAATTTGGGGGTAGTCCTAGTCTGTATTGAGGTTATGAGATGGTTGGTGAACCTTTCACTGGTTATGTACAAGATCTTCGCTTGTGGATATCTTTGTGCCACGGCATGCCCGATAGCATGCATAAGGTGCGTTTTTCCTAATCCGACCCCTCCATGTATAAAAAGCGGGTTGTATGCCCTGGCAAGGGAATCAACGACCGCCAACGAGGCTGCATGAGTGAATCTATTGTTGGAACCGACCACGAAGCTTTCAAAGGTGCACTTTGGATTTAGCTTAAGCTCTTTATATCGGCTTGTGTACGACAGTGCCTGAGTAGGGGTCTTAACAGCTTCCTGTTCCTGCCCCTGGCTTTTTAACATTATCTGTTCCGTAACCGCCCTTTTCTTTTCTTGTATCTCCGAGACCTTGAACTCCAGCTGTATTTCATTGCCGGCTATGTTATTTAAAGATGCCTTTATCGTATCGGAATAATGGTCCAAAATCCAGTTTTTGAAGAATTGATTTGGTACCTCAAGAACCAGGGCGTCCTCTTTTAATGAAATGGGTGTTATGAAGGAGAACCAGGTCTGAAATGCCTGGGGGTTTAAGGCGGGTTTTATTATTTTAAGGGCTTCTTGCCAGAGGGTAGAAGCGGTTTTTATATTATCCACAGGTTATCCACAGCCCCACGATCTTCCACATGTCCTATTTAGTTTATCCAAGCTGTCAATCAGAGGCCACGCTAAAATCTAAATAGCACCTTATTTATAAGTCCTAAGCAGTACTTAACCAGTCTGCAAAATATATATCGGCATTATATCAAAATGAAAAATAAATGCAAGAGAAAAATTATTGGTACGGAATATTTACTGTGGCGAGCGGTTCGCGGGAACGCTCGTCCGACCCCAGCGAGGTCGGACTTCGCTCGGCAAAAACCGCTCGCTCTCCCGAGCAAATATGCTGTCTAAGGGGCTCGGGAACCATGCCCGCTCGCGGTTTTTAACGTCCCGCTCACCACATCGCCACAGCATATTCCGTACCGCACAAAGATTTCACTTGACAAATGTAAAAGATGTGGTATATTTACAATTGTAAAGCAAGGAGGAACTATGAGCAAGGATTATTTAAGTCCTACTGAAGCAGCGAAGATTTTGGGAATATCCCGACAAGCGGTTATCGCGCGCATAAAACGCGGCTCTCTTACCGCAGAACGCGCCGGGAGGCAATATATTATCCCTGCGGATCACATACAGTCTAAGAAGGAAGATACCCCAAAGAAGAAAGGTGTCAAGCCAATAGCAAAATACAAGAAAGACTCTATCGGCGCCATCTTAAATAAGGTAGAAAAAGAGGGTATTCAGACGATACAGCTTTGGTTTGTGGATATCCTCGGGATTCCTAAGTGTGTATCCATTACCAAAGGTGAATTAACGGAAGCCCTAAGGCACGGGAAGGGATTTGACGGGTCTTCTGTCGCCGGGTTTGCCGAGGCGGAAGAGAGCGACATGATCGCTCAACCGGATATCGATACTTTTAAGGTATTGCCTTGGACAAAAGACACCGAGCCGATTGCCCGGATGTTTTGCGACATATTGAATCCAGACAGGACACCATATGCCGGTGACACAAGAGGTGCCTTAAGAAGGGTGTTGGCAAGGGCCAAGAAGAAGGGCTTTATATTTTATCTAGGGCCTGAGATAGAATATTTTTATTTTAAGTCCAACAAATCCGCTGAAATTATCGACGAGGGTTCCTACTTTGAATTGATACCCAACGACCTGGCGAATACATTAAGGAATAAGACTATAAGGACCCTGGAAGAAATGGGCATTTCAATGGAGGCAACACATCACGAAGTTGCGCCAAGCCAACACGAAATCGACCTTAAATACAACGAAGCGCTTATCATGGCGGACGCCGTCGTGACATGCAGATATGTTATTAAAGAAATAGCCCAACAACACGGCGTATATGCTACATTTATGCCGAAGCCAGTATTTGGTGTTAATGGTTCAGGCATGCATACGCACCAATCTCTATTTAAAGGGAGCCGAAACGCCTTTTATGACAAGAAGGATAAATATAACCTTTCAGAGATCGCCAAACAGTTTATTGCTGGAGAACTCAAGCACGCAAGGGAAATCTCATCCCTTACGGCTCAATGGGTAAATTCTTACAAGAGGCTGGTGCCGGGATATGAGGCGCCGGTCTACGCCTCTTGGGCACAGAGGAATCGCACCGCATTAATTAGGGTGCCTTTATATCGACCGGGGAACGAGAAGGCAACACGCGCAGAATTGCGTTGTCCGGACCCTGCTTGTAACCCGTATCTGGCGTTTACAGTTATGTTAGCAGCCGGCCTGGAGGGTATTGAGAAAAAATATAAGCTCTCCCCGCCCGTGGAGCCGAACATCTATCATATGGCCATGGAGGAGAGAGAAAGAAGAGGGCTTACCTCTTTACCGGGGAACCTTTCCGAAGCTATCACAGAGACACAAAAGAGCCACTTCGTTAAAGAGGCCCTTGGGGAGCATATCTTCGATAGATTTTTGTTTAATAAGAAAAAGGAATGGGAGGAATACCGTATACAAATCACACAGCACGAGGTTAAGAAGTATTTACCCCTTCTATGATCTTTTGTACAGGCCGATTAATTCGGCCTTGTCGAGCATATGGCCTTGCAATGCTTTTTCTAATTCCTTTTTGCTGATCCCTTCTTTTAATTCAAGCATTGCATCCAAGGCATATATTTTGAAAAAGTAACGGTGGGTACCCGATGGCGGGTTAGGCCCGCCATAATCTTTCCTGCGGAAATCATTAATCCCCTGTTTGCCGGGGATGCCGTTTTCCTCGATTCGCGAGACAACAGATATGTCGTAAACAACCCAATGGACCCATGTGCCCATAGGTGCATCCGGGTCGTCGACGATTAAAGCCAAACTTTTTGTCCCCTCAGGGATGTTCTCGATAACAAGGGCAGGGTTGACATCTTCCCCCTGGCCAGTGAATTTCTTTGGGATAAACGCATTGTGTTCAAACGCAGGACTTGTTAATTTCATCTTGATTCCTCCTTTATCCTGTGCCTCGGCAACACTTGTTACGAAAACAAGCGATGTTGCCAAAGCCATTACAGCCAACTTCATTTTTATGCTAGGCATCATGGCGCCACTTTTTTGATTTTGGATGCGACAAATTCCTTATCGCCTACCTTAAACTGTTGGACAGAGAATCTTTTAAATGAACCCGCCCCCTTTTTTGTTAGTATATTCTGCATATAATCCAGGCAGCGCTTATTGCCCGTGCCGCTTCCGTAAGTAGTAAATAGAATTATATCCTTACCCTCAGCACCGAGACACGAATCAAGGTATGTATTCATCGACGGCGCTGGTCCAAAGGCCCACACTGGTGTTCCAAAACAGATTAAATCATGGCCTGAAAGATTAAAATTCACATCTTGTATATTTGCCCGCTTATGCCTTAATGCCCTGGCAGACTGCATTAAAAAATTCCCTGATTCATCCAGGCCCTTCAGCATTATAATCTCAACCTGCCCTTTTTGTTTTAGATGCTCGGCCAAAACATCGGCCGCTCTTTTGGTATTGCCTGTATAGGAATAATAAATAATGGCGCTTTTCATATTATTCACCCATGTTTTTTATATCTTGATTCACATTTTCTATATCTTTAAGCAGATCTTCCAGACCAGCATCTTTGAGGGCGTTTTCCATACCTGGCAAGGACGGGGTATTGTAAGAAAATTTCTGATATCCATGCGGGATCTCAAAAGAGCTCTCTAGGCTGCGCGCCCGGCGTAAGGTTTTTATATTCATATATCCAGCTTCCATCCTCGGCAGACGTTTTTACCGGAAGGCCTGATCCTGCGTTTATCCATGAAAAGATAACCCCCTCCTCGCCTGTCGCCGCGTAGGTTATTCTGTATTTCTTAGTTGGAATGCCGCCTATCGTCTCTTTACCTAGGAGTTTACGCCCAAGTTCACCGGGGACCTTATCGCTGCCGGCAACTATATTTCCACCCATATTTTCATCCATGGGGACTTCCATGTACATTTTTTCGCCAGGCATAAGTAACCATACAACCTTTTTGTCAATTCGTGTTATTGTCGTGCTCTCAGGCAGATCCATCCGGATTTTTCCTTTAGTGGCGAAAATTTTTCCTTGGAAGGACCCAGCGCCAGATGTTGATGTCGCGTCAGCAGAAAAATCATTTGCGGCAATAACGGATGCGGGCGTCAAGCAAAAGAGGAAAATCAGCACTATGGACATTCCTTTAATCATTTTTGCCTTACTATTCGTCATGAAGCCCCTTTGATACAATATCATTTTTTAGAAAGCAGACCAAGTATTGCCCGTGAAGCCTTTTTCGCCATGCCCATCGCCTCAATTACCGTCCCTTCCCCCCCGACTATATCTCCTCCGGCAAAGACTTTCTCTATAGAGGTTTCCATGGTATCGGGGGCCACTACCACATCTTTGTATTTATCGGTTTTCAACTGAGGCGTTACGCTTGTTAAGACTTGATTTGCCTGTAGCCCAACAGCGATTATTGCTACATCGCATGGGGTTTCAAAATTGCTGCCTTCAATCGGGACAGGCCTTCTCCTGCCGGAAGCATCAGGCTCTCCCAGTTGGCACTTGATGCACTCTATCTTGCTTACGAAGCCCGACTCATTTCCTGTGAATCCTTTTGGCTGCACAAGAAATTGAAATTTTACGCCTTCTTCTTTGGCATGCGCTATCTCAAGACGCCGAGCCGGCATCTCAACCTCGGTACGCCTGTAAAAGATTGTGGTATTCGGAGCTATACCGTTCATTTTTTGTAATCGTATAGCGGCCCTAGCCGCATCCATAGCGGTGTTGCCTCCGCCGATTACTATTATATTATTCCCTATGTTGACAGGGGTATGGGCCTTGGGGAACTCATATGCGGACATGAGATTAACCCTGGTCAAGAATTCATTGGCCGAATAGATATTGCATAAGTTTTCTCTATTGACTCCGAGGAAGGAAGGCGTTCCCGCCCCTAAGCCTAAAAATATGCAGGAATACCCTTCCCGGAAAAGCTCATCCAGGGTCCTGGTCCTGCCCACGATAAAATTCGGGACGATTTCTACCCCTAATCTTTTTAGATAATTTATTTCAAAGTCCAAAATTTCTCTCGGTAGCCTGAACGGAGGGATCCCGTATCGCAAAACGCCGCCGGTTTTATGAAGGCTTTCAAAAACAACTACTTTTATCCCCTGTCTTGCCAATTCGCCTGCGCAGCACAGACCTGCCGGGCCGGATCCCACCACGGCGACCCTGGTTTTAGAAAGCCGTTCGTCTTTTTTTATAGGAATCTCTAAACTATTTTTTATTCCGTAATCACCGACAAATCTTTCTAAAAAATGAATGTTGATTGCTTGTTCTGAGGCAAAGGGTGAGCCTTTTTTAGTCAATACGCATGCCTTTCGGCATTGATATTCGGCAGGGCAAACCCTTCCGCACATGGAAGGAAAATCATTTTTTTCTCTTATGGTGGAATACGCCCCTTTATAATCCTTTTGCGTAATTTGATAGATGAATTTTTTGATATCTATTTCGACGGGACAGCCGGCAATGCAGACGGGGTTCTTGCATTGCAGACACCGAGAAGCCTCTTCCAGGGCCTCCTCTTCCATGTACCCCGCAATAACCTCCTCGAAGGAGCCAATTCTTTTTTTTGTTTCTAATTCTTTTATTTTTACAGGCTCTTTTTTTAACGCATTCATTTTTTATTAAGGGCCGCTACCAAACTACAGGCCTTTTTTTCTTTGTCCAGGTAAACCGTATTTCGTTTTTCCAATTCTTCCCACTCTACCAAATGACCGTCAAATTCCGGCCCATCTACGCAGCTAAATTTTGTTTTGCCGGCGACGGTAACCCTGCAACATCCGCACATGCCGGTTGCATCTACCATTAAGGCGTTTAAAGATACGATGGTTTTTATGCCGGAGCCTCCTGTTGCAAGAGAAACCTTTTTCATCATCGGGATCGGGCCTACGGCATATATAAGATTGTATGTATCCTTTCTCAGCAGTTCCACCAAGACATCCGTAGTAAACCCTTTGCGGCCATAAGAACCGTCATCTGTGGTGATGTAAAGCTCATCAGACGCGCCCTTTAACTCTTCCTCCAAAATAAATATATCCTTAGATCTCGCGCCTATTATCGTGGTGATATGATTCCCAGCGTTTTTCAAGGCCTGTGCCACAGGATAGATTTCCGCGATACCTACGCCTCCACCCACGATGATAACCTTTCCGTAGTTTTTAATCTTGGTAGAATGCCCCAGCGGGCCGGCTAGGGCGTACAATGAATCCCCAACGTTTAACATGCCCAATAATTTAGTAGTTAAGCCGACCTCTTGAAAGATCAAGCCAATAGTCCCCTCTCCCTCGCTCTTAGACACGACCGTTAAAGGAATCCTTTCCCCTTCTTCGTGCGTCATAAGCACAACGAATTGACCAGGCATGGCCCTTTTGGCGATATCAGGGGCCAGTATAGCCAATTGTGTAATTCTGGTGCTCTGGGCGTGCACTAAAATTTCCTTCTTAATGATTTTCATTGCCCCACCTTATAAATGATTATAGTAATATAGAAGTAGATATGAAGATAACATACCACTATCATCTTGTCAAGCGGATATACCCGCATATCTGGCAACACATGACCGCCGCACAGGCATGGCGTCGTTTTTCTCTTGACTAAAAAAGGTATTGTGTTACAATTGCTCAATATACGAATACCTGATAAAACGAGGTTAGAGGGAGGAGTTTCTCTAGGTGAAGAAAACATTAAGGACAATAACAAACTTGAAGCGAAAAAGAAAGCATGGTTTTCGTCAGAGAATGAAGACCAGGAGCGGCAGGGCGGTTTTACGAAGGAGACGCCAAAAGGGACGCAAGAGCTTGTGTGTGTAAGAATACGCAAGGGCTTAGCAAAGCCGAACGATTCAAGGACAGAGCATTATTTACCAGCCTATTTAAACAAGGCAAGTATTCTAAAAGCACCAATTTCTCTTTACGGCTATTGCCTAATAAGCTAAATATATCAAGATTGGGCATTAGCATTACTAAGAAGGTTATCGCAAAGGCAGCATGCCGAAGCCGTATAAAGAGATTGATTAGAGAGGCCTTTAGGGTAAACAAGTATAGATTAGCCACGGGATACGATATGCTTATTAGGCCTAAACAATTGTCAATTGTCAACTTGGCGTATAAAGACATAGAAAAAGAACTTTTAAATTTGTGGA
This sequence comes from Candidatus Omnitrophota bacterium, assembly GCA_013203355.1. GTDB lineage: Bacteria > Omnitrophota > Gorgyraeia > JABMQH01 > JABMQH01 > JABMQH01. The sequence goes on along the minus strand of JABMQH010000068.1, from coordinate 32,017 downwards.
AAAGAGCCGGGGTATTGAAGCAGGCATGAGAATAATTGCAATATTTTGTATTACCATATACCGTAACCTCTTATCAATGCTTAAGTTACGACAAAGTTGCAGATTTTATCCATCCTGTTCACAATATGCAATATCAGCCTTAACAAAGTACGGGTTTTTTAAAGGTTTCTTTCTTTCGATATCGAGAATCCTCAAATGCCACCCCTTTTCCCCTGGCGGATATGACCCTATTAAATAAGGAGCGTTAATGGAAAAACGAGTTATACTTGCGTTAGCATTATCATTATTTATACTTGTCGCCTTCCAGTGGCTTATGCCGCAGCAGCGCCCCCAAGGGCTGCAGCAGTCCGCCGGTACCCCTCAGGGGGAAGTCGTTAAAGAAGAAACGCCCATGGTTGACACAAAAGCGATTTCCCGACGGGGAAACGACACTGTTTTACCTGACGAAAAAGAAATAAGTTTCCAGAATGACCTGTATACGATTATTTTTAGCGACGTCGGCGCCGGGATCAAGAAGGTTACTCTAAACAAAAATCCGGAAGAGGGCTTGAATATTCCGTATGATATCTTTGATGTAACAGATCCGCGTGCAAGCTTGTGCCTATTCGTGCCTGACGAGGCCGGTACAGAATTAAACGATGTGAAGTATAATTCCAGTGTAGTCGGCAACGAAGTAATTTTTACTCACAATTTCAATAATGAGTTCACATTGGAGAAAAGGTTTATTTTTTATAACTCTTTGTACCGTATCGACTTAGAGCTTACGTGGAAAAATATGCGCGCAGATAATATTGTCAAGCAATATTCATTAATTTCAGGGGCGCATTTATCTTTGTCGCGTTCGGAAGAAAGATTTTTGGAAGTCTCCTCTAGCCAGGATGGGAAGGTGGTAAAATACCGCAAGCGGAAGAAGCCATTCGAAATCCGAAAGGCCGGTACCGTATCTTGGACGATGCTAAAGAATAGATATTTCGCAATGATCCTACGGCCTTTTATTACCCCCTCAGGATGCGTTGTACGGCAATTACAGGACAAAACGCTTACGACTGGGATAGAGATGCAGCCATTCAATTTGCAGCCAAATTCAAGCGTAATACATACATTTGGCTTATATATGGGCCCGCTAAATCTAGAGTTGGCCAAAAAAGCGAATTTTGGAGCCGAGGATGCATTAAGCTATGGTATCTTCGGAAGCTTAAGCCAATTGCTAATAAGCGCGCTTAAGTTCTTCCACAAGGTATCCCATAATTGGGGAGTGGCAATTTTGCTGCTAACCTTATTGATTAATATTATCCTATCTCCTTTAACTAGAAAGAGTTACAAGTCAATGCATGATATGCAGATGTTGCAGCCCGAGATAGAAAAAATACGGCAGGAGCTTAAGGGCAGTCCCCAGAAACTACAAAAAGGGATAATGGAGCTTTACAAAAAACATAAAGTCAACCCTATGGGTGGCTGCCTTCCTATGATTTTACAAATGCCTATATTTATCGCGCTTTACCAAGGTCTGATGCGGTCTATTGAGTTACGAGGAGCGCATTTTTTGTGGATAAAAGATCTATCTCTCCCGGAAAACATTAAAATACCAATCGAATTACCGATATTCGGTGATTCGCTAAACATTCTTCCTCTTTTGATGGTGGTGGCAATGTTTTTCCAACAACGGCTTAGTACGAGAGTAACTGCAATGTCCCAAACGGATGAACAGCGAAAACAACAGAAGATGATGTCGGTTATGATGACTGTGATGTTTGGGTTCATATTCTATAATTTTCCATCAGGACTGGTATTGTATTGGTTAGGGAATACGGTTATTATGTCAGGGTACCAATTTTTAATTACAAGGACTCCGAAGTGAGGAAAGATATGCGGAAAAAAAGTATTGAAGTTGAGGGCAAGACAACGGTAGAGGCAATAAAGAAAGCTTTGAAGATCCTGACGGTTACTAAGGATCAGGTAGATATTAAGATTTTATGCGAGGAGAGTAAAGGTCTATTTGGTATGGAAGGCGGAAAACTCGCTAAGGTCAAGGTAACCCTAAAATAAACTTGAAATTTTAACGATTTAATGTATACTCTATATAAAAAATAAGGGTTTCCACGTGGAAAGGTTATGGCGAAAGTAATCTCAGTTTGTAATCAAAAAGGCGGGGTTGGGAAGACAACCACAGCGGTTAATACAGCTACTTATTTAGCCATAGCCAACAAAAAGGTCTTATTGATAGATATTGACCCACAGGCGAATGCCACAAGCGGCCTCGGGATAGACAAGGCAACTATTGAGAAAAGCGTTTATGATGTGCTTGTTAATGATGTCAATATAGTGGAATTAGTTCACAAAACCGTTGTTTCGAATTTAACCTTGATACCTTCAAATGTCGCCCTGACAGGTGCTGAAGTTGAGTTAGTGCCGGCTATATCAAGAGAGTATAAGCTAACGAAAGCGTTGACAGTTATTAAAGAACAATACGATTTTATCATTATAGACTGCCCACCTTCATTAGGACTTCTTACAATAAATGCTCTTGCAGCATCAGATTCAATTCTTATCCCGATTCAATGTGAGTATTATGCATTGGAAGGTCTAAGCCAACTTTTGAATACCATAAATTTGATTAAAACCAATTTGAATCCTAAGTTAGATATTGAAGGAGTTCTTTTGACAATGGCGGACTATCGAACAAACTTAACCGAAGAGGTTATACAAGAGGCCAGAAATTTTTTTAAGGGTAGGGTTTACGAAACTGTCATACCACGAAACGTAAAACTTAGTGAAGCGCCAAGTTTTGGAAAGCCAATCCATGTTTATGCTGAACACTCAATTGGAGCGAGGATGTATTCACAATTCTCAAAAGAGATGTTAGGAGAAAAAATTACTAATTCTGAGAATACGCCACAGGATTCTACATATCAGGGTGGAAATATAAGTGGAGGTTAGGATAATGGAAAGGAAAGTATTAGGTAAAGGTATATCGGCACTAATTCCTGAAAAAGAAACACAACTAGAAAAATCTGAGCGTATCGCCGATGTCGCTATTTCACGTATATCCCCGTCAAAGTATCAGCCAAGAGCAATGTTTAAAAAGGAGCGCCTCGATGAACTTATCGCGTCCATAAAAGAAAAGGGCGTTGTCCAGCCGGTATTGATAAGAGAGGTCGAAGAAGGAAATTATGAGCTGATTGCCGGTGAGCGAAGATTAAGAGCGGTTAAGCAACTTGGGTTTGAAACAATCCCGGCAATTGTTAAAAAGGTTGACTCCAACGCTGATCTGCTGGAATTATCATTAATTGAGAATATACAGAGAGAAGGATTAAACTCTATCGAAGAGGCACACGCATATCAAAGATTAGTCGACGAGTTTAGTTTCAACCTGGAAGGTATAGGCAAAGCCGTAGGGAAGGACAAAACCTCGGTAAGCAATACGATAAGACTTTTAAAGCTTCCCAAAAAGATTCAAGACCATATAATCTCTGATTACATATCAATGGGGCACGGTAAGGCGTTGTTGGCCATAGCGGACCAGAAGGAGCAAATTAAACTTTGCGAGAAAGTTGTAAAGAAAGGGCTGTCCGTAAGGGAAACAGAACGGCTTGTAAATCAAAAACTTTCCGGGATGAAGAAGCGGACAGTCACACAGGATCAGAATCTCGTCGCAATCGAAGAAGAACTCCAGAGGACCTTAGGGACAAAGGTGCGGATTCTGCATGCCAAGAAGAGGGGCAGGATACAGATAGAATATTTTTCACTAGATGAAATGGAGAGGATTCTTAAATTATTGAAGCAGTGTTCAAATTAAAAGAGAGGTGAACCAATATGGCGCAGCAGACACTCATTCTCATAAAACCGGATGGGTTGGTAAAATCTTTGACAGGCAATATCCTGACACGACTTTCGGAATCAAAGCTTGAAATTATAGCTGCGAAGATGGCCAGGGTCTCCAAGGAACTCGCCGAAAAGCACTATTGCCACTTGAAGGATAAACCATTTTATAATGAGCTGATTAAATACATCATGGGAGAGCTCCACGACAGAAAGAAGGTCTTAGCAATGGTTTACTGGGGCGACGATGCTATAGGCAAGGTGCGGGAGCTGGCAGGGGAAACAAACCCAGAGGAGGCGAATCCAGTTTCCATTAGGGGCCAATATGGCAGGATTACCACAAAGGGCCTTTACGAAAATGTTATACACGCCTCAACCAATGAAGAAGAAGCACAGAGGGAGATCAAATTATGGTTTGAACCGGATGAAGTTATTGTAGAGCTCTACCAGACGAAAATATCAGAGGTAAAAAACATAAAAAAGAAAGTTTGGGCATAATATGATTAAATCGATGACAGGTTTTGGCAAAGAAGAGGCCAACAGTAAAGTTGGGACAATAAAAATTGAACTTCGTACGGTAAATCATAAGTTTCTTGATATGAGCGTTAAGCTGCCGGACGGTCTTTTGGGGTTTGAGGATAGGGTGAGAGGAATGATCGGGAGATTTGTCAGGCGGGGCAGGGTAAATCTAAACCTGATTCATGAAGATGGCGTAGATGTCACCGAAAAAATCGTTGTTGATGAAAAAATTGCCAGGGTATATTATAGGCAATTATCGGGGCTTAAGAAAAATATACATCTGGAAGGGCCAATAAAACTGGAGCACATAATTACTCTCCCCGGCGTTATTACATATGAGGCAAAAGCGGCCCTCCCCGGGAATATTTGGCCGTGCATTGAGACGGCGTTAAAAAAGGCATTAAAAAAATTAAATGAATCAAGGCTGAAAGAAGGAATGGCTATTTGCGTAGATCTTAAAAAAAGGGTTAAGAATATAGAGAAGCAGACAACGCTGGTTAAAGCACGCTCAAAGATAAATATCAAACTGTATAGAAAGAGATTAAAGAAGAGCATAAGTGAGATTTTAGGTACATCTGCAGCGCGATTTGACAAGGGGCGCCTTGAACAGGAAGTGGCGCTTTATGCAAAGAATTCCGATGTCACAGAAGAGATAACGAGGATCTTGGCACATACCCGGAGCTTAAGGGATAGCATAGAGAAGGATATCGAGCTTGGCAAAAAACTGGACTTCATAGCCCAGGAATTGAACCGGGAGATAAATACCGTTGGTTCCAAGGCAAGCGATTTTAAAATTTCGCAAAAGGTCATACAGGTTAAAAGCGAGATAGATAAGCTAAGAGAACAGGCTAAAAACATTGAGTAGAAAGGCCAAATTGTTTATCATATCAGCACCGAGCGGGTGCGGGAAGACTACACTTTGCAAGAGGCTGCTTAAGGGCAAACTGGGGTTGGCTTATTCCGTGTCAATGACGACTAGGCCGAGGAGAACGGGGGAGAGAAACGGCAGGGATTATTATTTTGTATCGAAGGCCGGTTTTCAGAAGCAAGTAAAAAGAAACGGTTTTTTAGAGTGGACAAAAACATATGGCTGGTATTATGGTACTCCGAAAAAAAACGTTTCTAATTTATTGAAAAAAGGGAAAGACATTCTGCTTAGCATTGATGTAAAAGGCGCGGTTAATGTAAAGAGGCTCTACCCTAAAAGCATCCTGATCTTCATTGCACCGCCGTCGATAAAGGAGCTAAAAGGCCGGCTTAAAAAACGCAATTCCGATAACAAAAAAGAAATTAGCAAAAGACTCAAAATTGTAAAGAGGGAATTATCGTATGTGGACAGATATGATTATTGTGTTGTAAATGACAGTATAAGTAACGCCGTCTCTAAGCTAAAGGATATAGTTATTGCCGAGCGCTGCAGAAAAGGGTGACGTTATGATTTCTTTTCAAATGGAGGAGTTAATGCAAAAAGTGGGCTCAAGGTATAAACTTACTATTTTGGCTTCAAGGAGGACATTGGAATTAAACGAGGGAAAAGAAAAACTGGTCGACACCCCTCCGAACACAAAATTGGCATCCATTGCCATAAAAGAGATAGAAGAAGGTAAAATAAGCTATAAGTCCAAAGAGGCTTAAAAGGCACGCAGAAATAAAATAAAATGAAACGCAAAAAGACAATAGTATTAGGTGTATCGGGCTCGATTGCAAGCTATAAGGCCGCGGATCTTGTTTCCAGTCTAGGGAAGAAGGGCTGCGAGGTATTTGTCGTTATGACAAAAGAGGCGATAGAGTTTATTTCGCCGCTTACATTACAGACACTATCCGGAAACAGAGTCTATTCTGATATGTTTGAAATCCCGGAGGAGTGGGATGCAAAACATATCTCTTTGGCAAAAAGGGCAGATTTGATTTTGCTCGCACCGGCCACAGCAAATGTGATCGGGAAGCTGGCAGGCGGCATATGTGACAGTCTTCTCTGTTGCACGGTCATTGCCTCAAAGGCGCCAGTTTTGATTGCACCTGCAATGAACGATGTGATGTACAATAATAAAATCGTACAGGAAAATATTTCTAAGCTTAAAAAGATTGGCTATAAATTCATCGGGCCGAGGGTGGGAAGACTTGCTTGTGGGTATGAAGCAATTGGCTGCATGTCGGATGTTGCCGATATTATAAAGGCCGCAGGTAAAATTTTATAGCTCTTTTAAATCAAACGGCGGCTTAGCCAAGTGGTAAGGCAGGAGTCTGCAAAACTCCTATACTCCGGTTCGAATCCGGAAGCCGCCTTAACACAGTAAGCGTGAAGGGCGAGTGGTGGAATGGCAGACACGACGGACTTAAAATCCGTTGGTTGTATAAACCATGAGGGTTCGACTCCCTCCTTGCCCACAAAGATAGTTCTTTTAGGAAAGATGACTTCCTCTTAGGAGGGATGATTTTTTGAGATTGTTTCACGGTCTACAGCTTTAGTCTCATATCGCAATGACAAGAAGCACTCCTTTTAGGAAGGATGATTACTTAAAGAAGGGAACTACGTTCCCTTCTTTAAGATGGTCTGCGGATACAAGACAGTGGCTAATAATCAGGTAAGGAAGGGGATATATTAAAGGGGAAACCCCCCGTTTCCCCTTTAAAAAAAACCAGCCACGTCGTGCCCGCAGCGCGAGAGACAGTTTTTTAGGGCGGTTGGCGCAGCTGGTTAGCGCGCCACGTTGACATCGTGGAGGTCACAGGTTCGAACCCTGTACCGCCCACCATATATAGGGCCAGAGGAGATTAAGTGAGTAAAAAAATTAGCATGGACATCGAGGCATTAAGACATAGCGCATCACATATAATGGCTGATGCGGTAAAACAGTTATGCCCCGACGTGAAATTAGGCATTGGCCCGGCAATAGAGAAGGGGTTCTATTATGATTTTGAAAGAGAAACCCCTTTTACACCTGATGATTTGGAAAAAATAGAAAAGAAGATGAAGGAGATCGCGAAAGCAAACGACCCTTTCCAAAAAGAGATGATGCCTAAAGAGAAGGCGATAGCGCTCTTTGAAAAAATGGGGGAGAAGTATAAGGTTGAGCTCATCCGAGACTTGCCCGATAAAGAAGTATCTGTCTATAAACATGGTAGTTTCATAGATCTGTGCAAGGGGCCCCACATCTCTAATGCCGGTGAGGTTAAGATATTTAAACTTTTGACTATTGCCGGCGCGTATTGGAAGGGGATCGAGACGAACCCGATGCTACAGAGAATTTATGGCACCGCCTTTGCTTCACAGAAAGAATTGGATGATTATATACAATTTCTGGAAGAGGCCCAAAGACGTGACCATAGAAAACTCGGAAAGACATTAGAATATTTTAGCTTCCATAATGAAATGGGTGCCGGCTTGCCGCTATATCACCCCAAGGGAGGATTGCTGCGCACTATAATCGAAGACTGGGAAAAGAAAGAACACCTTAAGCGTGGTTATCACATAGTCATAGGGCCGCATATTTTAAAATCCGACATATGGGTTCGCTCGGGGCACTACGAATATTACAAAGACCTTATGTATACCTTCAAGATAGAAAACCAGGAATATGCTGTGAAGCCGATGAACTGCCCCGGCCATATGCTTATATATAAGTCAAAGACAAGAAGCTATAAGGAGTTGCCCATCAAGCTATTTGAGTTGGGCACCGTATACCGGTATGAAAAGAGCGGCGTATTGCACGGCTTGCTTCGTGTGCGCGGGTTTACTCAAGACGACGCTCATATATTCTGTCTGCCGGAACAATTAATAGATGAGATAACGGGCGTGATAGATTTTGTAAGTTTTGCCATGAAGGCTTTTGGGTTTAATGAGTTTATGGTGGAGCTTTCGACGAGGCCCCTTAAATCCATAGGGACCGATAAAATCTGGAAGGATAGCCATGATGCGCTTGTGGGCGCCTTGGACAAAAAAGGTATAAAATATCAGGTCAATGAAGGCGAAGGCGCTTTTTACGGGCCGAAGATAGATATAAAATTAAAGGATGCCTTAGGCCGTTTTTGGCAATGTGCCACCATCCAGTGCGACTTTGCGCTCCCGGAACGATTTGACTTAGCATACATCGGTCAGGACGGGAAGGAATACAGGCCCGTTATGCTTCACCGGGTTATCTTGGGAAGCATGGAAAGGTTTATCGGCGCGCTTTTAGAGCATTACGCAGGCGCGCTGCCTGTTTGGCTTTCACCGGTTCAGACAGCGATCATCTCGATAACGGATAAGCAGAAAGATTATGCGCATGAGATTAAAAATAAACTAGCGGATCAGGATATAAGGACAGAGGTTTATGACCAGAACGAAACATTAAGTTATAAGATTAGAGCAGCACAGCTTCAAAAGGTCCCTTATATGCTTATTGTCGGCGAGAAAGAGGTATCCGGCAGGGTGGTATCTGTAAGATCTCGGGTGAAGGATGAAGGCAAATCAAAACTAGAAGATTTTATAGATAGAATTTTAAAAGATATAAAGGAAAAGAAATAACAAAACAAGGAGGTATATATCGCACGAGAAACAAGAGTAAATTATCGCATTAGGGTGAGAGAAGTAAGGGTGATTGACCAAAATGGAGAGCAGGTCGGTGTAATCCAGACGCAGATAGCTTTAAAGCGCGCAGAGGAAGCAGGGCTGGATTTGGTTGAAGTCGCCCCGGATACGAACCCGCCTGTATGCAGGATCATGGATTACCCGAAATACAAATATGAGCAGGCGAAAAAACAACGTGAGGCCAGGAAGAAGCAGCACGTGATTCACGTTAAGGAATTAAAACTAAAGCCAAATATCGAGGAACATGATTATCAGGTAAAACTTAACCACCTAAGGAGATTTTTGGAAAGAGGCGACAAGATAAAACTTACTGTTGTGTTCCGCGGCCGAGAGGTCCAGCATATGGAGAGGGGCGGAGCTGTTTTGAACAGGATCATGAAAGAGGTCGCCGATATAGGTGAAGTAGAGGAGCCGCCGAAGAGGATGTTTGGAAGGACTATAGTAATGACATTCAGGCCGAAGGTAAAATAAAAAATATGATGGATGGAGGATAAGGATGCCAAAGTTAAAGACAAGAAAAAGCGTAGCGAAAAGGTTTAAACTTACAAAGAGTGGGAAGATAAAGAGAAGGAAGGCCTTTAAGGGCCATCTCTTATCGTGGAAATCTTCTAAGAGGAAAAGAAAACTTTCAAAATCGGCTTTGGTGCATGGGGCTGATGCAAAAACAATTGCACGAATGCTTCCGTATGGATGAATAAATTCTAAGAATAGGAGGAATATAATAAAATGCCAAGGGTAAGGACTTCAGTTTCGACAAGGAGGCGACATAAAAGGGTTTTGAAACTTGCCAAAGGACAATGGGGCGGAAGACACTCTCGTTATCGAATGGCAAAAGAGACCATCCAAAAAGGGATGATGTATGCCTGGCGTGACAGACGTGCCAAAAAGGGCGACTTTAGAAGGCTTTGGATTGCAAGGATCACTGCTGCCTGCAGACAGAGAGGAATTTCCTACAGCAAATTTATAGGTGGGCTTACTAAAGCGAAGGTAGCTATAAACAGAAAGATGCTTGCTGAACTCGCGGTGAAAGACGTCGCGGCATTTGATAAGCTGGTAGCGCTTATAAAATAGGAGGCCCAAATGTATATAATAATCGTGGGCTGCGGAAGGGTTGGCTCTGAGTTGGCAAACCTTCTTCAGAAGGAAGGGCACGATGTTGTGATAATAGATAAAAACCACAAGAGTTTCCACAAACTCGGCCCAACCTTTAACGGTATTACCCTGACAGGTAATGGTTATGATTCCGAGATTCTGAAAGAGGCAGGTGTTGAGAAGGCGGATGCATTTTGTGTGGTAACAAACGGCGACAATACCAACATAATGTCTGCGCAGGTAGCAAAAACTATTTTTAAAGTCCCAAAGGTTATCGCAAGGATCTATGACCCGAAGAGGGCCAATATTTATAAGCATCTGGGCCTAGATGTAATAAGTGGTACTATCTTATTTGCGGCTATGTTGAGAGATAAGATAATCGAGAGCCATTTCACGGGTTTTTTGATTGAGACGGGTGAGCTTGGTGTAATAAATATCCCGGTCGGGAAGGAACTGATCGGCAAAAAGATTTGCGACGTAAACATATCAGATGAGTTTCTTGTCGCTACAATAGTAAGAAGGAAAAATGCCATAATACCGAAACAAGATACGGTATTGGAAAAGGGAGACCTCCTAATGGGCATAGTAAAAACGGTATCCCTTTTAAAGATCAAAAAGATTTTTGGGGTATAAGGCGGAGGGCACATGTATATCCTTATAGCTGGTGGTGGAAATGTTGGTTTTTATTTAGCAAAGAGGTTGATAAGTAATAAACATACCGTTGCATTGATTGAGAAGGATAAAGAGGTTTGCGATGAGATCGCCAAGGAGCAGAATATCCTGGTTATAAACGGAGACGCCTGCGACCCGACGTTCTTGGAAGAAGCCGGTATCAAAAGGGCCGATGTGCTCGCCGCGGTTACAGGCGAAGACGAGGACAATCTAATAATCTGTCAGCTTTCAAAAAACATATTTGATGTCTCGCGCACAGTTGCCCGCGTCAATAATTCAAAAAATACGCGCATCTTTTCAGAGCTCGGCATAGATGTACCGGTTGATGGTACCTCCCTCATTGCCACAGTAATAGAAGAGGAGGCATCATTCGAGGACATCGTAAAACTTATGACATTTAAGAGAGGCAAGCTTTCCATAGTAAGGATTGACCTGACGAACGAGTCCCCCGTCGTCGGCAAACAGGTTATGGATATGCAGATCCCAAAGGATTCCGTGTTGGTTTCGATACTGAGGGGGGGCGAGGTAACTATTCCAAAAGGCGACACCGTTCTTAAGGCAGGAGATGATATTATTGCTCTTACGACGATAGAAAATGAGCGTAAGCTCTTAGATACGCTTCTGGGGGTTGTGAAGGGCTGATGAGAAAACGGGAAGGATCAATATCATTATTGCTTAAAAGGATCGGAGGCATATTTGTCGAGGTCTTTGCGACATTAGTAATGATGGGCGTTGTTTTTATAATCGGCTTTTTTATATCCAGATGGTTCTCTAAATGATTCCCGTTAGACCTCTTCAGACACGTTCTGTTTTGTGTATAAAAAATATGGTACTGTATAATATATCCGAGGTATTAAATATAGCGGTGTTTGGAGGTCTAACGGGATGATACTAAGACCCAGATACAACGATATAAAGATTATCTGCTATTACCTCGGCAAGGTGATCATAGGTATAGGGCTTCTGATGCTTGTGCCGCTGCTTGTGAGCCTTGTATTCAAGGAATGGGATGCAGCGTTTGATTTTTTGATTGGCATGATGGCCTCTCTTTCATTCGGGTTTTTCTTCGTGAGGGTATTTTATACAAAAGAGGAGTTGGGCTGGATGCATGGGATGATCGTAGCCGCATTAAGCTGGCTGGTTGCTACCTTTTTAAGCGCAATACCGCTATATCTGAGCGGGCATTTTTTAACCTTCCTCGATACCTGTTTTGATACAATGAGCGGATTTGCAACTACCGGTCTTACCCTAATAGGGGATTTGGACCATCTTGCCAATTCACATAATATGTGGCGGCATTTTATAATGTTTATAGGTGGTCAGGGTATAATTGTTGTCGCGCTTACATTTTTAATAAAGGCCTCCGGCACATTCACTATGTATGTAGGCGAGGCAAGAGAAGAGAAGATCCTCCCAAACGTTATTCATACAGCAAGATTTATCTGGACCGTCAGCCTCGTGTATTTAGGCGTAGGTACGGCTGCCCTTACCATAATCGGTGTCTATGAAGGCCTGCCCGTCGTGAGGGCATTTCTTCACGGGATGTGGATATTTATGTCCGCATGGGATACGGGAGGTTTTGCACCACAATCGCAGAATATCCTGTATTACCATAGTATCGCGTTTGAGATTATAACTATCAGTTTGATGACCCTCGGCGCATTAAACTTTAAGCTTCATTATGCCGTTTGGACAGGGAACAAAAAAGAGATATTTAAAAATATCGAGGTAGTTACCATTCTTATTACCATATTAACTACATTCTCGCTTTGCGCAGTCGGACTTTCTCGGCTGGGGGTATATCCGGAGGCGGTATCCTTATTCAGGAAAGGTTTCTATCAGCTAATCTCCGCTCATGTAGGCGCTGGCTATTCAACAATTTATGGAAGGCAGTTTGTCCTGGAGTGGGGAGGCTTGGCTATGGCCACTACCATTATTGCCATGGCCTTAGGTGGATGCGCTTGCTCTACGGCAGGCGGCATAAAGGCATTGAGAATAGGGATTATGTTTAAGGCCCTGCGCCAGGATATCAAGAAGATCATGACTCCGGGGGATGGAGTTGTAGTCCAGACATTTCACCATATAAAGGATATGGTTTTAGAAAATAAGCACGTAAGGGTGGCGGCAACAATTATATTATGCTATCTTTTAGTGTATTTCGGAGGCGCGGTAATCGGGATGCTTTTTGGGTATTCTCCGATTGAGGCCCTATTCGAATCCGTATCAGCTACGGCGAATGTAGGCCTTTCTTGCGGCATTACGCAGGCCTCGATGCCTAACTTGCTAAAGCTTACTTATATGGTTCAGATGTGGCTTGGGAGGCTGGAATTTATATCGGTGTTCGCATTTATTGGGTTTATTGTCGCGTTGGTAAAGGGGCGGAAATGAGAATTTTTATACCACCCATAAAATCCTTTATTTTTATATTATTGATTTTAGGAGTAACCACGACGGCGAACGCCGAGGTTATTTCCAGCACAGAATTGATTGAAAATGCAAGAAAGTATGATAAGAAGACTATAGAATACCAGGGAGAGGTTGTCGGCGATGTAATGGCGCGCGGAGATTTTGCTTGGGTTAATTTACACGATGGTAAGAAGGCAATAGGGGCATATGGAAGAAGAAGCCCGATCTATAATCTGGTGAGATATAAAGGGGGATATAATTATAAAGGTGATATACTGCAAGTAAAAGGTGTTTTTCATAGGGCCTGCCGGCAGCATGGAGGTGACCTTGATATCCATGTAGTGAATTTTATAAAGGTAAGGGAAGGTTTTCGCGTTTTGCATCCCATAAAGCAAGAAGAGGTGGTAGGCGCAATGGGTTTGTTTATTGTGGCGGCAGGGTTTGCTATTTTGTGCGCCATCAGGGCAAAAAGGAAATAATAGAGAACGATGGAAGAAGAGATAAGAGAGATACAGAAACAGGCAATAAAAGAAGCCAATCAAGCGGAAACCCCCGACCATATAGAACAACTGAGGGTTAAATATTTGGGAAGAAAAGGTTTGGTTAACAGGCTTTTTTCCGAATTGGGCAGTATTTCAGCAGAGGAGAAGCCGAAGGTCGGAAACATGCTGAATAGTTTAAAAAATTCGATCACAGAAACCTTGAGCGAGGCAAAGAGCAGGATAGGTGTAGCCAGGGACGATCTGAAATGTGAAAGAATAGATGTCACGATGCCGGGCACAAAAAGGCCTCTGGGTAATTTGCACCCGCTTACACAGGTCACCAATAGGATAAACGAGATATTTTTGAATTTAGGTTTCAAAATTGCCGAAGGCCCGGAGATAGAAACCCCGCATTATAATTTTGAGGCATTAAATATTCCTTTAGAACATCCTTCCAGGGATGCCTTTGATACCTTTTATATAGATGATAATACTTTACTCAGAAGCCAGACCTCGACGGTTCAGATCAGGGTTATGGAAAAAGAAAAACCGCCGCTGCAGGTAATAGCGCCGGGGAAGGTTTTTAGACCGGATGCCACTGACGCAAGCCATTCTTTTATGTTTCATCAGGTAGAAGGTTTTATGGTGGACAAGGATATAAAATTTTCTGATTTAAAAGGGATCTTAACCCTGTTTTCAAAACAGATGTTTGGCGAAGATATCAAGATGCGTTTCAGGCCCCACTTTTTTCCTTTTACAGAACCGTCCGCCGAAGTTGATATATCCTGTATGATATGCAAGGGAAAAGGCTGCCGCGTCTGCTCTCATAAGGGCTGGCTTGAGATATTGGGTGCCGGCATGATACACCCCAGGCTATTCGAGATGGTTGGGTATGATCCCAAGAAATGGACGGGATTTGCGTTCGGCATGGGTGTTGAGAGGATAGCGATGCTTAAATTTGGGGTTGATGATATAAGGTTGTTTTTTGAAAATGATCTGAGATTTTTGCGGCAGTTTTAAGAGATGACGCAACGGGTTTATCTCTCAGGTATTGCTAGACCGAGAGGTCTTTCGCGAGTTTTGCTTTCAGCGTCGTCGTACTGATTTATAATTATAGGCTGATTACTGTATCGGAGGTATTTAGGTGGTAGCTATTAACTGCGCAAAACTTATACGCTCAAGACCCCATCGGCCTGTCAATACCAAAAAGAAACACGACACCCGTTGCTTATCGCACGAGTAAAACTATGAAAATATCATATAATTGGCTAAAAGAGTACGTAGGGGTAAAGAATTCGGCTAAGCAGGTGGCGCAATGGCTGACCATGGCCGGTTTGGAAGTGACCTCTTTAGAGGAGAAGGGGAAAGATTCCGTACTGGAGATAGAGGTTACGACAAATAGGCCGGATTGGTTAAGTGTTATCGGAGTTGCGAGAGAGGTATCGGCTGTAACAGGAAAGCAGCTGAAGGTGCCAAAGACCCCCAACTTATTGCCAATAACCAACAGAGACAAACAAATTAAGGTCGAGGTAGAAGATAAACTTCTGTGTCCGCGCTATACCGCACGGATCGTAGACGGAGTCCGTGTTGGGCCTTCCCCGGATTGGCTTAAAGCAAGGCTGGAGGCTGTGGGCGTAAGGCCGGTAAACAATGTTGTGGATATAACGAATTTTTGTCTTTTGGAATCAGGCCAACCCCTGCACGCCTTCGATTATGATAAATTAAGCGGGCAGAAGATTGTTGTAAGAAAAGCCAAAAAAGGCGAGAGGATGTTGACAATTGACAACGTCCAGAGGGAATTAGACAATGAGATGCTTGTCATCACCGATGAAAAACGGCCCATTGCAATTGCCGGGGTGATGGGCGGCCTTGATACTGAAGTCACCGAGTCCACAAAAACTGTTTTGATCGAGAGCGCCTGTTTTGATCCCATATCAGTCAGGCGAACTCAGAGGAAACTGGTTTTAACAACGGATTCAAGTTATAGATTTGAGAGGGGCATAGACCTGGAAGGCGTCGCGCTTGCTTCCAATAGGGCGGCCAAACTCATGGTTGAGTTATGCGGAGGGAAAATCGGCATCGTAAAAGATGTTGGCATAAAGGCTGCCAAGACAAACATTCTTAAGCTGTCTTTAAATAAGACAAACAAGATATTGAATTTAGAGCTGACACCCATTGCGGCAAAAAGGATCTTGGAGAGTTTGGGATTGAAGGTTTCGGGCGCCCAGGAAAAATTAAGGGTTGAGGCCCCATCGTTCAGGAAAGATTTAAAGAGAGAAGAAGACCTCATCGAAGAAATAACCCGGATATATGGATATGATAAGATACCTACAACGATTCCGATGATGGTGGGCCACTCGAAAAGAAAAGAATTTCAAAGAAAGATATCAGAACTTGCAAGAAGGGTTATGGTTTCGGAAGGCATGGAAGAGGTTGTCAACTATTCTCTCGTCGGGAGAGAAGATTTAAAGAAGATCGCCGCTCTAGAAGACAGCATTATAGCAATCAAAAACCCTGCCAGCAATCAACAAGAGGTGATGCGCACAAGCCTCATCCCTGGCATACTGAATGCGGCCAAGTTCAGCATCAATAGAAAGGTAGAGGACTTCGGTATCTTTGAATTATCAAATGTGTATTCCATCTCAAAAGACAGGAAGCGCCAAGAAGAGCAGAATCTTTGTATTCTTATGTCTGGCAGGGCAAAAAATGATTGGCGCCAAAAGACAAACACGGATTTTTTTGAACTAAAAGGTGTTGTTGAAACTTTGCTGGAAAATTTAGGCATTAACAACTACGAATTTTCAAACAGCGCACCCCAGATTTTTTATCCCGAGAGGTCTGCTGTGATTTCAGTGAATAAAAATGAAGTGGGGGTAATCGGCGAGCTTAAAAAATCCGTGCTTAGTAACTTTGACATCAAGAAAGAGGTTTTCTTATGCGAGATAAAATTTGGAAAACTGATTGAGTTTGTGAATGTAGAAAAAAGATTTACCACACTTGCGAAATTTCTTCCTGCAACAAGAGACATTTCTTTGATCATAGAAAAAGATGTTCCCGCAATGGCACTGGCCGATGTTATTAAAGAATCAGGCGGGGAATTATTGACAGGCGTAGAGCTGTTTGATGAATATTTCGGAGGACAAATCCCGGCGGGGAAGAGGGGGCTTACGTTTTCCGTTCAATATCTGGCTAAGGACGAACAACTTACAGAAAATCAAATAGAGAAGGTGCATAATAAAATAAAAGAGGCACTGGTAGCAAAATTTAAAGCCGTGATCAGATGATCATGCGCAAGTTTCCTTGTTTTTTTTATCTTTTATGATATACTTTTATTAGAAGTACAGCAAAAGTTCCCTGCTGTGTGCGTGATTGACAAGGCAAAGCTTGAGCCAATAAATTTTAAATGGGAACCTAACGTTAAGCGCGGATTGTAGGGCCTAGGTAGTTTTGGTAAACATGAACCGCTTAAGAAGGTACCCACCTGTAAATAACAGGTTCAAAGCTTTAACTTGATTCACACGACACAGCGGGGTTTTTTGTCTTATGTGATAATAAACATATTAGATACGCCCCGATAGGTTAGGAGTTAAAAAAGTTAGCAAATTTTTCTTGACAAAAACGTTTTTCGTGGTATACTCGAAGTATACTAGATTCACTTGCTAACAAAAAATAAAAGCGATAACAAAAGGAGAGAAAGATATGAAAAAGACCATTTTGTTTTTGTTAATGGGGATCTTCCTTGGATCCCAGATTTCTTTAGCTGCAGCAGTAGAACCTTCCAAAATTGTTGTTCCGAGAGATGATGGCCGTATAGTCGAAACCCATGTAGCCAAGGGCAATGGACCATTAATAGCTTATGTGCAGGATATACACGTAAACTATGAGGCCCAGAAGGCCGAAGTGGGCATACTCGAGTCTCTTATACGGGACTATGGGTTTGACCTTGTTCTTTTGGAGGGCAAACGGCATGATAGCAATACCGACTTTAAGAGATACCGAAAAGAATCCAAGGCGGTTCGCGAGAGGACAGCTGAAAAATTACTGGGAGACGCTGACATAGTAGCCGTTGAGTATTTGGATTTTATCTCTGATGCCAATTTTACAATTCAAGGAATAGAAGATATAACCTTATATAAGGCACAGTCAGAGGACTTTATCACGATATCGGCTGAACGCCAGTCGATGGCAAGTCTCATTCAGAACCTCCAAAACATTTCATCCAATCTGAAACTCCATATATATACAAAGGAATTACGCGAGCTGGATGAGAAGGTAACCGCTTATGATAAAGATGAGATCGGACTTGTTGAGTACATAAAGTATCTACAAGGCGCAGCCGGCTCTAATAATATAGATGTAAAGAGTTTTTCCAACATAGTGTTATTTAGCGAAGCAGCAGGCTTAGAGGATGCGATTGATTTTATCGCGGTTGAAACAGAGCGCACCGAGGCAACGGATGCGATAGAAAAGGCGCTCAAAGGTAAAGCCAAAGATGAGTTCTTGACAAAGGGAGTCCAATTCAGAACCGGGGATATCTCACAGGGTGAATTTTATGCCTACCTAAAAAATACTGCTCAAAACGCAAAAGTAGACATATTAAAGCATAAGAATCTGGCAACTTATACCACATACATTACAACCTACGAGAAAATAAACATCAACCTCTTATTTAAGGAAGTTGACCAGCTGGTGGATAAGTCGCAAGCTACCTTAGTGAAGACACCGGAACAAAAGAAATTAAGCCAGATAGATAAAGGTCTTTCCATACTATTAGGGTTTGTGAACATAAAGCTAATACCTGATGAATATAGTTATTTTCAGGCCAATAAGGCAGAATTTGACCTAAAGGACTGGCTTACATTTTTGAAGAACAATTCAGCTAAGTTTAACCTTACCAATCCTGTACCGGATGATGTCAAGGTGTTAGATAGCAATATGCCTCTTCTTGGCAGATTTTACAGGGTTGCGTTTGACAGAGATTTGGCATTCATGAAGAATATAGAGGCCAACCTCAAGAAGTACGGAAAAGACAAAGCTATTCTTATGACAGGCGGGTTCCACACAGAGAACATGAAGGACCTGTTGCAGCAAAAGGGGTATTCATATGTAATCATAGCCCCAAAGATTGATATTGTAAGGGATTACAGCGAGTTATATAAGAAGACCAGAAAAGCAGATTTTGAATATGCAAGCAAGGTGATTTCTTCAATACCTACAGTCCCTGGCGTAGCCAACCTGGCTAAGGCAGCTGGTGCGGATGCTAAGTCGGCCACGGATATAGACGCAGTAGTTGTAGAAATGCGCGCTGACGTAGCTGCCCATCCAGAATTAGGCGAAGGAGCAGCGCAAGTTGAAACGGAAGCAGCTCGATTGGCGGCAGTAGCAACGACAAAGAGGGCTGCAGATGCGCAGACAGGGGAAACAGGCGAAACAGGCGGCAATATCGGATTTTATGCAGTCGTAAGTGCTGAATATGATGCAACGGCAGTTGCACACGAAGGCGCAACCGCGGGTGCAGTAAAGGCAACTCTACGAGACATAAGAGTTCCTGCGGGACAACCTAACTCAACAGTAGAGGTGACACTAAACGCAGAGCTAGTCGGTCAAGACCAACATCAGCAAAGATTAGCCGGCCTGCCACCAGCTAGTGCAGCTACCGGAGTGACAGCAAGCCACCGCAGTTTTATTCACGAAAAATTAAGAGCTGTGGCAGAGCACACAGTGGCGCCAACTTGTATTATTGATGATAATGAATATGGTATAGGCGGCATAGGAAATAAAAATGTGAGAGCCCTTGCAAGAAGTTTACAGCTTGATGAGGCAGATACCCCAGTAGGAGTTGCTCACGAGGACCTTGAAGCAGCACATGATGCGGGGCTTCTAACCCTGCCGGAGATGGAAACTGAATTACAGAAGGATGCGCAGGCCTGGGCATGGTATCAAACCCACATAACAGCAGGAGAAGGTAGGGAAGGTATAAAAGTACACTACGCCATAAGGGCATTGACAAGATTTGCATATGGCGATTTAGACGTTCAGTTTACATCCAGATGTAAGAGATTTATGTCAATCTTTGACGCAGTTACTCAGGAAGCAAGGACCGATATTACAAAGTCAAAGTTTACGTATATAGTACCCGCAGCTAACACGGATTCAGTAAGCGCAGAGCTTAGAGGTACATTAACCGAGGCGAGTGCTGGTGCTGTACAGGTAAAAGGCTATTCAAATGCTAGGAACATCACTGCACAAGTAAGAGCCGCCATAAGGAGAGGAGAAACCCCGCTTGTTATGGCAGCACCTGAGGATGCGGCAGCAATGAAAGCAGATCCTAATCTTAAAGGTGTTCCGATCTTAAGTGTTGCGGATTTCAATACTCAACTCCAGGTGGGGAAAGTGCAAGCAAACCCCGTGGATAATGTGGCCCAAGGGCTTATATTAATGCGGCATTTAAATACACAGATAGCACAGATGCAAGGACAGAATATGCCAGAGGCACAGATAGCGGCGGCAATACAAAGGACCCGTTCCTTTGCAGCGCTGAAGGCTATGTTAGCGGAACTTAGAGGAGCAAGAGACGCAGCAGTTGGGCCAAGACTGTTTGAGAACGCGATCACGGATGAGGATGTCTTGAAGCTGTTGGCCTTAAAGGATGATACAGACATGCAGGCACGATTGGGCTTTGCGGGAAGCTTCCCCATGTTGCCAACGGCACATCCTATGCCTGCAGCGCGCCAACAGGAAATTCTTGCTTCGAGAAGCATCTTCCTGTCAGCGTAATCGAATCCTACAATTCGAATACATTTGGGCGTTCCTTTCGGAGCGCCCAAATTTTTTCTATCCTGCCCAATCTAACCAGGTTAGATCTGTCAGGTTGAAAGAGATGCCAGGCTTGTGGTAGAATAAGCATATTATGAATAAGAAAGCAGTCGTTTTATTATCTGGTGGACTAGACAGCACATTGGCGGCTAAGCTTATGCTGGAGCAGGGGATTGAGCTTGAGGCAATAAATTTTCTGACCACATTTTGCACCTGCACAAAAAAGGGGTGCCAGCATGAGGCCTCAAAGGTCGCCAAGGAGTTGGGCATAAAGATTACGGTAGAAAATATTACAAATGAATATTTAGAAATAGTTAAAAACCCCAAGCATGGATACGGCAGCGGGGTTAATCCTTGCATAGATTGCAGGATATTTATTTTTAAGAGAGCAAAGGAATTCATGCAAAGGATCGATGCCTCATTTATCATAACAGGTGAGGTGTTGGGTGAAAGACCCATGTCTCAAAGAAGAGCGCCACTAATGGTAATTGAAAAAGAATCCGGACTCCAGGGGCTGATCTTAAGGCCTTTGTCTGCGAAATTATTTGAGCCGAGTATTCCGGAGAAGACAGGTGTTGTAGACAGAGAAGCGCTATTAGCGATTTCCGGACGTTCCAGAAAGCCCCAGATAGAGCTTGCCAAAGAGTTGGATCTTAATGAATATCCATGCCCTGCCGGCGGGTGCCTTTTGACGGATCCTGGATTTTCAAAAAGGGCAAAAGACCTATTAGCGCATAAAAACTTCACACTGGATAATGTTTTCTTGTTAAAAGCAGGAAGGCATTTCAGGTTATCAAAATCATGCAAACTCATTGTTGGCAGGAATGAAAAAGAAAATGAAAAAATATCCACCCTTGCGGATGAGAAAGATTCGCTGATGGACGCGAAGGATGTACCAGGCCCAATAGGGCTTTTAAGAGGCGAGGCAACAGAGGATGACTTAAGTATTGCGCTTCGCATTGTGGCAAGATATGCGGATAAAACAGAAGGTGATACTGTTCTCATGGAACATTGGGCCAGCGGCAAGGACGATAGGTCCTTTACTGAAGTTAAGCCCTTAGATAAGGACAAACTGGAGGCCCTGAGGATATGAGTGGATTTTTAACAGTACTTTATGCTTATTTTATTGAGGTTATCCCGGCGGTATTAATAGGGTTTTTTTTAAGCGGGGTGGCCTACGAGCTTATTCCAACCGGGTGGGTGAATAAATATTTGGGCAGAAAAGGCATTATGCCGATTTTGTCCGCCACAATTGTTGGTACGCTCCTGCCTGTTTGCTGCTGGGGGTCTTTGCCGGTCGCCATAAGTTTCTACAAAAAAGGTGCAGGGCTTGGGCCAGTATTGGCCTTTTTGATTGCAACACCCGCGACATCAATAAGCGCGCTTTTGGTTACTTATAAATTACTCGGTTTCAATTTTACGATTTATGTATTCTTCGGGGTTATTCTAATGGGTATTGTTTGCGGGCTGATCGGCAATAGGTTAAAACTTACGCCGAAATTTGCCCAAAAAGAGGCCTGCCCGCATTGTAATGAGGATGTGGCGTTGGGGGAATCGCACAAGCACGGGAGGAAGCCTAAAGAGGTTATTGTTTCAATATTAAAATACTCTTTCTGGGAAATGCCGAAAGAGTTAGGGGTAGAGCTCTTAATCGGTATTGTGCTGGCTGCTGTTGTGGCGAGTGTTTTTCCGATAGGGTTTTTTATTAAGCATTATTTAGCTGGGTGGTTTGGTTATATATTTAGTGTTATTTTTGGACTTTTGATGTATATATGCTCAACCGCAAGCGTCCCTTTGGTGGATGCATTTATAAACCAGGGGATAAGCGTTGGCGCAGGCATGGTCCTGCTGTTGATCGGGCCTATTACCAGCTATGGGACAGTTCTGGTTTTGAGGAAGGAGTTTGGCGGTAAAATATTGGCTGTATATTTGGCGCTTGTGGTATTATTGTCTGTAGGGCTTGGGCTTGGCTACAGCGTGATTTCACGGTAAAATTTATATTGACACCATTAAACGATAGTGGTCTAATATAATTAGACCTATTGAAAAGAAGGAGGTTTTTCAGGAGAGTGGTAACGCAAGTGGTGGTAGCATTTTAAATTGAATGGTTGTATATACTCGATTGCGCTATGCGCAAGAGGGTGTTTAGATGATTCTTGTAAGAGAGTTGATAAAAGTAAGGGTGCGGTTAATAGATAAGAGAACAACGAGAATATGCTTATTTGCGATGAATTAAACAGACAAGGCACTTCAACTTGTTTTAAATAAACCGCTCACCCAAAAACCATTCAAAAACCAGCACGCCGCGATACCCTAAAAACACCGCATTCTCTCCCGATAAATTTTCAAAATGAAAAAAATATATCTTGATCACAACGCCACAACGCCATTGGACCCAATGATCCTGGAGGCAATGCTGCCTTATTACAGGGATGTTTTTGGAAATGCCTCAAGCGTACATGAATTCGGGAGGCTTGCCAGAAAAGGCATTGATGAGGCGAGGGCAAAGGTCGCCTCACTTTTAGGAGCGAAGGATGTTGATGAAGTTGTTTTTACGGGAAGCGGCACGGAGTCCGATAACTTTGCTATAAAAGGCGCCGCAGATAACCTAAAAGCAAAAGGCAATCATATCATTACAAGCTCAATTGAACACCATGCAGTTCTGAATACCTGTAAATTTCTCGAGCAGAACGGGTACAAAGTAACCTATTTAAAAACTGATAAATTCGGCATTGTGGATTTGAATGAGCTTAAAGATTCTATTACCGATAAGACGATACTGATTTCGATAATGTATGCAAATAACGAGATCGGCACAATAGAGCCTGTTTCGGATATCTCAAAGATCGCAAAAGAGAAAGACGTTTTATTCCATACAGACGCCGTCCAGGCGACAGGTAAAGTTCCGATGAATGCCTCGAAGCTGGGTGCGGATCTGATCAGCTTATCGGCGCATAAATTTTATGGGCCGAAGGGGGTAGGCGCACTTTTTATTAAAAAGGGTGTTAAGCTGACTAGGCTTTTACACGGCGGGCACCATGAAAAGAACAGGCGTGGGGGCACCGAAAATGTGGCAGGCATAGTTGGTTTAGGCAAGGCCGCAGAACTGGCGTCTAAAAATATGAGCGAGTCCCAAACTCGCATAAAGGCCCTTAGGGATAAGCTGCATAATGGTATAACGGAAAACATCAAGCACACCTATTTAAACGGGCATCCAGAAAACAGACTTTGCAATACCGTAAATATTAGTTTTGAATATCTAGAAGGCGAATCTATAATTCTAAACCTGGATATGGAAGGGGTCGGGGTCTCGACCGGCTCTGCCTGTACATCCGGGAGCTTAGAGCCATCGCATGTTTTGACATCAATGGGTGTAAGCCCTGTTAGGGCACAGGGCTCTATAAGATTTTCATTAGGTAAGGATAACAACGAAGAGGATATTGACTACGTAATAAAGGCTTTGCCGCCTATCATTGATAGGTTGCGCAAGATGTCGCCGTTATACAAAGGATAGGCCAAAATTCAAAGTCGGGATAGGTTCCCGAGAGACCGCAGGAACCTGTCTCCATAGGAACCCATAGGAGCGAATGAGATATGGAAGGGCAATATAGCGAAAAGGTAATGGACCATTTCAAAAATCCCAGGAACGTAGGGGATATGCCCGATGCAGACGGCACCGGACACGTCGGGAATGCCATGTGCGGGGATATAATGGAGCTTTATATAAAGGTAAGGGATAACGTTATAGCGGATGCAAAATTCAAGACGTTCGGATGCGGGGCCGCTATTGCCACAAGCTCAATGGTCACAGAGCTTGTTAAGGGAAAAACTGTAGACGAGGCGTTTAAGATTTCGAATAGGGCTGTAGCCGAGGCATTAGGAGGACTACCTAAGATAAAAATGCATTGCTCGTTATTGGCAGAGCAGGCATTAAAGAGCGCAATAGACGATTATTTAAAAAAGCATCCAAGGAAATAAGGTAAACAATGAGTGAAAACAGTCAGGATAACACAATTTTGTTGTCAAAAAGGAAGATAAGAAAGGAGATATCAAGTCAGTTACGATCCCAAGAGAAAAAGCAAATTTTAGAGAATAGCGCAGCTATCAAGAGAAGATTATTTGATTTAGAGGAGTTCAAGAAGGCAAGGTGCGTGGTATTTTATGTATCAATGGAGACAGAGGTCAACACGTACGATATGATTGATGAGAGCATCCAGATGGGGAAAAGGGTTGGGGTGCCTGTCGTAGTTGAGGGGGAGGGATGTTTAAACATTTCTCAAATTAACAGCAGAGAAAAAGAACTCAAAAAAGGCTTTTATGGCGTAGGTCAGCCAGAGGCCAAAACAATTAGGCCGATTCCTTGCGAAGATATGGAATTGGTTTTAGTTCCGGGGATTGCGTTTGACAAAGCTGGAAATAGACTTGGAAGAGGCAAGGGTTATTACGATAAGTTTTTAAAAGGACTTCCAAAACGCGCCCTGACAATTGGGCTCTGCTTTAATTTTCAAGTAGTAGAATCAATCCCAAGACTGCCCCACGACATTCCTGTCAAGATGCTTCTCGCGGGCTGACGCGCAAGCAAGGAGTGCTTACACAACAAGAAGGAGGAGGAATCAATGTTTGGACAATCGATTTTAGTAATTTCTGGAATATGCCTGGTGGTAGGCGTATTGATGTTTTTTGTAGGCTATTCCGTGAGGAAGTATATCGCGGATAGAAAAATTAAAAATGCAGAGCAAAGCGCAAAACAGATCTTAGAAGATGCAAAGAAACAACAGGCCAGCAAGCGAAAGGAAGCGGAGCTGGAAGGGAAGGACCTTTTGCATAAGGTCAGGGCGGATTTCGAGAAGGAGACCAAAGAAAGACGCCAGGAATTGAGTGCGCTGGAAAAGCGGCTGATGCAAAAAGAAGAAAATATTGACAGGAAAGTCGATATTTTAGACAAGAAGGAGAAAGATTTATCAGACAGGGTGAGATCCCTGGCTGATCGGGATAGGAATTTAGGCTTAAAAGAAAGAGAGCTGCAGACTTTGGTGAATGAGGAAAAAGAAAAATTGCAGAGTATATCCGGGCTTACAGTCGAGGAGGCCAAGAAGCAGCTTTTTACGCGCCTGGAAGACGAGGTCAAGCGCGATGCAGCTAATACAATGAAAAGGCTCGAAGACGAAGCCAAAGAGAACGCGGATAAACAGGCAAGAAAGATCATAGGCCTTGCAATACAGAGATGCGCTGCCGACCATACGGTTGAGACAACGGTCAGCTCTGTAAGTTTGCCAAACGATGAGATGAAAGGGCGTATTATTGGAAGGGAAGGAAGGAACATAAGGGCCCTTGAGATTGCAACGGGTGTGGACATCATAATAGATGACACCCCTGAGGCAATTACACTTTCAAGTTTTGATGCGGTTAAAAGAGAAATAACGAAACTTACCCTTGAGCGCCTCATGGAGGACGGACGGATACACCCGGGGAGGATTGAAGAGGTTGTCGAAAAGGTCAAAAAAGAGATGGATGTTACAATAAAAGAAGAAGGAGAAAAGACACTACTAGATGTAGGCTTGCAGGGGATACATCCTGAACTTGTAAGGCTTTTGGGTAGGTTAAAATACAGGACCAGCTATGGACAAAATGTATTGCAGCATTCGAAAGAAGTCGCTTTTCTTATGGGCATAATGGCGTCTGAGCTGAAATTGGACTTTTATCTTGCAAGGCGCGTTGGGCTCCTGCATGATATCGGCAAGGCGGTCAGCCATGAAGTCGAAGGAACGCACGCCAAGATAGGGGCGGAGCTGACACGTAAATTTAATGAACCGGAAAGCGTGATTCATGCAGTAGAGGCACACCATCAGGACATAGAGGCAAAGACGCTTTTGGCTGTCCTCTGCCAGGCAGCGGATGCGATAAGCGCTACAAGGCCAGGGGCCCGGAGAGAGACGTTAGAGATTTATGTAAAACGTCTTGAAAAATTGGAATCTATCGCAGATTCGTTTAAAGGTGTCGCAAAGGCCTATGCGATTCAGGCGGGCAGAGAGATAAGGGTAATAGTTCAGCCCGAAAAGATATCGGACCAGGAGTCCATTGTTTTAGCAAGGGATATTACAAAAAAGATTGAAGAAGGGCTTGAATATCCGGGCCAGATAAAGGTTGTAGTGATCAGAGAAACAAGGGCGATCGAATACGCAAAGTAATGACCCAAGCGCATAGTTGGGGTAGGTTCCCGGGAAACCGCAGGAACCTGTCCCCATAGGTGCATATAATCTGACCCCAAAAAGGAAAAGATATTTTTATGAAAATACTAATAATAGGCGACATAGTAGGCCGTCCAGGTAGAAACGCAGTGGAAGAACTTATACCTGTTTTAAGAAAAGAGGAAGCCCTTGACCTCGTAATCGCCAACGCTGAGAATGCGGCAGGCGGAAGCGGGGTGACGCCGCGGATTGCTGACGAACTGTTTAAATATGGGATAGATGTCATGACCACAGGCGACCATATATGGAATAGAAAAGAGGTCTTTGAATACCTTGGCAAGAACAGTAATATATTAAGGCCTGCAAACTATCCGAATGGCGCCCCGGGATTCGGTTCCTGCGTAATAGATAAAAAATCAGCGAAGATCGGCGTCATAAATCTTGCCGGTAGGGTTTTTATGGATTCCGTTGAATGTCCGTTCAGGGTCGTAAGAGAAGAGATAGATAATATATCTAAGTTAACTAAGATTATTTTTGTGGATATACACGCTGAAGCCACAAGCGAGAAGATAGCCTTAGGCTGGTATTTGGATGGAGTTGTTTCCTGCGTATTCGGGACGCATACGCATATTCAGACTGCGGATGAGAGGATTTTACCGAAAGGTACCGCATATATTACAGACTTAGGTATGACAGGGCCGTACGATTCCGTTATCGGAAGAAGGGTTGACCAGATCCTAACAAGATTTGTAACACAGTTGCCAACAAGATTTGAGATGGCTGAGGATAACGTGAAACTTGCCGGGGCCGTGGTTGAGGTGGATGAAAAATCCGGGAAGGCATTGTCTATAAAGAGAATACAAAGACCGCTATAATAGAAGTATTGAAACTTAAGTTTCATAGGAATATAATAGTATTATGCAGAAACTGACCCCCCGGATTTCAGACAAACCAGCCACAAAGAGGCATATATACACCGTAGCCGAACTTACGCGTGAAGCGCGAATGCTTTTGGAAAGCGCCTTCCCGTCGGCATGGGTGGAGGGGGAGATTTCAAATTTTATACTGCACTCTTCAGGCCATATGTATTTTAGCCTGAAGGACGAAAACGCGGTACTGAAATGCGCAATGTTTAGAATGGCTAATCAGCAATTGAGATTTGTCCCAAAAGATGGGATGAAAGTCCTATGCCTTGGCAAGGTTGGCATCTATGAGAAAAAAGGGGAATACCAACTCTACGTTCAGGCGATGGAGCCAAAAGGTATCGGTGCGCTCCAATTGGCATTTCAGCAATTAAAGGAAAGGCTAGAGAAGGAAGGCCTATTTGACCCAGCCCATAAAAAACCTGTTCCTTTTCTACCGAATCGCATAGGTATAGTTACATCGCCCACCGGTGCCGCGATACGAGACGTATTAAATATCTCAAGAAGGAGATTCCAAAATATTGAGATAATTATAAACCCGGTAAGGGTTCAGGGAAAAGATGCGGCCCATGAAATTGCCGATGCAATCAAGCAATTCAATAAATATAACAAGATAGATGTCATAGTGCTCACAAGGGGCGGCGGGAGCATGGAAGATCTATGGCCTTTTAACGAAGAAATAGTTGCCAGGGCAATTTTTGATTCCAGACTACCTGTGATATCCGCGGTTGGGCACGAAGTGGACTTTACGATTTCCGATTTTGTGGCTGATTTTAGAGCACCTACGCCTTCGGCTGCTGCAGAATTAGTTATACCCGAGAAGGAAAAGCTGGCTTCTATGATAGAAACCTCGTATAGGAGGTTAACAAACAATTTCCTGCATAAGATCAATCTTTTAAAAGAACGATTTAAACAGCTGAAAGAAAGTTACATACTGCGCCAGCCGCTAAACCTGGTGGTACAGATGAGGCAGAGGGTAGATGATTTGATGCACGACCTTACCATAAGGACGAACCACATAGTTGAGTTGAATAAGGAAGAGTTCAATACCTTAACCGGTAAATTAGAGGCCTTAAGCCCATTAGCGGTTTTGTCCAGAGGGTACAGCATAACCTTTAAATTACCGGAAGGGAAGGCTATCAAGGATGCGAAAGTACTGAAGCCGGGGGACAAGATAGAGACAAGATTGAATAAGGGCAAAATCATAAGCAAGGTTGAAAATTGATAGTACGGAGTACCAAGATGCGAGGAGGGCAATGATATGGCGGAACAAAATTTTGAAAAATCGCTTGAGAGGCTTGAAAAAATAGTCAGCGAACTGGAGGACGGAGAGCTATCTTTAGATGAGGCGCTTAAGAAATACGAAGAAGGCATAAAGCTGGTTCAGGCGTGCTCTAAGAAGTTGGATGTTGCGCAAAAAAAGGTTGAGGTTCTGACAAAAGCCCCCAATGGAAAATTTCAATTAAAGCCATTTGACGAAGGAACAGATTAGTCTAGATGAAAATGGATGATATAAGCAAAATATTAAAGGCACGTAAAATTGTAGTGGACAAGGCGCTGAATGAAATACTCCCAAAGCAGGTTGCCGCGCCAAAAAAACTTCATAAGGCGATGAGATACAGCGTTTTTTCAGGTGGGAAAAGGATACGGCCTATCCTGGCTATAGAGAGCTGTTTTTGCTGCGGCGGCAAAATCAGGGATGTCTTACGCGCCGCCTGCGCCATAGAGCTCGTGCATACCTTTTCACTGATACATGATGACCTTCCCAGCATGGATGACGATGATTACAGGCGCGGGAAATGGACCTGCCATAAAAAATTCGATGAAGCCACAGCGATATTAGCCGGGGACGGACTTTTGTCTTTGGCCTTCGAGACCTTAACAACCGGCGGGGATTCAGGCATAAAAGTAAAATTGATAAGGGAGCTGACAGCTTCAACCGGGAGCATGGGTATGATAGGCGGGCAGTGTGTCGATATTGAATACGACGGCAGGAAGAAATTGCCAAGTATCCTGAACTACATAAATTTACGTAAGACAGGCGCACTTATAAAGGCGGCATTGAAGATAGGCGCCATAGCAGCAGGAGCGGATTCTAAAAAGATAAAAACCATGGGGGAATTCGGTAAATCTATTGGTGGGGCCTTTCAGATAATTGATGACATATTGGACAACGGGGATTCTGTCAGAGGATTCGGAAAAGAAGGTGCTTATAAAAAAGCAAGATTTCTTACTGAGAAAGCAAAGGATAGCCTTTCTATTTTTTCAGGCAAGGCAGGCAACTTAAGGGCCATTGCCGATTATTTAGTTGAAAGAAAGATATAATGCCACAGCTATTAAATCAAATTAACAGCCCCAAAGATTTAAAAAAACTTCCGATAGAAAAGCTGCCGGAGCTCGCCGAAGAAATAAGGCAGGAAATTATCAAGGTAATATGTAATACCGGAGGGCATCTGGCCTCGAGCCTTGGGGCGGTGGATCTGACAATAGCGCTTCATTATCTTTTGAACGCACCAATCGATAGGATCCTTTGGGATGTGGGCCATCAGGCGTATGCACACAAAATTTTAACAGGACGCCGCACGAGATTTGGCACGATAAGGCAACTGGGTGGGCTGAGCGGTTTTCCGAATAAGAACGAAAGCCCGTATGATATATTCACAGTGGGCCACAGCTCTACTTCGATTTCAAACGCGCTTGGGCTGATAACGGCCAGAGATTTAAAAAATAAAAACGATAAAGTCACAGTTGTTATAGGAGATGCGGCCTTAGGCGGCGGTATGGCATTTGAGGCCTTAAACCACGCGGGCCATCTTAAGAAAAATCTTCTTGTTGTCCTGAATGATAATGAGTTATCGATTTCCCCTACCGTAGGGGCCTTAAGTAAATATCTAAATAGGATTTTAACAAATCCCCTTTATAATAGAATAAGGAAGGATTCGGAGGCCCTGATAAAGAAGGTGCCAAAATTCGGATATAAGGCATACAAGGCGGCAAAGCGGTTTGAGGAGGGCCTTAAGAATCTTTTAACCGCCGGCATTGTTTTTGAAGAAATGGGATTCAGGTATTTTGGCCCGATTGACGGCCATGATATCAACCTCCTTATTGAGATTTTGAAAAAGGTTATAGAGCTAAAAGAGCCGGTGTTGCTTCATGTAATTACTAAGAAGGGCAGGGGTTATAAGTATGCCGAGGAGTGCCCGGAGAAATTCCATAGCGCCTCTCCTTTTGAGGTAGAAACAGGGATAAAAAGGGTTATGTCCGATGGAGAGATTCAGTTCGTAAAAGGGAGGACCTACACGGATGTATTTGGCGAATGCTTAGTTGAAGCGGCAAAAAAATCTGATAAGGTCGTAGCCATAACAGCCGCTATGCCGGACGGGACAGGGCTGTCGGAGTTCGCAAAACTTTTCCCGGATAGGTTTTTTGACGTCGGCATTGCGGAGCAGCACGCCGTTGGTTTTGCGGCGGGACTCGCCAGGGGAGGGTATAAGCCGATAGTTGCGATATATTCCACATTTTTACAGAGGGCGTATGATCAAATTATTCACGATGTGGCCCTGCAGGACTTGCCGGTTGTGTTCTGCTTGGATAGGGCAGGTCTTGTTGGCGAAGATGGCCCCACCCATCACGGTCTTTTTGATCTTTCGTATTTAAGGCACATACCCAAAATGGTTGTTATGGCGCCTAAAGATACAGAAGAATTGAGACTTATGATTGATTTTGCGGTACAGTATAATAATGGGCCTATTGCCATCAGGTATCCGCGCGGAGCGGAGGAAAAACAAAAAACCACAGTACCTTCAGATGGCCGAATGATGCCCAAGGTCGAATTAGGCAAGACAGAAGTTTTAAGAAAAGGAAAACATGCTGTAATTTTTGCATTGGGTAGTATGGTTTGTTTAGGACAAGAGGCGGCCTCAGTTTTAGATAAAGAGGGGGTAAGCACAACAGTTATTAACGCAAGATTTGTAAAACCGCTGGATGAGGAATTGCTGATGGATCTATCTAAGCGGGTAAAATTATTTTTTACGTTAGAAGAAGGGGTAGTGGATGGCGGGTTCGGAAGTGCCGTGCTGGAATTTTTCGAAATGGAAAAGATTTGGGACGTTAAGGTAAAGAGGATAGGCCTACCCAGCGCATTTATTGAGCATGGCTCAAGAGAGCAGCTATTCAGGCGATATAATCTTACCCCAGAAGGTATAGCCGCAATCATAAAAGAGTATTTATAATGGCCAAGATAACAATAGATAAGGAAAAATGTAAAGGTTGCCAGCTATGCATAACCGCCTGTCCGGAATGCTTAATAGATCCTTCAGGGCCTTTTAATAGTTTTGGGCTTAAAGCCGTAAAGTTTAAAGGCGCAAAGAAATGTAAGGGTTGTATGCTTTGCGCGATTGTGTGTCCGGATTGCGCGATAGAGGTTTTTAAATGACAAAAAAGATATTGATGTCGGGAAATGAGGCGTGTGCAGAAGGTGCGATATTAGCGGGATGCAGGTTCTACGCAGGCTATCCGATAACACCCCAG
>JABMQH010000067.1 GCA_013203355.1 Candidatus Omnitrophota bacterium | reverse complement strand
TTCTATCCCATCTAATTTTTTCCTTAAGCTGCAAGTTTTTATATTCGGGCATTTTCTCTTTTTAAAAATGTGTTCACCAAGCTTTACCTGACCTTGGAATATCTCGATTAAGTCAATTAGTGTTATCTTTTTGGGGTCTCTCTGAAGCACGAAACCGCCCCCTTTTCCTTTATATGACTTTATGATCAGGTTCTTATTCAGTATCTGTAATATCTTTCTTAAAAAAGGCCTCGGTATCTTTATCTTGCTTACTAAATCATCTGCAGAAATCATTTCTTTCTTGCTGCAGGCCATAGAACACAAAGCCCTGATCGCATAATCCGTATCTCTCGTAATCAATTTCACTGACTTACCCCCTTTTTAAAATTAACGGGCAGTTTAGCGTCATACCCGGGACAGCCTACAGCAGCCTTCTTTACAGTGGGCTACCGGTCGCAGCATATACTTTATTACAACGCGCATGTATTGCCTCCTTCTTTTTTATCCCTCTTCAATATTTAACTTCTTTTCATATTTTTCCGTATCGGCCTTGAATGCATCCACGCATCCTGCACAGCAAAAACCGATAGTTTTCCCCTTATAGGTTACCCTATAAGGTGTATCATTACTAACCTTGCCTCCCATAACAGGACAGGTATCGTTTATTACTTCATCGCTAGCAACTGCCTCTTTTGCCTTCTGCGAAGCCGCTGCATGAAATGGGCATGCCGCCATTGCAAAAGACGCACTTGTGAATACAATTAAAGCTACCGTCATAACTACTATAAGTGTTTTATTCATTTTAACCGCCTCCTCTTTAAGCTACAGGGTCTTCTTGCTTCTCTCAATAATGATACCAGATTAGTATCATTTTGTCAAGGGGAAAATGCATTTCGATTTAATGGGATATACGGGGTGCCTACTTTATCAATTCGATAAATAGATCTAAATAATCAGACAGCAGCCTTGGAAGGAGAAAGTGCCTTCTCACGCGCTCTTTGGCCTTTTTGCTTATCTTCTGAACAAGGTTGGGGTTCTTCAATATTTCTATAACTCTATCAGCGCATCCTTTATAATCATGAGACTCGACTAAAAATCCGTTTTCTCCGTCTTTTATCTGTGTGGATATCCCGCCAACGTTACTGGCCACCACGGGCTTCCCCTTCCAGAGGGCCTCGCATACCGTAAGACCGAAACCTTCTTTGATGGATTTTTGAAGGATGACGCTTGAAAACCGTTGTATGGCATTTACAAGGAGATCATCGTTGCCAACCACAAATAACAGGTCTTTGCTTTCTATCAAATCTTTAGCTTTACGCTGCACCCGTGAATACACCTCCATGCCTTCGGGGTCATCTGCCGCTAAGTTATAGCAATAAAGCAGTCGGCAATCCACCTTCTTTTTTACGAGACGATATACCTCTAGAACCCCTTCCGGGTCCTTCCACGGATCCATCCTCGAGACCTGGGTAATCAAAGGCTTATCAGTAGGGATCTGCGCAAGCTTTATATATCTTGCAATATCCTTATCCTGAAGTTCTACGTTTTTTAAGGAGAGCGGGTCTATTGCAGGGTATATGATTCTTTGCTGAACGGGTAGGTTGGATTTTTTGAATTTTTCGTTGGAGAAAATGACCATATCATACCGGATCATAAATGTCTTAAGGAAATCCCACAACTCCTTATTGGGATTCGAAAGGTCTATATGGCATCTCCATATCCATGGTTGGCGTTTTTTGTAAAATTTTACAAGCGGCAGCGGCTGCGGGTCATGAATTACAACGCAGTCGGAATCCTCGATATGGGTATATGTTGAGAATCGTTCATTAACAGATAAATACAGCTTCTTCTCCATCGGAGACAGGTTAATGGCCTTGCCTTGAAGCGCGTTATGAAATTTTTTGGTTACATTAAAAAAGGCCGGGGTCCCGTGCACTACCCTCCAACCAGTATCTAAGCCTATTTCATTCGT
Organism: Candidatus Omnitrophota bacterium; assembly: GCA_013203355.1. Taxonomy (GTDB): domain Bacteria; phylum Omnitrophota; class Gorgyraeia; order JABMQH01; family JABMQH01; genus JABMQH01. Next base: position 873 of record JABMQH010000067.1, on the reverse strand, counting down.
TAAAGGCACGATACGGCTTAATAATTCGGCAACGCCGCCCCCCAAAAATGTAGAATTTACATGGCAGATATGCTTGGAATAGAGGTTGCTTGCTTTTTTATAGATCGATGATACTGCTTTATCTCCTACAAATTCTACATAATCCTCTAAGCTTCTTAACATATATAACCCCTCCTGTCTTTAACCCCTTTTCTCAAGAACTATCTTTTTGCTTACACCGTCAATCTTCATATGGAAATAATTCAAAAAGGACATGCCCAAAAGTCCGTCTGTCCCCGAATCTAAAACCGACACCTCCGATATAACCGCTTTAACATTTTTTACTTCTACGGCCCCTACCTTTACAGATTTTAATAATATCATTTTACCCTGAGTCTCGCTACCATCGCTCCACCCCATGCTAACATCCTTTGAAACGGTCTTTTCAACATTCAGCAGCCGATCGGCAATCTCAGGGGTAATAACTATATAAGGGGCGCCTGTATCCAGTATTAACGCTACCTTAACCTTGTCGTTTAAAATCGCTTTGACTATAATCCTATTCCTGTCCCAATACCTTATTTCAGTGGTCATGCCTTCATCTCTGGTGTATTCCTCAACTTTTCCCCACTCTTCTAATATTTCCTTCTTTTCGGTATTATTAGGCGCCTCGATTGTTTCAATGTCATCTCTTGAGATGCCTATTATGCCAAACCCGACGTCCACCATTATGTCTTCTTCTCTTCCCTCTGTAATGATACCTTCTATCCTTCGCTTATTTTTCAGATTTATAATGACAACTTTCGCCTTATCGGCAGCTGACCTCTCTTGCGCAACTAAAGATTCCTTTCCGCTCTTACCTATCAGTGCCTTCGCTTTTACAATGGTCTTGTC
>JABMQH010000066.1 GCA_013203355.1 Candidatus Omnitrophota bacterium | reverse complement strand
CATCCCCCTCAATTGCGGGAGCGCAACATGCGATTCGTCGATTATTGTTAAAAAATGCTCTGAGAAATAGTCTATTAGACAAGAAGGCCTTGAGCCCGGCTGCCGGTCTGAAAGTTGTCGCGAATAATTTTCGATACCATGGCAATATCCGATCTCTTTCAGCATCTCCATATCAAACCGCGTTCTTTGCGAAAGGCGCTGCGCCTCAAGCAGCTTATTCTGCTGTTTAAGTTCTTCAACATGCGCATTAAGTTCTGCCTCAATCGTAATTAGCGCACGTTTAACTCGGTCCTTTCCTATGACAAAATGCTTCGCAGGATATATGGCTATTTTTTCTATCTGTTGTTGCGCTTTCCCTGTCAAGGGAGAGATGATGGATATCTTCTCTAAGGACTTACCGGATAGCTCAACCCTGATCGCCTCTTGCTTATACGCAGGGAAGATCTCTATTACCTCTCCCCTTACGCGAAATTTTCCCCGCTTGAAATCTATGTCATTTCTTTCGTATTGGATTTCAACGAGCCGGCGCATAATATCTTCGCGGGAGATTTCCTGCCCGGCCTCTAAAAAGAGCAGAAACTCGGCATAGTCGCTCGGTGATCCTAAATTATAGATGCAGGAAACGCTGGCGACTATAATTACGTCATCCCGGGCCATTAAGGAGCTTGTGGAAGACAGGCGTAGTCTATCCAGGTCATCGTTTATCGAAGCATCTTTTTCTATATAGGTGTCTGTGTGGGGGATGTACGCCTCCGGTTGATAATAATCATAATAGCTTACGAAATACTCAACAGTGTTTTTAGGGAAAAAGGTCTTGAATTCACTATAGAGTTGTGCGGCGAGGGTCTTGTTATGCGATATAATTAAGGCGGGCTTTCCAATGTTGGCAATCACGTTTGCCATAGTAAAGGTCTTGCCTGAGCCCGTAACACCCAAAAGCGTTGAATGACGCTTGCCTTCTTTTAGTCTTTGCGTAAGTGCTGCTATCGCCTTTGGCTGATCTCCGCATGGCGTAAATTCACTCACTAATTTGAACTTTGCCATAATACCCTGAAGATAAGGTTTTATTAAAGATCTTCCGAATAATTTTTTGCACCTTACTTTTGGTGTTCTTGTCCGCCTGGGTGCTCATCAGTATAAATTGACATTCCGCCTCAGCTTCCTTATACATCCCCTTTTCTACGTAAAGATTGGCCAGTCGAAACCGCAAATTTGGCGATAATGGGTTTAAGCGTACTGCCTGTTTATACTGCTTAATACAATCTCCGACCAGGCCTTTTTTATAATACAATTCTGCCAGCGCCATATGAAAATTAATGGTGTCCTGGGTTTTTAAAGCTTCTTCGTAGAAAAAAGTGGCTGTTTCATCATCGCCGCTTAGCTGGGCGTAACTCGCAATATAGGAAACGGCGTTTGAGTGCGGGCTAAAAGCAATAGAGCGATTTGCGGCTTCCAGCGCCTCGTTGACCGCTCCCTGCGCGTTGAAAAACACCATCTTCTTCAAAAATACTTCCGATAAATAAATCCTTATGGGCCAGATGCACGATGATATAGCCAAAAGAAAAACAGCAATGCTGACCAGTCTCTTTTTGACCGGGCCAAGGTATAAAATTATTGAAGTCCTGTGTTGCTGTGCGCTCTGGGTAAATAGCAGCCCGACAAACACCCAAAAGAGAAAGGCGTTTGGCACAACATGCATAGGGAAGCTTAAAAGCGAGTGCACTAAAAACGCCGAGATCCCACCGATTAGCCCAAGAATAAATAGCTGCCTCTTCTGATCACTGGTGCTGTAATAAAGAACTACTCCGGTCTTAAAAATTATTGCTACGATAAAAATGAACCAGGCAAACCCAAAAACCCCTGTTTCTGCAAATAATTGAAGAAATTCATTCAAGACATTTTTATCTCTTTCCCTATCCAGCAACTCCGGTTTTACATATTGATGTTGTTCCCCCAGCCAATCCCCGCGGTATTTTGGAAATTCTAATTTAAAATTTCCAAGACCAACACCCAAAAAGGGCCTGTCCTTCGCCATTTCATAAGCGCTCTTGTAGACAATTAATCGATTGTCCAACCCATGCTTCCAAACCGAAGAGCCTTGTGCCTCGCGTAAGATCGAAGGGGAATGAAACTTGTTGGGTACAAAAAAGAATACGGTGATGACGCCCAATAGTGCGACCAAGACAGCGATACTTTTACCTAGATGTTTGGGGGGAGATCGAGGAGTCAGAAATTTCTCAAACCTGACAGATTTAGCAATAAACAGCGATATCATTAACAGGATCCCGACAAGAAGCCCCAAAAGAGCTCCGATTGAAAACGAAATCAATAATGCGCTGTAGATTATGCCCAGCGCCACAAGCATTAAGAACTTTTTTAAAAATACCCCTGTTGAGCTATATATGACGATTCCCACGGGGAATATTAAGATTAAGTAGTTTGCCAGAAAATCCGGGTTTCCAAAAGTTGAATATAGCCTAAAACGCCAATCAGGGAAATCTATCCCGGGGTATTTTATAAAATCAAGGCCAAGGTACTGAAAATGGGCGTATATCGCACAGATTACGCCTGCGGTGATTGCAAAGACGGCTGCAGACCTTGCGAATTTTTGACTGACAAAGTTGACACATATAGCAAATGCGATCACATAGGTCACCATCGGAACATAATCTTTGAGGACAAGATAGGTATTTTTCGCCCAAAGGATTGAAAGGCCCAGGATTAAGCAAAAGATCAAGAGGGGCGAATAGAGCTTAATGGGAAAAATTTCAAATTTCTCCTGCATTATTCCCTTTATCAGCCATAGCATAAAGCAGAGCGTTATAATCAATTGAACAAACAGTTCTTTTGGAGTATTGTAATAATTCAGAGTAAAGGGCACGATAATAAGCGGGGTCAGAAATACGGCTGACATAAATAAGACCAGAATTATCTTTCTCATCCCGTTAGACCTCCAAATTTGTTTATACCCATTCCAAAATGCCACAATTTATCTAATAAGGTATACATAGATATATTAACGTTTTTTGAGAGATTACAACTTATGTGATGTATCTGAAGAGGTCTAACGGGACTCATCCCGTTAGATACCCCATTTTCGACCCCGTTAGACCGCAACCGTATCTAACGGGACTCATGTAACCTCCAATGAAAAATCCAGTGATTTTGGAGAGTGCGTAAGTGCTCCTATTGATATCATGTCTACTCCGGTTTTAGCGATATCGCGCACATTGTCGATATTCACCCTGCCCGATGCCTCCAGAAGCAGCCGATGTTTATTCCTTAACTTGACAGCCTTTTTAATCTGCGGGATCCTCATATTGTCGAGCATTATAATATTAGCTTTGACCCCAAGGACTTCCCTGAATTCCTTTAAGGTCTCGACTTCAATCTCGACATCGATATCTTTGTGAACCCGTTTTCTAATTTTCTGTATATGCGTTTGTGAAAGAGGCGTCTCTAATTTGGCACTCAAGATCTTTTTATGGTTGTCTTTTATAAGTATGTGGCTGGCTAGCCCCATCCTATGATTATGCCCGCCGCCTATTCTAACCGCATATTTTTCAAGTTCTCGCAGTCCCGGCGTGGTCTTGCGCGTATCCATGATCTTAACATTATATGGCCGTACCTTAGCCACGTATTTTCGTGTTAGCGTGGCAATACCGCTTAACCGGCTGAGGAAATTTAGCGCAACCCTTTCGCCAGCCAGAATCTTTCTCGCATTCCCTTTAATGACACAGACTACATCTCCCGGTTTAACGCTAGTGCCGTCAGCAACCTTTTTGACGACAGTAGTCTTTCTGCTTAAGATTTTAAAAACCATACCAACAACAGAGAGGCCGCAGACAACCCCTTTCTGTTTTGCGACAATATTTGCCGTGACCCTGACCGGCGCAGAAAAAAGCGTCCCGGTAGTGATATCACCCCTGCCCAGGTCTTCCTTCAATGCAGAGCCGATTATCTTGTAAACTTTCTTGAATTGCAAGCGCATAAATCAGTCTAAGTCCTTCAAATTTGCCGTTAGGCGTTTTAAGGTATCCGAAAGCTCTGCCTGCCGGGCCTTTTCCCTTTCAATTACTTCTGCCGGCGCCTTTTTCAAAAATTGTTTATTTTTTAACTTGGCCTTAACACCTTTTGTAATGTCGTTAATCTCAGCCTTCTTTTTCAATAACCGTATTTGTTCCTTTTTTAAATCGATAAACCCCTCAAGGGGGATATAGATTTCGATATTCTTCACAACGGCCGTTGCGGATTTGGGTGGTTTCTTGATATCCTTGCCAATCAGCAAATGTCCTACCCGTGCCAGATTTTTTATATATACAAAATTTTCGTTGAATAACTTTGTTGTGTCTTCACCAGCATTTATCGAAATATTAATTAAGGTGTTCGGGGCAATATTCCAGGCGGCCCTAAGGTTCCTTATTGCGACGATAGAATCGATAAGGGTCTGCATCTGGGAATCGATTTTTTTGTCTATGATCTGCTTTTGTATATGCGGCCAGCCTTGGATTACAAGGGCATCTGATTTGCATTTTGTTGTCTGCGATAAAGTGTGCCATATCTCTTCGGTGATAAACGGCATAATCGGGTGCAGGACCCTCAGTGACTTCTCCAGTACTTTATAAAGTACAACCTGCGTGTGTTTCTCGCTTATCTGCGGTTTGGAAAATTCGATATACCAATCACAGAATTCATGCCAGAAGAATTCGTAAAAGACTGAAGATGCTTCGTTAAAACGGTAGCTCTCTACCGCTGTTTCCACTTTTTGAAGCATCTGATAAAATCTGCTTAAGATCCATTTGTCGGCGAAGTTCATGTTGGAAGAGGCATAAAAAACACATAGATTAGCCGCAACATCTTCCGGCTTTAAGTTCATAATAATGAAGCGCGAGGCGTTCCAAATCTTGTTTGCGAAATTTCTTCCAAGCCCGAATTTCTG
>JABMQH010000065.1 GCA_013203355.1 Candidatus Omnitrophota bacterium | reverse complement strand
TATCCGAGCAATGCCAAACTTCCTTGAAAGCGTAAGCAAAACCTCTAATAGGCGCGGGATAAGATGTATATGTTTATGAGTATCAAGGTGTGTAGGCTTCAGGCCAGTTTTGACAAATCTCTCTATCTGTGCTTCAAATTCACTATACACATGATTTATGGCAATTCTCCCTGATAAAAATCGCTTTATAAAAATTGGGAAGGCCAAAAAAGAGTCTTTGCGCTTACTAACTAAACTGCTAATTTTATCTCTTGGCAAAACCGGCGTTTCTTCATTAAGCGCTAAATGTATCCCTACGCCTAGCCCGTTATGTCTTCTTGCAAATTCTACCGATTCTTCAAATGCCTTTCCGCATGGCATCATAGAAGTATTCGTAACTACGCCCTTCTTGAAGGATTCAATTATGCCTGCATTTATAGCCGGATCCAGTCCGAAATCATCGGCATTTATGACAAGCTGCTTTTTAAAATTTCTTTTGTTTTCCATAAATCTAGGGTTCTATCTATTATTTAACTTCTTTGTAGACTTGTTAAACAAATGGTGGCTTACCCAATAAGTCAACACTTCCCGAGCCGTGGAAACGGCTGCTTGGATATTATCGAAATTAGATTTTCCGCGTTTCCGCGGCATATATTGAAGTGGGACCTCTTTAATCTTAAGATTATTTTGAGAGGCTTCTGCAAGTAGCTCACCATCAATAAAAACACTCTTAGCTGTTAACTTACATGTTTTAAATATTTCTTTTCTCATGCATTTAAACGAAAAATTCGCATCTTTGACCTTTACCTTTAAAAGAACCCTTAATAGCAAATTATAGACTTTGGAATATATGAATCTGCGCGGAGTATCCTGTCTGTTCAACCTATAACCAATTACCAAAGGGTACTCATCCATAAGTGGCAGAAACTTTTTGAGCTCATCTAAGCAAACCGGCATATCAGCATCCGTATAGAATAACAATTCCTTCCTTGCGTTATTAAAGCCGGTCCTTAACGTCTGGCCATATCCCAGGTTAACCTCATGGTCAACAAGATTTATCCTGTTATTCCTCTTCGCCCATTCCAGCACCTTTGCCTTTGAATTATCCGTACTGGCATCATTTACTATTATAATTTCATAATCATCAGTAACGGATTCGGCAATCGCTGAGAGCGATGAAAGGACATCATCCACAGTTTCCTCTTCGTTATATACAGGTATAACTATTGATAGAGATTTTTGGGTTATCACGAGTTTCTATGCATTATTCTGTTTTTGTCAGGTAACCGAGATTCTATAAATCCCGAAACAGCCATCAATCGATTATCCCAGCGATTTTTTCTTACGAGGCCGATTCCTTTGATCATTTTCTCCATAGCTACTTTTCGGTCAATGCAATAACCTCATTTACGTCTTCCGTAAAATTGCATTCTTTACACATCTCTAATTTTCTGCGAAAGATTAGTTTCCTATATCGATTATATAATTCACTTCGCCATATATCCTTTATAGGTTGTTCGGTCACATTCCCCGCAATATATCTGCCGTTAAAATCAAGACAACAGAGGCCGACGTCACCATTCCAGAAAACAACCATATCGTTAAAAGGAAAAATGCAAGGCATCAAAAATCCTTTTTTGAATTGAGGGCCCTCTTCATTTAAACTGTATCTACAATACCGTTCATTAGTAGGCAAATACATATTTGCGAGATTTTCCCTTTCTTCCCCTGACAACCAAAATCCTATGTTAAGATTAAGGCTCTTAAGGCAAACCTTATCAACACCTATATCCCTGGCCAATTCAATAAAAGCATCTATTTCACCTTCATTGTGCTTCATGACAATCAATTGCATAGTGATAATAGGGAATTCTAAGTTAAGGGCGCGTTTTTTACGACACAACTTTCTTAGGCCAGAAATAATCTTGTTAAAATCGGCACCGATTCTAAATTTAGTTAGCGACTCATTTGAAGTTCCATCCAATGATATTGTGATAAACCTCAATTTGGAACTTATTATGTCCTCGACAAAAGGTTCAATAAGCATCCCGTTAGTATCGAACCCTGTAGGTATCATCCTTTTACCGGCATAAGAAATCATCTCAAATATCCGAGGATTCATAAGCGGCTCACCGGAATAGCCGAAATCCATTTTGTCCAACTTCCAGTCGATCTGGTCGGCCAATCTTCTGAATGTTGCCATATCTATCATACCTGCCTTGCGCTTCATAGCGGTTACAGTTGGGCAAGTAGGGCATTTGAGCATACAGGTGTTTGCGGTTTCCACTACAATTATCCTCGGCAACCGAAAGGCAAAGATTTTCGGAAACAGATATGGTAGAGGTAAAAACAGCTTTTTAAACGATCTTTTTTTAAGTTTCATGATACCTGTTGATTAGGCTTTGACGCAAATATGAAAATGTCAATCTGGCAACATTTTTACACTCCTTCCATCCTTTGATAGAAAAGAGTACTGAGAAAAATTTTCTGGCTTTTGTTAAAAATCCGGCCTTTTTATTCACCCTCTCAAATATCATTATCTTCATTAGGGGTAGTTTAAAATCGGGGTTTTCGAAAATTGGGATCGAATCCTCCCTCGCAGAAAAAACGGAGGTGCCAAGACTCACGGGTTTATTCCAAGAAAAATGCTGAGGAAGTAATAAATTTTTTCGCGCAATCTCCTCCAGCCCTGTCTTGGGATAGATTAAGGTAAAACCGATAGTTGGTTTTATGTGCGGCGAATAGGCTTTAAACTCATCCATCAAATTCAGCGTCATCTTCAAGTCTTCGGCTGTCTCACCGGGATGCCCCGCCATAAAGAAAGTCAAAACACAAAATCCTAAATCTGCCGACTGCTTGACTACTTCCCGCGCCTTCTGCAGGTTTATATTTTTCCTGATTACCTTGGATATACGCGGACTTCCGGACTCTATGCCGTAAGACAGTGTTACGCAACCGGCCTTCTTCATCAACTGAAGAACCTCCCTGTCCACCGTATCTATTCGACAACGCGCATACCAGTTTATTTTCAAATTTCGTTTTAATATTTCATCGCAGACACCCAGGACATGGCTCTTATTCACAGTAAACGTATCGTCCCAAAAATCAAAAGCAGTAAAACCATACTCCCTATTTAGAAATTCCAACTCGCCTACAAACCGTTTAGGCGACATGAAGCTTACCCTCTTTTGGCTTAACGCCGAATTGGCGCAAAATACACAATCGTAAGGACAGCCACGTGAGCTCACCAGCCCCATGGAAAGCATTTTATTGCCATCTGCCCTGACAAGCGTTTTTCTATAATTACGCATACTAAAGAGGTGCCAGGCAGGTCTTAAGAGGCTATCTAAGTCCTTTATGGGGTCCCGCAATGGATTAATCTTTATCCCCCCATCCCTATAAC
>JABMQH010000064.1 GCA_013203355.1 Candidatus Omnitrophota bacterium | reverse complement strand
TCACACCCTCTGGCTTCATTTGCAGAAATTGACGCTATTCTAATGCACTTTGCCAAAGCCGCGTGCGTAACGTTTAAGCTCACCAGCCGCCGAGCGAAGCGAGGGAACTGGGCCGCAGGCCTAGCGGTCTGGTGAAGCGCCTCGTTAGGGCTAAATGCCTTAAATTCTAAAAACTTGTTGTTTGTTTTTAACGATACGAAAGCTTTTATAAGCCATTCGAGACCATATTAAAGTTATATTTTTGAATCCTTTAAGTGCCGTTAAAATTTCTCTATTTGTTATAGTCGAATTACAACCAATAATTACTTCTTTAAGAATCATTTGATCGTCAAAACTGTTAAAATAATGCCCACCTTCAAAAAACAGTGAATTCAATGGGTAAACAAACCGAACTTCTTCTTCGTATGACCATGATATAAATTTAGTTCTACTTAATTTTTCTAGATATTCAGTATTATCTGAATTTTTAGGCAAACTAGCTAATGTGAATAAAGGCCTATCTTTTGAATATCTAACCTCAATTGCTTTACTGTCTGGCATATCAAAGCCGAGTGCAAAGCCCGTGTGTCTATATGCGTAATGACTCCAAAGCAAAGGATTACGCCAATCTTTAGAGCAACAAAAGATTCCAACTTTTTTTGAGATATTCGATTTAAATTGTGAGAACTGGGCTCTAAGTTTTTGATTTGGTTTAGTAAACCCAGCTTGAAGCTCAAAAGGGTCGTTTAATTTGTCGATTATTGAAATCTTAACCCTTTTTTTCTTTAAGTCGTCGACAGCGTCTTCACGCGACAAGAAATGATAAAGTCTCATATTTTTTTATGGCCCTAACGTTTATTTCACCGGGCGCGGCGGTTTTCCCGCGATCCGGTGCAAATATTGGTTGGGCGTTAATCCACAATGTTTCCGTTTTTATCAAGTTTTATTACTGTGACAGAATCTGTAACTCTTATTCGATCTGATATTCCGATAAAAAAATTATTCAGATATTGCATAAAGTAATCTGTGGTAGTACTATTAGGATCAAGAGTGACTTCTTGAATATTTTCAGCCTTAGCTATCTTTCGACCACCCTCTTGAATACCAAGCGGGCTTACAATGATACCTCCAGCTGCTTTTGTGTCATGTATTCTGTAAGCTAAAGCACCTATTTTTTCTTGAGATTGTCTTGAAGTTGTATATCTGCGACATTCAACAATGAGAAATATATCAGAACCTTCCTTTACACCTTTGGCATCAATTTCCCATTTTGTTCCAGATTTTAGGCCTTTTACTGACTGTTTGCCTTCAAATTTTGACATTTCAAATTTCTCGGAAAACTCATTCAATAAGTGCTGTGCCACTTCCTCATAGGTTTTCCAATTAGTATTTTCCGTTTCCATATTCTTATAGCCCAACGACAAATTAACAAGCGTGCGATGCCTGCCATTAAAGGTTATTAAATGTTTATATGTCGCGAACCATAAAAGACCGATTCGGCGAGATAGTAGCACGTCTTGTTGAATGCCAGGTTAGAAATTCGTTCTATTTTTTTTTAAAAACCAATTTTTGAAACGCTTCCAAACTTCGTTAAAATTAATTCCTATACCATAAACATTGGGTTTGAGGTCAAGGATGTCATTATTTGATTGTGTAGCATTATTCTTACGATATTGCTCAGATCCGGGAATAATAATAAATGTCTTTTGAATTTTATTTAATGCTTCCTCTAGCTTTATTTCGTTATCTAATGAAGATGATAACTTCACTGTTTTTTTCTCTAGGTCTATTTCAATATTAATAAAACGGTACTCATCGTCTTTATCATAGAACTTAACGGCAAAATTATGCCACTCATTGGCATTATTTATTATTGATGTACTAAATCCTTCTGTGTCTTTCCTGTTATCCCAATGCGTTCTTGTGTAACTATCTAATGTAGGGGGAGAGCTACTTCCTCTAAATGTTCGCAGGCTAAGTGGATTATATAAATCTCGTAATAAATCAGCAAAATTTTGCCAATTTGCTGATTCAAAAGCCCAACTGATCGCAATATTTGAGTAATTTTCTGGATTCATAATTTTTCTAACGCGCTGCTCAGGGGCCGGAAGGGGCGAAGCCCCTGGAGGTCCCTTGCAGGTGATTGT
>JABMQH010000063.1 GCA_013203355.1 Candidatus Omnitrophota bacterium | reverse complement strand
GCCAAAAATGAAAACATCCCAGATGCAACTATTTTTGTCAAAGTGCGCTTTTTCTCTGGAGTGCCATAAGTAGGGGCATCTAAAACTTTTACCATGGGACTCTGGACTGAAAGTTCTAACTCTGTATTTATTTTATCAAGATTTCTTATACAGAAATTTGCAATCTTTTCCGTAAGCGCCGGATCTGGACCTCTTACCTCCAGGCTAATACCCCATGTCCCCTCATACGGCCTAATCTCCCACCAGAGGTCCGGGTGTTTACTGGAAAACTCTTCTCTGATATCTGTGGCCATACGCCTGCTTTCAAATATGTTTATAATAACTATCTTGGAAGAACTTACAACATCGGCAAGACCTAAGAATTTGCCCATTGGAGATTTTGATATAGAATACCCCGCAGAAACGGCGGCAGCATCTTTTAAAAAAAGTGTGGCACTAGAGACGTATGTAACAGGTTTCATTAATGAGATGCCCGTTGTCAAAATCATGGGTATTATTACCACAGCTAAAAGGATCCTCCAGTGTTTTTTAAATAGGTCGATAAAATAAAAAATACTAAATTCATAATTCATACATACCTCCTTCTTCTTACAATGAGTTTAGAGCAGTAATTGTAACAGCTGCACCTAAGGTAGCCTGATAAATGACCTGCACTACATCCTTGACAACCAACCCTGGTAAGGTCCGGTACTTAAACTCCTCAGGCACAATTATAATATCGCCTCTTTTGATTTTTACGGCCCTTACGAAATGGCTTATTGTTTCTCCGTTAGCCCTTATTACAAAGATCCTGTTGGCATCAGCGTATCTAGTAAGTCCTCCGACCTTATTTATATAATAATCCACCCCTTTCTTTTTACTAAACGCGACCGTGCCTGCGCCATATACATTACCGACTACCTGCACAGTTGATGGCGCGCTAGGAATATGTAAGCTATCGCCGTCTTGAATAACCATATCGTATTCACTGCCTACGAATTTGGCCATATCACTATTTAGCTTAATCAATACCCTCCCTTGAAAGGCTACATTCCCAAGCTTTTCCCTTAATTCTTTTCTATATGTGATCAGCTTATCCCTGGACTCGGCCTGCATAGGGGTAAGACCTACCGCTAAAGAGGATTGCTCCTTCAATAAAGCGCTTTGTTCGGAATCCAAGAAATTTTTAAGCGCCCTTTCCTGCGTCTTTCTTACGCTCGCTCTGGTAAAAACACACCCATCCAAAAACGCCCCATCCTTAAATCCGCCGGCCCTTTTAATAACTGAGCTAAACCGCGCTCCTTTTTCAACTGCATATTTGCCGGGATATTTAAATTCGCCGGAAAAGGTAATTATAAATTTTTCTTTCTTTGAAGTGTCTTCTCTTACAAACAGGTGGTCGCCTTCTTCTAAAAATAAGTCGTGTTCGTTTGGCTCCTCCGGATATTTTGCCAACGCCTTATTAAAATCAATATTAAATATCGTGGCTGCCGGATCGGCAAAGCTCCTAAATAATTCGCCATTCAACATGAATGCATTTCTCTTTAGCCCCCCTGCCCTGAAGATCAGGTCACTTATCCTCATATTTTCTGTTAATTCATATTTCCCGGGCTTGTCTACGGCACCGTCTATCATCACAAAAAGGCTCGGCAGGATTTCTCTCTTTGTGTATATCCTAACCACATCCCATTCCTTAAGCGGGATGTTCGCCTCCTCTATGCCATCCATGAGTTCCGTTAAACTGACAGGGATTGTCTCTTTAGTCCTATCTCCGCGGAATCTTGAAATCTCGGCTCTCTTAAGATATGTACCCGGCAATATACCGCCTGCCTTATCTATTAAATCTTTAAGCCTCATACCATCCTTAAGTTCATAATCCCCGGTTCGCAAGATGTTTCCTGCAATAGATACAAAGTTATGCCTGATCGATGTAATCGGAAACACAAGAACCAGATCGCCATCTTGGAGTTCCAAATTATTCTGGGAATTCCTTAGATCAATAAGGGATTTAAATTCCAAATCCAAAACTATTTTTCGCTGATGATCCTGTATCCTTTCAAGTTGTATTCTTTTTAGATATCCAACGGAAGAGATACCGCCTGCCATTTCCATAACATCGCTTAATTTAGTTTTTTCGCTTAATTCGTAAATGGCGGGCCTCTTTACGTTGCCTGCCACGCCTACCGTATCTCCTATCGGAGGAATAAATATAGTGTCATTGGCCTGGAGTTTATAATCTTGGCTATTATCGCCTTTGAGTAATAGATCATATAAATCTATTGATAGCCCAGGGGCCCCCTTCCGCGTCAACTTTATTTTCCTCATTGAACCAAGTTTACCCGGACCACCTGCGGCATAAAGGGCATGAAACGAGTTAGAGAGTGCACTTATCGTATACGCCCCAGGCCGCTTTGCCTCACCTAACACAAAGACCTTTATACCTCTAAGGCCCCCCATTGAAACACTGACTTGAATATTGGCATAGGTTTTTAACAAACTTTTCTTTATTCGCTCCTCGGCCTCACTAAATTTCAAGCCCCATAGGTACATAGGCCCGGCCTTCGGAAGTAATATTTTCCCCTCGGGATCAATAACAACCGAGAATATTTCCTGTGCCTGCCCCCAAATTGTGACCTTAAGCGTATCCCCTGGACCTAATACATAATCACTGATAACAGGTATTTCCGTAGGGCTGGTAAAAACAGAAGGCCCTCCCGTCATCCCGAAATCACTCGGCAATATTTCGCTCCCTGCTCCGGACCCTAATAGCGTCTTTAATAAGTTACCTTTCCCTGATCCTGTTTCGCCTTCTGCCTGTGCCTCACCTTCTTTTGTAAGAGGCGCTTTTTCTACGGGTTTAAATATCTCATAGCCGAATTGTTTAATGTCTTTGGAAATACCCAGAGGTATATTTTTAGAAAAAATCTCCTCAATCCTTGAAGGTTTTCCGTCAAGCATCAGTTGCCCGCCAAAGCCACCAGTCGCTGGGGCCATACCTGTTGGCGCCCCAACACCTGAATCGCCATAGGGAAACTGGTCGGCTGGCATAGGATGTAAAGACCCACCGTATAAACCGGGCATACCGGTTGTAGGTATCCCTGTTTGGGGCTTAGAAATAATCAGCTCAGGGGTAGGGAAAAATTTTGTCCCATCATACGGAGAAGTTAACTCTTTTGGATCTTCAAAGTCTATATACGCCTTAAAGGTCCTTCTAGTGC
>JABMQH010000062.1 GCA_013203355.1 Candidatus Omnitrophota bacterium | reverse complement strand
CATTGGATGAGTTTGATATAGCTTTCAGATGCAATCTTGTCACCGCTTCGGGAGATGTTATGGCTGATTATAGCGCCGGTCATATTTCTTCGAAAGAATCACGGATGCTCATTAAATATCTCGATGACCATTTAGGAAAGAGCAATATCAAATTTTATCCGGGCATAAGCTACAGGCATCTCATGGTGTTGAAACCGGATGTTAATTATAATATCGAAGAGTTTAAAAAGGTAAAATGCACTCCTCCGCACAATATTCTCGGGAAGAAACTTTCAAAAAGTTTACCTGAGGGAAAGAATGCGGATTTTCTGATTAAATTGATGAATAAAAGCCGCCCCCTATTAGAAAAGCAGGAGATAAATAAAGTTAGAATCGACCTTAAGGAAAACCCTGCGAATATGATATGGCTTTGGGGGCAGGGGTCTAAACCAAGTATGCCGAGTTTCCGCGAAAGGTTCGGATTGGCCGGGTCTATAATCTCAGCCGTTGACCTCGTTAAGGGCATTGGCAAGACGATTGGCCTTGAGGTGGTAAATGTCCCCGGAGCCACCGGCTATTATGATACTAATTATAGAGGGAAGGCCGAATACGCGCTTAACACATTGAAGGACAAGGACTTTGTATTTGTGCACGTTGAAGCACCGGACGAAGCAGGACATAACGGTGAGGTCAGAGAAAAGATTTCAGCTATTGAAAACTTTGATAGTTTAATCGTAGGGGCCTTCTTGAAACATTTTAAAGAATTAAAGAATTTCCGAATCTTAGTGCTTCCGGACCACGCAACCCCCATTTCCTTGCGGACACATACTGCTGAGCCCGTTCCATTTGCAATTTTCGGAAAAGGCATAACCGCAGACCAATTTACCAGCTTTAATGAAAAATCCTCTTCTGAAAGCGGGCTGGTTTTTAAAGCAGGGTGGGAATTAATGCCTTATTTAGTAAAGAAGAAGGAGTAGCGATCCTATGTCTAATTTAATAGTGCAGAAGTTTGGCGGCTCCAGCGTTGCAAATCCTCAACGCATCAAAGTTGCGGCAAGGCGCATCGCAAAATATAAAAAGAAGGGTTACCAAATAGTTGTAGTTGTCAGCGCCATAGGCGACCAGACAGATGAGCTGATAGGACTCATGGAACAGATTAGCAAAAACCCGCCATCAAGGGAAATGGACATGTTGATGGCCACAGGAGAGCAGGTATCCGTTGCGCTCTTGGCAGCCGCTATTCATGAGGCCGGTCTTGAGGTAATATCGTTTACCGGCGCCCAAGTGGGGATCATAACTGATAAGTCGCACACAAAAGCGCGGATATTAGACATAAATGCGGATCGAATACATGAGGAACTCAAAAAGGGTAAGATTGTAATCGTCGCGGGATTCCAGGGTGTCACTCTGGACCAGGATATAACCACACTAGGCAGGGGAGGAAGTGATATGACCGCGGTCGCCCTGGCAAAGGCTTTAAAGGCAAAAGTCTGTGAGATATACACCGATGTAGATGGCGTTTATACCGCTGATCCGCGGATAGTGAAGGACGCGAGAAAACTAGACGGGCTTAGTTATGAGGAAATGCTTGAGCTGGCATCATTAGGCGCTCAGGTAATGCAGGCAAGGAGTATGGAGGTTGCTAAAAAATTTAATGTTCCAATACATGTAAGAAGCAGTTTTACGAATAAGCAGGGAACTATAATTTCAAAGGAGGTCAAGGCAATGGAAGATGTCCTCGTTAGTGGCGTAACAGCAAATAAAAATGAGGCAAAGGTAACTATTTGCGGCGTACCTGATAAACCAGGTATTGCGGCAAAGATTTTCAGCGAATTGGCAAAGGAAGAAATAAATATAGATATGATCATCCAGAACATCTCAAGGACAGGCGCAACCGATCTATCTTTTACGGTTATGGGAACTGATTTAAAAAGGACTTTGGTGGTTTCCGAAAAGATATCGAAGGGAGTAGGCGGCGAAGGCGTTACGTACGACAAGGATATCGCAAAGGTATCCGTAGTAGGCATTGGTATGCGCAGTCATGTCGGAGTTGCGGCAAAGATGTTTACGGCACTCGCCTCCAGAGGGATAAACATTGGAATGATATCTACAAGCGAAATAAAGATATCGTGTGTGATTAAAAAGAAACGTGCGGATGAGGCGGTAAAACTGATTCACAAAGCATTCGGATTAGGAAAGGGCGGAAGAAAATGAAGGTGACACTTTACGATACCACTCTGCGTGATGGGGCGCAGACCGAAGGGATTTCATTTTCGGTCACCGACAAGATAAGGATTGCGCAGAAATTGGACGCTCTCGGTATCCACTATATCGAAGGTGGATGGCCCGGCGCGAATCCGAAGGATATGGAATTTTTTAAAAAGGTCAAACGGGCGGGCCTTAAAAATTCGCAGGTTGTAGCCTTTGGGAGCACAAGAAGGGCCAAAACAAAGACAACTTATGATTCTGTTTTAAGAGCACTTTTAACTGCGGATACTAAAGTTATTACAATTTTTGGAAAAAGCTGGGATCTTCACGTAAAAGATGTATTCAAAGTACCTTTGGATGAAAATCTAAAAATGATTTCGGACTCAATCAAATACCTGAAGTCCAAAGGAAAAAAGGTCTTTTATGATGCGGAGCATTTTTTTGACGGCTACGTCCATAACCCGGAGTATGCCAAGCAGACCATTCTGGCAGCTCAGGAAGCGGGGGCAAACGCTGTTATATTGTGCGATACAAACGGCGGGACCGGTACTTCCGAAATATTTAAGATTGTCAGGGAGATCAAAGAAATCCTGGGTGTACCACTGGGGATCCACACTCATAATGACGGTGATATGGCAGTTGCTAACAGTTTAGCGGCAGTTCAGGCAGGGGCAACCCATATCCAGGGTACGGTCAACGGCATAGGGGAGAGGTGCGGTAACGCAAACCTTATTTCCATAATTGCAAACCTGTCATTAAAACTGGGTGTTTCCTGTATATCAAGAATCAACCTTAAGGAACTAACAGAGGCCTCTCGATATGTGGCGGAGATCTGCAATATGAAACAGCTTGATTCTCAACCTTTTGTAGGAAATTCGGCCTTTGCCCACAAAGCAGGCGTGCACATAAACGCTATTTTGAAAAATTCAAAAACCTACGAGCATATTGACCCTCATCTGGTTGGTAACAGACGCAGACTTTTGATTTCAGAATTAACCGGAAAGAGCGGCCTGTTGCAAAAGGCAGAGGAGTTGGAGCTTGAACTCGACAAAAACGCCTCGAAAACAAAAAGGCTTCTTAAGCTCCTCCAGACCATGGAGCACGAGGGTTATCATTTCGAGGCTGCCGAGGCATCCTTGGAGCTCTTGATGAAGAGAACCCTAAAAAAGTTCAAAGACTTTTTCAAGCTGGAAGATTTTAGGGTTATTATTGAAAAACAAAAAAACCAGATTAAGTCAGAGGCGATCATAAAGCTCAAGGTTGGAAAACATCTACAGCATACAGCTGCGCTGGGAGATGGTCCTGTAAACGCATTGGACAACGCGCTGCGTAAGGCGCTAAAGGACTTTTATCCCGGGCTTTCAGAAATGCATCTGGCCGATTTCAAGGTCAGGGTCCTGGATGAAAAGGCGGGGACAGCCGCAAAGGTCAGGGTTTTGATTCAATCACAGGATAAAACCAACTCCTGGTGGACGATTGGTGTTTCCGAGAACATTATCGAAGCGTCCTGGCAGGCGTTAATGGATAGTATCGAATATAAACTCTTGAAAGACGCCAAGTGAAAGATATCCCTTCTACCTACAATCCAAAGTTAACGGAAAAAAAGTGGTATGAAGTTTGGGAAAAGCATAATCTTTTTCACGCTCAGGCCAACCCCGATAAAAAACCCTACTGTATCGTAATTCCCCCTCCTAATGTAACAGGAATACTGCATATGGGACATGCCTTAAATAACACCATCCAAGATATCTTAATACGGTATAAAAAGATGAAGGGGTTCGAGACATTGTGGATGCCGGGAACCGACCATGCCGGAATTGCTACCCAAAACGTAGTTGAGAAAGAACTTGCCAAGGAAGGATTAAGCAGGCAGGCTTTGGGCAGGGAGAAGTTCTTGGAAAGGGTGTGGCAATGGAAAGAAGAATATGGATCAACAATAATAAAACAATTAAAAAAATTAGGCTGCTCCTGTGACTGGGAGCGAACAAGATTTACAATGGACGACGAGTATTCCGACGCCGTCAAAGACGTCTTTGTTTCGCTTTGGAATAAAGGTTTGGTCTACCAGGGAGATAAAGTCATTAATTGGTGTCCGAGATGTCAAACTGCCTTATCGGATGAGGAAGCACCACGCCATGATATACAAGGGAATCTTTATTATTTGCAATATTCCCTTAAAGACAATCCCGATAAATTCGTTACGGTTGCAACAACCCGCCCGGAGACAATGCTGGGTGACACCGCCGTAGCGGTTAACCCTAAAGACAAGCGATACAAAAAGCTTGTCGGAAAAACTTTGATCCTGCCTTTAATTAATCGCGAGATAAAGATAATCGCAGATGATCTGGTGGATATGAAGTTCGGTACAGGTGCGGTCAAGGTAACTCCCGCGCATGACCCAAACGACGAGCTGCTGGGTAAAAAACACGAGCTTAAGTTTATAAACATCATGCATCCTGATGCCCGCCTAAATGAAAACGCCGGCGAGTACAATGGTATGGATAGGTTTGAGGCAAGGGAGGTCATATTACAGGACTTAAAAGAAAGGGGTCTGCTGAAAAAAATAGAGCCGCACAAATTGGCTGCAGGCCATTGCTACCGTTGTCATACGATTATCGAGCCATATTTATCACGGCAATGGTTTGTTAAAATGAAGCCTTTGGCAAAGTCGGCAATCGAAGTGGTTAAAAAGGGTGAGGTAAAGTTTTACCCTAAGCGCTGGACAAAGGTATATCTGAACTGGATGGAGAATATTCAGGACTGGTGCATATCCCGTCAGATCTGGTGGGGACACCGTATCCCGATATGGTATTGCCTTGACTGCGAAAAAGGGACGATCGCGACCCTGGAAAAACCAAAGGCATGCAGGGCATGCAAATCCTCGAATCTTAAGCAGGATGAAGACGTGCTTGACACCTGGTTTTCTTCCTGGCTTTGGCCGTTCGCTACGTTCTACTGGCCGTTCGGGGAGCAGGATATAGAATACAAAAAGCAGAAGAGGGAGGAACTTAATTATTTCTACCCTACCTCCACCTTGATTACTGCTCAGGAAATAATATTTTTCTGGGTGGCCAGAATGATCATGGCAGGCCTGGAATTCAAGAAAGCCATCCCTTTTAAAGACATCTACATCCACGGTACCGTAAGGGACGATACGGGAAAGAAGATGTCAAAATCTCTTGGGAATGTTGTAGCGCCGCAGGACATTATGAAGAAATATGGAGCAGATATTTTGCGTCTGTGGGTTGCTTCAAGCAATTATTCTGATGATGTAAGGATTTCCGATGAAATCATCCGTCAGTCTGCAGATG
>JABMQH010000061.1 GCA_013203355.1 Candidatus Omnitrophota bacterium | reverse complement strand
GACCAGGAGGATTTAAAAAAGGTCGTAAAAAAGACCTTGGACTCAGAAGGCGTAACAGGCGATGTTGGTGTAAATCTTTTATTGACCGGCGATAAAAAAATTACGGCGCTAAACAAACGGTTTTTGGGAAGAAACGAACCAACGGATGTTATTTCCTTTGGCACAAAAACCCGGCTGTCCCCCAGTAAAAACTTAAAGGGGTTCCTTGGAGAGATTGTGATCTCGCTGGAGATAGCCGAATACAATGCCAAGAGGTTTGGCACTACGGTAAAGAAAGAAATTTTCTTATATGTAATTCACGGCGTACTTCATCTGATGGGTTATGGTGACAAAACTAAAAAGGAACAGAGGATTATTCAAGAAAAGCAAAATAAGGTCTTAGAAACATTATGCAGCGAACCAATCTAGTAGAAAGCTTCAATTGCGCCATAGAGGGTTTTATCTACGTAGTTAAGACTCAGCGTAATATGCGCATACATTTTTTGCTCGCGGTGCTCGTATTTATATTGGGAATTATCCTGGACTTCACCAGAATAGAATTAATCTGCCTCGGCAGCCTTATCACCATTGTCCTTTTTGCCGAAATGGTAAATACAATCATAGAACACACGGTTGATTTAATAAGCGATTTATTTCATCCGCTTGCACGCATAATCAAAGATATCTCGGCAGGGGCGGTGTTGCTAACTGCGGTATCCGCAACAATCTTTGGATACCTTTTATTTTCAGGACACATTCTTATTTCCTTAACGGGAGGCTTAAGCCGGCTGAAAGATACGCCATTACATACTACGGTCATAGCTTTAATACTGGTCTTTGCAATCGTAATAGTTGGGAAGATTTTATTTCGAAAGGGCAAACCGCTGCGTGGAGGTATGCCCAGCGGACATTCCGCGATCGCTTTCACCATATGGACCATCATCGCCTTTTCCACCTCAAATCCTTTGATTATTTCGTTAAGCTTTCTTCTGGCGATAATAATTGTGCGCAGCAGGCTCCATCAGAATATTCATACAGTATGGGAAGTAACTGCCGGTTCGGTAATAGGTTTTCTTGTTACCGTTTTGCTGATTCAGATTTTTAAGTAATTGAGTTCGTGAAATGATACAAAAAACAGAGGCAATCTTACTAAAAAAGCAGGATTTACGCGAAACAAGCCTTTTCTTGAGCTTTTATACAAAAGGGCACGGAAAGATTTCCGGCGTAATAAAAGGGATAAGAGGACAAAAAGGGCAATATAATGCCAGCCCGCAACTTTTCGGCTTAAATGAAATTGTCTTTTATGAACGGAAGGATAGGGATGTATTCACAATTTCACAATGTGAATTGCGGGAATTTTTTGCCGAGATCCGAGAAGATCTCGAAAAGACCTCGCATGCGCTATACTTTATTGAATTGGTAAATTCCCTTACGCTGATACTTGAAAAAAATGAGAAGATGTTCGAGTTGCTGGAAAATAGCTTAAGGCTGCTGTGCGGTCCGGCCAGCACAAAAAGAGTTGCCAGGATATTTGAGATTAAGCTTCTGGGCATCCTGGGGTTAATGCCTCGATTAAAGAGCTGCGCCATCTGTGATTCTTCTGTAATTAAAAAAATGAGGTTCAGCCTCAAGAACGGGGGCGTGATATGCGGAGAGTGCTCTGCGAAGGAAAGGGATAGCAGCTTTCCTGTTTCTATAGGCACGGTTAATTTTATCGACCATATAAGCAGGTCTGACTGGGAGATGGTCCTGCGGATAAAAGTTTCACAGGATGTGGGCCGTCAGGTTGAACAGCTACTGCAGCGTTTTATAACTTATCACCTACCTGTTAGACCTAAAAGTTTGGAATTTATAAAAAAGGTGCTGGTATGAGCGAGGGGATGAACAAAAACCTTATGGAAAAAATAGTTTCTTTATGTAAGCGCAGGGGATTCATATTTCAAAGCAGCGAGATATACGGCGGGTTAGAGAGCACCTGGGATTATGGGCCTTTGGGTGTTGAGCTAAAACGCAATGTAAAACAGGCCTGGTGGAGCAGTATCGTTTACGAGCGCGGGGACATGGAGGGCCTTGATGCCGCGATATTGATGCACCCCTCAACGTGGATCGCCTCCGGGCACCTCGAAGGCTTTTCGGATCTTTTGACTGACTGCAAATCCTGCAAAAAAAGGTTTCGATTAGATCAGCTAAAAGAAAACAAATGCCCTGAATGCGGCGGCGCCCTGACAGAAGCAAGGAAATTCAACCTTATGTTTAAAACTCATATTGGCGCTGTTGAGAGCCAGAAGAACGTGGTTCACCTAAGGCCGGAAACGGCTCAGGGTATATTCGTAAATTTTGAAAACGTGCTCACCACATCACGGCGAAAACTTCCTTTTGGGATTGCGCAGACAGGAAAAGCCTTCAGGAACGAGATCACTACAGGAAATTTTACGTTCCGTTCCAGGGAATTTGAGCAGATGGAAATAGAATATTTCGTAAAACCGGGCACGGATGAAGAATGGTATCGAAAGTGGATTGATGAAAGATTGTATTGGTACGTCAGGTTCGGGATAAAACGCGATAACCTGAAGCTGCGGGAACATACAAAAGAGGAACTGGCGCATTACGCAAAGGCATGCACAGATATTGAATACCGCTTTCCGATGGGATGGTCCGAACTCGAGGGTATTGCAAATAGAACGGACTTTGATCTAAAAGCGCATTCAAAACTAAGCGGCAAAGACCTGTCCTATTTTGAGGAAGGGACAAAAGAAAGATTTGTTCCATATGTCATCGAACCATCGGGTGGCGTAGATAGGGCGGTGCTTGCATTTTTAATTGATTCCTATAGGGAGGAGGTTGTAAAAAAGGAAAAGCGGGTTGTCCTGGGGCTGCATAAAACGCTTGCGCCGATCAAGGCAGCAATTTTACCATTGCTTAAAAACAGAGATGAAATTGTAACCATGGCAAAAGGCATAACAAAAGACCTTTCAAAAAGTTTCAATGTTCGGTATGATGACACCGCCTCAATAGGCAGGCTCTACAGAAGGCAGGATGAAATAGGCACTCCTTTTTGCATAACGGTCGACGTAGAGTCCATATCGGATAAAAAGGTCACCGTACGGGATAGGGATACAATGCAGCAGGATAGGGTTTCAATAGACTCAGTGAAAGAATATTTGGATAAAAAATTAACGGGTTAGATAAGGGGGATTTTGTAGAGATGAAGAATAAATTTGTTTACTCCTTCGGCGGCGGCAAGGCAGATGGAAATGAAGCTATGAAAAATCTTTTGGGGGGCAAAGGCGCAAACCTTGCCGAGATGGCAGGACATAAGGATCTAAAGCTGCCCGTTCCTCCAGGTTTTACAATCACGACTGAAGTCTGTACTTATTATTATAAAAATAAAAAGACCTACCCAAAGAATTTAAAGGAAGAGGCGACAAAAGCCTTAAAACAGATCGAAAAACTTATGGGGAGAGAATTCGGAGACCCGGATAATCCTTTATTGGTATCAGTGCGTTCAGGCGCAAGAAAATCAATGCCGGGGATGATGGATACAGTATTGAATATCGGATTAAACGAAAAAACCATACCTGGTTTAATAAAACAAAGTGGGGGTGACACCCGTTTTGCTTATGATGCCTACCGCAGGTTGATCATGATGTATTCGGACGTGGTAATGGAAAAATCCGCAGGAATAGAACCAAAAGATGAGGAATCGGGTATACGTAAACAATTAGAGAAGATAATGAAGCAGGTAAAGGCTAAAAAGGGTTGCTCAAACGATACCGATTTAACAGCTGATGACCTAAAAAAACTCTGCTCTTTATTTAAATCGCGCGTAAAAGAGGTTTTGAAGAAGGAATTTCCGGATGACCATAATCAGCAGCTATGGGGCGGCATTGGCGCGGTGTTTGCCTCCTGGAACGGAAAACGGGCTATAAGCTACCGCCGAATAGAGAATATCCCGGATGATTGGGGCACGGCGGTTAATGTGCAGACAATGGTATTCGGCAACATGAGCGATGATTCCGCAACAGGCGTTGCCTTCACGCGAAACCCGGGCAATGGCGAGAACGGTTTCTATGGCGAATATTTGATAAACGCGCAGGGGGAAGATGTAGTAGCCGGTACCCGCACTCCTTCACCGCTAAATAAATATTCAAAATCGGGACACAATAAGGATTTGATAACTTTAGAAAAACAGATGCCGAAGATTTACAAAGAACTATACGGTTATCGGGGATCCTTGGAAAAACACTATCGTGACATGCAAGATATTGAATTCACCATTGAGAAAGACAGGCTCTTCATGCTGCAGTGCCGTGTCGGAAAAAGGAACGGCCCGGCTGCGGTGCAGATGGCTATGGATATGTTGAAGGAGAAACTGATAACCAAGGAAGAAGCGATAATGCGCGTAAGCCCTAGTCAGTTAGATGAGTTATTGCACCCTATAATCAATCCTAAGGAAGAAGCGAGCCATAAGCCATTAGCAAAAGGGTTACCTGCGGGTCCTGGCGGCGCCAGTGGACAGGTTGTATTCTCTGCTGCTGATGCCGTTGAATGGGCAAAGCAAGGCAAAAAGGTAATCCTGATACGCGAAGAGACTAACCCTGAAGACGTGGAAGGTATGCGCGCCTCTCAAGCAATTTTAACGGCACGCGGCGGCATGACCTCGCATGCTGCATTGGTTGCGAGGGGGTGGGGTAAATGCTGTATTGTGGGCTGTGGCGCAATGCATGTCGATTATGACAAAAAAGAATTTGTTGTATCTGATAAGGTCATTAAGGAAGGCGCTTGGATTACCTTAAACGGCACCAAGGGTATTGCCTATGAGGGTCAGCTTCCCATGATGGATGCAACCGAAGAGAACAAACAATTAAACAATTTCCTGAAATTGTGCGATTCCGTAAAAAGATTGGGCATCCGCACCAATGCCGACACACCTGAGGATGCCAAGAAGGCGCGGCAGTTTGGCGCCGAAGGTATTGGTTTATTCCGGACTGAGCATATGTTTTACGGCAAGACTTCAGAAGAACCATTGTTTAGATTACGCAAAATGATCGTTTCAAAAAGCGAAGACGAGAGAAGAAAGGCATTGGACGAATTGTTCCCTTATGTCAAAAAAGACATCAAGAGCACCTTGGCTGCAATGGATGGGCTACCTGTAGTAATCCGCCTCATTGATCCGCCCTTACACGAATTTGTGCCTCGTGACCCGGGCAAGCTAAAGCAACTAGCCAAGGATTTGAATATCAGCCTGGGTGAATTATCCAAACGGGCGGACGCCCTGCACGAGTCAAACCCTATGATGGGGCACCGTGGAGTACGCTTAGGTATTACATATCCTGAAATCAGTTCAATGCAGATCCGGGCCATATTTGAGGCGGCAGCGGAATTAATAAAAGAAGGGAAAAACCCATATCCTGAGATAATGGTACCCGTAGTGTCCGACGTCAAGGAATTGGACAATCAGTTCGCGATAACAAAAGACGTTTACCGAAAAACTCTCCATAAGCACGGACTAAAGAAGATTAAACATATGTTCGGTACGATGATTGAGATCCCGCGGGCATCATTTGTTGCAGATAAACTATCTAGGGTAGCGGAGTTTTACTCTTACGGCACCAACGATATGACCCAAATGGGGTTTGGATTCTCGCGCGATGACATCGGGGGATTTTTGCCTGAGTATCTCGAAAAGGGCATACTGCCGGAAGACCCTTTCCAAAGCATCGATCAGGAAGGGATAGGTGAATTGATAAAAATCGGCATAGAGCGCGGGCGTAAAACACGCAAGAATCTGGAAATAGGCATCTGCGGTGAACACGGGGGAGAACCCCGATCCGTAGAATTTTGTCATAAAGTAAATATGGATTACGTAAGTTGCTCGCCATACAGAGTTCCTATTGCAAGACTCGCAGCAGCCCAGGCGGCGATAAAAAACAAGAAAGGAAAAAATAAGTAAATCATGGAAGCAATAAGACTGTATCTAAAACAAATTAAAAACACCCCTCTGTTAACTGCACAGGAGGAGGTGGACCTTGCAAAAAAGATCAAGAAAGGAGATAGGCAGGCCCGGCAGAAGATGATACGCTCCAATCTGCGGCTTGTCATAAATATCGCGAAGCGCTATAGCTACCTGGGGGTGCCTATCATGGACCTTATTGAAGAAGGAAACCTGGGTCTTATGAAGGCGGTTGAAAAATTTAATCACAAAAGGGGCTATCGTTTCTCGACCTATGCCGCCTGGTGGATCAAGCAGCATATCACCAGGGCGATTGCAAATCAAGGCAAGACTATACGGGTGCCGATATATATGCTCGAGCTTTTAATGAAATTTAGAAAGATCACGGAGCGGTACACTGACAAAAAAAATCGAAAGCCAAAGATAAACGAAGTAGCCAAAAAGATGCACCTGCCTGTGAAGAAGGTGCAGGAACTTAGCCAGATCGTTGCCAAGATATCCTCTCTCAATGCCCCTGTCGGCCAAGAGGGCTCTGTGGAATTCATGGAACTTATAGAAGACGAAAAAACGGGAACCGCGTGGGACGAGTTAAGCGATTATCTGCAGCACGAAAGGATAGGTGAGCTTTTAGAGAAAATGACACCGCGTGAGAAACGGATACTGATTCTCAGGTTTGGCCTGAAGGACGGCGTGCCCCGCACATTAAACGAGACTGCAAAGAGTTTCAAGATTACAAGGGAAAGGGTAAGGCAGATCGAAGCCGTTGCAATGAAAAAGCTCAGGGATATTATTTCGACTCAAGAGGCGCGGCTCGAAGAAAAACTGGCAAGGAGAAAGAAAAAATGGGTACAGACTTAAAACAATTCATACGGGATGTACAGGATTTTCCTAAAAAAGGCATCACCTTCAAAGATATAACAACCCTGCTGAAAGAGTCGGACAAGTTTCGCGCTGCTGTGGACGCTATCGCAGACAAGTTTAAAGACAAGGATATTGATATGATCATCAGCGTTGAGGCAAGGGGCTTTATCTTCGGATCCGCTGTTGCTTATAAAATGGGCGTTGGCCTTGTCCCTGTCAGAAAAAAGGGGAAGCTGCCGTATCGTACACACAGCATAACCTATGACCTGGAATATGGACAGGATACCCTGGAAATCCACCAGGACGCCCTTAAAAAGGGCGCCAAGGTTCTAATAGTTGATGACCTTCTGGCAACAGGAGGGACCACCCGAGCAACTGTTGATCTGGTTGAAAAAGTCGGAGGAAAGGTTGAGGGGATCGCCTTCCTTATTGAGCTTCTGCCGTTAAAAGGGCGGGACAAGTTAAAAGGTTATCCTATATTTTCAATTATTGAAGACAAATATTGCTGATCACATCCTCATCGCTATAACAATTTTAGTGTTCA
The DNA here is from genome assembly GCA_013203355.1 of Candidatus Omnitrophota bacterium. Lineage (GTDB taxonomy): Bacteria > Omnitrophota > Gorgyraeia > JABMQH01 > JABMQH01 > JABMQH01. The sequence goes on along the minus strand of JABMQH010000061.1, from coordinate 3,206 downwards.
GTAGGTAACAAAACGCTTCCAAAAGGCCAATAAAACACGAATTATTTAAAAAGGATTTTTTCGTATCGTTGTTAGGATTTAAAAAAGTTACTAATTTATACTTGCAAAATCCCCTAAATATGGTACAATACCTTAAAGAGGCAACAATATGAAACAGAAAACGATTATCCTAATTGTGTCTTTTATCTTTAGCGTTGTGCTAGCGACAGGCGCACTCGCTGATGATTATTTTACGATAACTGAATCCGGCTATACACAGGAAATTATCGTAGCGGACCTTAAAACAGAATTAGAACCCGGGGATAGCTTAAGCTCTGCTGCGACTAATGCAACTGACCTTGCGGGGAATGTATATTTTATCCCGGATTCCTTAAAAAGAATATATAAAGTAATACAGGATGGCTCTGTCAGCACCTTTGCTTCCCTTAATACTATACCGGACCATACACGCACCATTCAGAATATCTCATTTAATGCAAACGGGACTCTGCATGCAATAATCCGCGATGTTTCGCAGCTTACATTTGAAGAAACCTTCCCGTTAGTTAAAATCTCCGGCTTTACTCCTTTTTCAGAAGTTGATCAATTTCCGATACTCACTGCCGACATTGATGGAAACAGCGAAGAGGACCTGGTGGTCAACTTCGGCGACCCATATGGTATCTGGATATATTACAATGCCTCAAGCTGGGTGCATCTGAACGCCCTAACCCCCGAGTCAGTGCTTATAGGAAATCTGGATGGGGACGAAGGTAGTGACATAATCTTTGATTTTGGCTCACCTCACGGCATATGGGTATATTACGGCGGCACTGCCGCTTGGGAACACTTAAATCTTATTGACCCTGAACTAATGGTTCTAAGTGACGTAGACAGAAACGGCAAAGACGATATAATTATTGATTTTGGTCCACCGCACGGCATATGGGTATATTATGACAGCGGAGCCTGGACTAATATTCACGGCATAAGCCTATCGGCCCCCATTACCACTCAAGCCTATGTCTCTTCAAATCTATCTGGAAACACCGTCATTCAGGCATTGCAGGATAAATTAGATACTCTCGACCGGCACATACATCCTACTCTTGAGATTATCCCGCCACCGGGTGAGGGCGATACGGTAAGCGGCATTGTAACACTTGATATCACCTCAAACAACGAGGAGCACCTTTACTATACCTATTTATACGTAGATAACAAATATATAAATTATGACAATTCTTCACCATTCAGTTTAAATTGGGACTCGAGGTATTGGGAGAACGGAGAGCATACTATAAAGCTATGGGCCTATTTTCGAAACGGCATTTATGCATACGCAGATAAAACCATTACGCTGACTTCACAAAACGACCCAATCCTTGAACCATCCATATCTATTACTTCTCCCGTACAGGAGGAGCCTCCCGTAACTGTAAGCGGCCAGATAGACATAACCACTGATGCGACAGCCGATAATTTCAACTATGTCTATTATTATCTTGATGGCTCCTGGAAGAGCTATGATAACTCTGCACCTTTTGAATTTACACTTGATACAACCACCCTTGACAATGGAGTACATACTATAAAGGTTTACGGTTACCACAAGCAGGCCGCTCAGAACGTAGATGATACCGTAACCGTGGATATAAGTAATTAGTTCTATGACTCTTCCCAACCTTAGTAATAAATCCCTCAAATCTATTCTTGCGCTTCTTGTGTTTCATTTAGTACCGTTTAGGGATTTGAATACGCAAGTGTCCCCAAACCAAATAGGAACCTGTCCCCGAAAATCATATTTGATTTGACCTATTGTGCTTAGAATACTATAATACTATCCTAACCATAAGGAGGGCCTCTATAGATGGGTAGTGAACCCGGAGTATTAGAAAGAGACGCCTATTCATTTCTTTCTCAAGAGAAATTTGAGGAGGCCTTCAAATTATTCAGCAAGGCTGCAAAAGCTTACAGGAATCAAAATAATCACGAACAAGCTGCGTTATGCTTTGCTTCAGCAGCAAGCTGCTGGAGCAAAAAGTCCGGAGAAAAAACCTTCTATAACGCCGCTTTATCTTATGAAGAAGCCACCAGAGAAGCAGAAAAATCCGGAGATTTCGCCTACGCCTCAATGCTCTATAAGTATGCGGCAATAAACTATGAAAGGGATGGGGAGTTCCTTAATTTCTCAGACTGCTTCTATCGCTCTAAGGAATGTTATAGAAAATTTTTAACCTATCGCCTTATTAAACCCAGTAAAATACACCCTATCGTCAAAACCTCAGAGGGTAGGGGGATTAAAGGTTTTCTGAAGCATCTCTTTTTGTGGTTCATGCTGACCTTCTCTTTTATAATCTGGGGGCACGGCGAACGGCCCGCAAGAACCTTTTTTGCCGGGATACTTATTATTTTTTCATCGGCTTTTCTTTATATCTTTGGGCACCTCCTGAAAGACGGCGCGGTGTTTAGCCCGAGCTTCTTTGAGGCCTTTTATTTCAGCGTGATCACATTTACCACCGTAGGGTATGGTGACGTCACCCCTATAGGGCTGAGTCAGTTGATAGCAGCTTGTGAATCATTTTTCGGCTTATTCATAATACCCGTTTTTGTAATTGGGCTTGCCCGAAAATATTTGAGGATTTAATATCATCTAAGGGGGAACGATGAAAAAATTACTTCTTATAGCACTTCTAAGCTGGTTGCCTCTTTCAGGCTGTGTGGCGCAGTCATATTGGATGGGAAAGGTATACCTCCCCGCCAAACCATCTAATTATCCGATAGAAATTCTATTGCCCGGTGAGATCATAGAACATCCATACCAAGTCCTTGGGGTTATACAGGTTGACGGGTGGTATGGGGCGCGTGACGAAAGTTTAATCAGGGCAGCACAAAAGCAAGCGCGCAGGCATGGCGGGGATGCACTCGTCCTAGGTGAATTTGGTAAAGACATTATAAGCTATCGTTCATATAGCCCTGGTGATTCGGGGGAGACGCTTGTAACCGGAGATTCTTCCAATGATGCAAAATCTGGTGTTTCAGCAAATGCAGCAGCGGTGCCTGTCCCTGTGGATCCTACAACAAAAGCGGTGACCGTTAGGGCACCCATGCCGACTAAAGTTGTTCCTGCTTCCGTTGCCTGGCCCACAATATCCGCAATAATTTTGCGATATACAGATATAGCTAAGCAAAACGAAATACTAACTAAAACTAAAACGAAGGGGAGG
>JABMQH010000060.1 GCA_013203355.1 Candidatus Omnitrophota bacterium | reverse complement strand
TTTCTCCCTATCCGTATCAATTGGTTTATTGTAGGCATTTTATTTCTTCTTCTCTTTCTTTTTTGTTTTCTTCGCTTTTTTTGCCTTCGTAGTCCCTTTTTTGCTGACTTCTTTCTTCTCTGATTTTTCTTCTTTGGCCTCTTTTTTTGGCTCCTTGGCCTTTTCCTTCTCCTCCACTGGTTCCTCAGTATTATGCACGACTTCTATCTCGCCGTGATCTTTAAACCCGGTCCCTGCAGGGATTAAGTGTCCCATAATAACATTCTCTTTAAGGCCTAAGAGAAAATCTTTCTTCCCGCTTACGGCAGCATCGGTTAAAACCCGTGTCGTTTCTTGAAAGCTTGCGGCAGAAATAAAACTCTCTGTACTTAAACTGGCCTTTGTGATCCCTAGGAGAAGAGGTGTCGCAGATGCGGGCTTTCCCTTCTTTTTAAGGGCACGCTGGTTCTCTTCATGGAATTTCACTTTATCGACATGTTGGCCAACCAAAAATTCCGTGTCGCCAGAGTCTTCGATCTTTACCTTCTTTAACATCTGCCGTACAATTACCTCTATGTGTTTATCATTAATCGTAACACCCTGAAGTCTATAGATTTCCTGAACTTCATTTACCAGATACTCCTGTAATTTCTTTTCGCCGCTAACCTTTAGGATATCCTGCAAAACTACGGGCCCATCAACAAGCTGCTGTCCGGAAAGAACCCTATCACCCTTGTAAACATTTAAGTGCTTGCCATGGGGTATTACGTACTCCTTTTTCATTCCTGTGGCGCTTTTGACAACAACTCTCCTCTGACCTTTTTTGGCTTCACCAAATTCAATCATACCATCGATTTCGCTTATAATCGCGGGATCCTTCGGCTTCCTAGCCTCAAAAAGTTCTGCAACCCTTGGCAAGCCACCGGTTATATCTTTTGTCTTTGTAATAACGCGCGGAGTCTTTACCAGAACATCCCCTGCCTTTACCTGTTGGGTATCATCAACTGAGATGTGAGCGCCCGGAGGCACTGGATATATCGCCATAACCTCTTTGGCCTTATTCAAAATAAGGATTTGCGGGTGCAGATCACCTTTTGATTCCATAACAACTTTATTTACAAGACCCGTGGAGATATCCAGCTCCTCGCGCATAGTAACTTCTTCTTTTATATCTTCATATTTAATTATCCCGCTTACCTCTGTTAATATAGGAGAGGTGTATGGGTCCCACTTAACAAGTATCTGCCCCTTATTCACCCTTTTTTTGTCCTCAATGGTTACAACCGCACCTTGCAGGACTACCCGTTTATCAAGTTCTCTCCCTGCCTCGTCATTTATGCTAATCTGCCCGTTTCTATTTAGGGCTATCCATTCGGATCCTTTTTTAATTTCAACTACTTTTAAATTATAATACTTCACGATACCTGAGGCCTTGGCTTCGATATTAGACTGTTCTACAATACGACTTGCCGTACCACCAATATGGAACGTTCTCATGGTAAGCTGGGTTCCTGGCTCACCGATCGATTGTGCAGCGATTATGCCTACCGCTTCACCGCACTCAACTATCTTGCCGGATGCTAAATTTCTGCCATAACATTTTGCGCATACGCCCCGCTTTGATTCGCAGGTAAGCACACTCCTTATTCTGATCTTTTCTATACCCGCGGCTTCAATTTTGTCTGCCATGTTCTCATCTATCTGTCTCCCTGCTTCAACAATCACGGTATCTGTAATAACGTCTACTATATTATCCAATACGACCCTGCCGACAATCCTTTCTTTTAGGCTCACGACGGTTTCGTCGCCTTCGATAATAGCGCTTATGAGAATCCCATTTAAGGTCTTACAATCCTGTTCTGTTATAATTACATCTTGGGCTACATCCACAAGACGCCTTGTTAAATATCCCGCATCGGCTGTCTTAAGTGCTGTATCCGCCAAACCCTTGCGAGCACCATGGCTTGATATAAAATAATCCAATACGGTAAGGCCTTCTCTAAAGTTTGCCGTAATTGGCGTTTCGATAATTTCACCCGATGGTTTTGCCATAAGCCCTCTCATACCTGCCAGTTGTCGTATCTGCTGTCTTGAGCCTCTCGCTCCCGAATGGGCCATCATAAATATTGGATTAAAAGAATCCAGCCCTTCAAATATAAGATCAGAGACATTATCAGTGGTATGGGTCCAAATATCTATAATCTTATTATATCTTTCCCCACCTGTTATCAAGCCTCTCCTATACTGCTCCTCAACATTTTTTACATCCTGCTTGGCCTTGTTTATGCAGGCAGCCTTTTGGGGTGGTATTGTTAAATCATCTACCGATATTGAAATGCCGGCAATGGTGCCTTGCTCGAAGCCAAGCTTCTTTAAGTCATCCAAGAGATGAACAACCGTAGAGTGCCCAAACTGCTTATAGCAGGTATCGATAACCTTGCTGAGTTTTGACTTCTCCATTATCTCGTTTACAAAGGGGAGACCTTTCGGCAAGGTCTGGTTAAAAATAACTCTTCCCACGGTTGTATCGATCAACTTGCCGTCTATCTTAACTTTAATCTTTGAATGAAGCGGCGCCTCATTATCTTCATAAGCAATAACACATTCTTCCGGAGAAGAAAATATTCTGCCCTCGCCTTTTTGGCCATTTTTTTCTTTTGTCAGATAATAACAGCCTAAAACTATGTCTTGGGAAGGCGTAACTATCGGACCTCCGTGACTCGGAGAAAAGATATTATTTGTAGCAAGCATCAAAAGCCTTGTTTCCATTTGGGCTTCAACGGACAAAGGTACGTGAACAGCCATTTGGTCTCCATCGAAATCGGCATTAAACGCAGCACATACTAACGGATGGATCCTTATCGCCTTACCTTCAATGAGGACCGGCTGAAACGCCTGAATACCAAGTCGGTGTAGTGTGGGCGCTCTATTCAACATGACTGGATGATCCTTGATAACCTCATCTAGTATATCCCAAACTTCAAGTTTTGCCTTTTCTACAACCTTCTTTGCGCTTTTTATTGTATGAACAAAACCCCGCTCCTTTAATTTCTTGATAATGAACGGCTCAAACAGTTCTAATGCCATCTTTTTTGGCAAACCGCACTCATGCAATTTTAACTCTGGCCCGATTACAATTACGCTTCTTCCGGAATAATCCACCCTCTTACCTAAAAGATTCTGCCTAAACCTACCTTGCTTTCCCTTAAGCATATCGCTCAAGCTCTTCAGGGGCCTGTTGCCTGCGCCTAAAACAGGTTTTCCGTGCCGGCCGTTGTCAAAAAGCGCATCTACCGCCTCCTGCAGCATCCTTTTTTCATTTCTAATAATAATAGAAGGAGCCTTAAGGTCAATTAATTTCTTTAACCTGTTATTTCTATTTATCACCCGGCGATATAGGTCATTTAAATCGCTAGTGGCGAACCTTCCGCCATCCAGAGGAACAAGAGGCCTTAAATCAGGCGGGATGACAGGCAATGTATTGAGTATCATCCACTCAGGCTTATTCCCGGACCTTTTAAACGCCTCTATAATCTTTAATACCTTAACGGCCCTGCGCTGTGACTGTTCTGATTTGGACTCTCTTAACTCTCTTGCAAATTTAGTGCGTATCTTATCCAGATCTATTTCCTCTAAAAGCTCCTTTATCGCCTCGGCGCCCATTTTGGCAACAAATGTGCTGCCATACTTTTCTCTGTATTCCCTATGCTTCTCCTCATTCAGTAATTCCTTCTTCTTAAGAGGCGAATCTCCGGGTTCGATTACAATATATTCTTCATAATACAGAACATTTTCCAGTTGCCTTAAATTCATATCGAGGATATGGGCAATACGCGAAGGAACTGCCTTGAAGAACCATACATGAGAAACGGGAGTGGCCAATTCGATATGGCCCATCCTTTCACGCCTAACGCTTGAACGTGTAACCTCAACGCCGCAGCGGTCACAGACAATACCTTTGTGCTTTATCCTCTTATATTTTCCGCAGTTGCATTCCCAATCTTTTGTAGGGCCGAAAATTTTCTCGCAAAAAAGTCCGTCTTTCTCAGGCTTAAACGTTCTATAATTTATAGTCTCCGGCTTTTTCACTTCCCCTTTTGACCAAGCTTTTATTGTCTGTGGTGAAGCAATGCTAATAGATACAACATCAAAGGCCTTTATTACGTCCTCTGTTATACTATTTTCCTTTTTCATCATTCCTCTCAAGTTTTACATCCAATGCAAGGCCCTGAAGCTCCTTAACCAAGACATTAAATGATTCCGGCGTCCCTGCATGAAGTGCATTCTCACCCTTGACAATAGCCTCGTATATTTTTGTCCTACCGATCACATCGTCACTTTTTACTGTTAAGAGTTCCTGTAAAGTATAGGCGGCTCCGTATGCCTCAAGCGCCCAGACTTCCATTTCCCCAAATCTCTGCCCTCCGAACTGCGCCTTACCGCCTAACGGCTGCTGAGTCACCAATGAAT
>JABMQH010000059.1 GCA_013203355.1 Candidatus Omnitrophota bacterium | reverse complement strand
ACCCAGCCCCGCTCCCTTTTCAACAATTACCTCATGCCTGGCGGCAATCTCGTTAATTTCAGGAGGTTGCACGATGACCCTCTTTTCCCGCGGCCTATTCTCTGCTGCTACACCAATCTTCATTTGTTTTCTATCCCTTTCGTAATTTTTTGCAAATTAAAAAAACTAAAATACTTCACTCAAAGGATCAGCCGAAGAGTGTATAGTATAAAACAAAATAGACGAAATTGAAAGCTAAAAATAAGAGATCCCTACAGCAGTCTTGCCAATTTATCTATCGTCAGGTATAATTACTTTAAAATAAGGAAGTGAGCAAAATGAAGTGTTGCGCGTTTGAAAAAATAGAAGACCAAAAAAACAATGCATAAAAATATCTTAAAGAGAACCCGTTTGTTTATAAAAGGAGTATTGGAAGGAACCCTCTGGTTGTTTGCCCGGTGGGTAAGGACCCCAAAACAACCCCTGGAGAGTCCCGGGTCAATTTTTGTTTTACGGAATAACGATATAGGAGATTTACTAATTAGCACGCCGATTTTTGAAGCGTTACGCCGAAAGTTCCCCGATGCTTATATCGTAGCTGGCGTAGGGAAGTGGAACATCGAGATATTGAAGTTAAATCCCCATATTTCAGAAGTCCTAGCCATAAACGCGCCGTGGCACAATAAGGTTATCCAAAATCGAAGCCACCTACGCAAAATGGCCTATGTAGTCTTTTCGTCCGAAAGCCGGGAATTAGCGCGACGCCATTTTGATATTGGCATAGATATCGTAGGTAGCCGGTGGGGGTCATTACTGATGTTACGCGCAGGTATTCCATATCGTCTGGGTGTTAAAGGATATGCCGGCGGATACGGTGCCGTGCAAAAATATGTCGAATATAATCCACGTGAACACGTTTGCCGTTCGACTTTGCGCTTTGCCGAACTTTTGCAAGCAACCGAACTACCCGAAATCCGCCCTCAGATTTTCTTAAGCCCCCAAGAGCGAGAGGCCGGGGAAAGTTTATGGAGTCAAAAATCTGCTGGATCGCATCAGCGGTCCATACGCATAGTTATCGGCCACGGGGGTGGGTTCAAGACCAAATGCTGGCCTTTAGAAAATTATACAGCGCTTGTGTCTGTTCTTTCTGCCCTCGATAATGTGGAAATTGCTATCGTGGGCAATAAGCAAGATCGCGAAACCGCAGGGCAGATATTGACAACGTCCCCAACCATCTGCAACCTGGCTGGAAGGCTGAGCCTAAGAGAAACTTTTGCCTTAGTGGCTTCGGCGGATTTAGTAATCTGTAACTCAAGCATGCTGATGCATACAGCAGCGGCTTTTTTAAAACCAGCTATAGTATTATTGGGGGAGCATTTTATTTCGGCTAAACAGCATGATGCCCAATGGGGCTGGAAAGGCAGCTCTATTATCCTTGGAAAAGAAACAGGACAACGAGATAAAATTTATACACCTGACAAAGCCATGGCAGTTATCAACAGCGTACTTTCAAGTCTTCCTTAAGGGTTCCTTACCTCCACCTAATAACTCCGAATCCGGCGCCCTTTCTTATGCTGATATCCGAGGCATCAAAGGCGTTGTTTCCAAACTCCTCCACTAATTCGCACCACAGCCTTATCATGTCATCGCATTGCCTGATATCGTCCAAAACCACATAGCGGGGGCTTAATTTCGCCGCATAAGTATATATATTTTCTCTGGTATGATTATACTCATGCACCGAATCGATATAGATAAGGTCTATTTTTTTATCAAAAGACCCAACTATTTTTCTTGCGACGTCCTCTTTTAGTGAATCCCCATATATCCTCTTAATATGGGGATATTTCTTGAAACCCTCGTTATTTTTACGGATTATATCTACCGTCACCAGCCGGCTATTCTCGATATCATCTTTATATATCCCCTTGCTCATTGACATAATCGAACCGCCGTAATTCGTCCCTATCTCAACAATGTGGGTAAGTCTCTGTAGCCTAACAAGCCCAGCGAGAAAAAAATAGTAATTGGTCGGACGCTTGACAAAATAACATGATCCGGTCGTCTCGCCGTAAGGACAGTCGGACAAATCTATCTTTGTCCCCACCTCCATGGCCTGTTCGCAGATTTCTTTTAAATTGGTAACAGTCATATTTGTTTTACCTTTATAGTACCCAATACCCTCCATTAACATTATATAACTTAACAGCTTTATAATCAAATAGTTGAGCCCGGAATTAATAACCGAAATATTTGTAGACAACGGAGAAATATTAGTGCTATCATAACCCATATAAGACAACGATATTGTCTTAGGTAAAGAAAGGAGCCAGTGGAGGAGAAGATGGCGAAAAAGATTCTTATTATTGATGATGAACCGCTTGCCCAATCCAAGCTGAAAGATATTCTCCAGCAGGAAGGGCACGAGGTTATGGTCGTACTTGATGGAAAATCCGGGATAGAACAGGCAGAAAAACAAAACCCGGATTTAATAATTACAGATATTGTGCTCCCGGATATTAGCGGCTTTGAGGTTTGCCACACGATTAAGCGAAACAAAGGTCCCGGGGCACCAAAGATAATTCTTGTAACAGGTAATGACGGTGTTGTAGATGCCGTAGAGGCAGGATGGGTAGGCGCAGAAGACTTTATGGCAAAAACCAGTGATCACGAAAATTTGCTTAAAAAAATTAGGCAATATCTTAAATAAAAAAGGAGGTTTAATTATGAGTTGGAAAATGTTTTGGCAAATAGCGTTGTTGATGTTAATAGGTCTATTGCTTCTCTGCGTTATGAAATGCGCTATGTTAAAATGCCCGATAATGGGAAAATACATGAAATCTCACTGCCCCGTAGCGTATCAAAAGTAGATTCGCGGCACCTTTTTAAGAACATCTGCCTACGGATACAAGGGAATTGGGCATATATGCATGCCAGGAGTCCCGAGTTGATGACGACCTCAGATTTAGATGGTGACGGCGCAGATGAAATCGTAACAGACCTTGGTTCATATAGCGGCCTATGGGCAAGATCCGATGATAATATATGGTTCCATTTATATGGTTTAAATTAATGGTTATTTCCTCATCCCAAAAAGAATGAAGAGGTACTTTAAGTAATTCCTACCATCATTCTATATTCCAGAACAAGAAATATATGTAGAGCTTTCTCTTTATCGGGCACATCTGTGTAGATTTGCCAAAATCTATCCTTTTAGGTATACTTTTTAAAAAGGTATTTAGAACTAAATAAGGGATTACGTTGACAGAATTCCCTAGTTAGTTATATAATAGTAGAAGTGATTATAAACATATAAGGAGAAGATATAAATGGATATAAGCAGCCAGGAAAAAAACAAAAAGGCCCCGGAAGAAACCAAAAAGAATCCTTATGTAAGTAATATGTTTAAACTGTGGATTGTAGGGGTTATATTTGTACTTATGTTTATACACCTATTTTCCATCACCCGATACGGCCCGTTTCCTATAATATCTGATGAGACGATTGTAAGTATAGTGTTGGCCCTTGTCGGCTATCTTTGGATTCAAGAACTTAGGGACAGGTATAGATTGCAGACGTTGAATAAGGCCCTCGTGGAAGCACAGGAACGTCTCAAGAGGGAAGAGCTTGAAATTATTGCTGCCCTGGTTTTGACTGAGGAGGCAAAAGACCCATATGTGCGCGGTCATTCAAAACGGGTGACAAAATGTGCTATAGCAATAGCCAGGAAGGTAGGTTTTTCTGGCGCAAAGCAAATGGTTTTAGAGCGCGCCTCTATATTGCACGATCTCGGGAAACTTGATATCGTGGATCAAATTTTAAGAAAACGCGGTAAGCTTACCGATGCAGAGTGGGGGATTATACGGAAGCATCCTCAAAGGGCCGTGGAGATGCTTGAACCTTTAAAATTTTTAGCCAGAGAAAGGGAAATAATATACCATCATCACGAATGGTATGACGGAAAAGGATATCCCCAGGGACTCAAAGGGGAAGACATACCAATTGAATCGCGTATCATATCAGTTGCCGATGCCTTTGATGCAATGAATTCAGATAGCGCATACAGAAGGGCCTTGCCAGGCGACATTATCATATCCAGGCTAAAAGAAGCTTCCGGAAATCAATTAGACCCTTTACTGGTAGATGTATTTTTAGATTTGATCGAGAAGGACCTATCCCTCTGGAGTAAAGATTAATATTTTTTTGATTAAAGAATAGAAGAGGAGAAAGTTAATGATTAAGAGAGTAGCACGCGGGAAAGAAATAGCAGTGGCGGTTATAAACGAAGTTGGCGCTCTGGCAAAGATAACTTCATTTTTGGTAAATCATGGAATAAATATAGAAGCGGTTGCAGGGTATGCAACAAGCATTGGGGAAGAGGCAGGATTGATGTTTATAACAGACAATAATCCTGTTGCCATAACCATGTTGCAGGAACACGGTTATGAGGACATCCGGCAGAATGATGTACTGATTGTTGAGCTTGAGAATACGCCCGGTGCGTTAAAGAATATTTCCGAGACGCTAGCCCAGAATGCAATAAATATTACATATATTTATGCAACAACCTGCATGGCGGGTTGCCCCACCAAAATAATCCTTTCTACGTCAGAGAATGATAAGGCAATAGATATTCTAAAGGGATAAGCTGCCGAACAACTCAACCCTTGAGGTTGATCAGCATAACTTCTACGGGTACGCCGGTTAAAGACTGTTTGAATTTCCCGATCTTCCTTATCTGTCCAGCAGATATTTTTCTTATAAAGTGTACCTTCAAAAAATCATTAACCGGATTCGAGACATATAAAACGAACAAACGTCCGCTTTGGCTGCCACTTTCCCTGATTT
>JABMQH010000058.1 GCA_013203355.1 Candidatus Omnitrophota bacterium | reverse complement strand
CTAAAAAACAATTTGTGCGATGCGGCTTTTGGCGGTATATATTCCATGAATAGTTTTGTTAAAAACGCAGCCGCCCTGGTGGTTGTAATATCAGAAAAGAAAAAATTTCTGACTGCCATGGGGGGATATCTCAGGAATACAAGATACTATTTGATAGATATCGGGATAGCGTGCGAACATCTGATCCTTCAGGCAAGTGAACTGGGAATAGGCACTTGCTGGATTGGCTGGTTTAACGAAAAGTCGGTTAAAAAAGTCCTGGACATCCCGAGACAAAAGAGAGTGGAGGTTATAATTTCACTAGGATACCCTCAAGAAGGCCAATCAAGGCCGAGAGAAAGAGAGCCCTTAAGCGAAATCGCCCTGTTTAATAAAGCAACCCCTGCGAAAAATTTACTTGACATACCATAGGGGGGTATGGTATACTTGTTGTGAAGGCAGGGTGATGAAGAGATGAAAAAAGGAACCGTACACCAAGAGCAAGTGACTTTCCTGAGGAAGATCGAAGGGCAGGTCCGCGGCGTGCAAAAGATGATTGAGGAAAAGAGATATTGCGTGGATATCTTAATGCAGCTGCATTCTATCGTGGGGGCCATCTTAAGAGTGGAAGATAAAGTTTTCAGGAAACATGTTGAAGGGTGCGTAGCGCATTCCTTCAGGGGAAAGTCTGAAGTCGAGAAGATGAAGAAGCTTGATGAGGTCATGGGTTTAATAAAGAAATTCCGGAGGGGCCTGTAACCATGCGTAAAATATTTCTGCTATTAACTATAGCTTTATTATTAACTATACCCATTAAATATGGTTACACAGATGAGGAACCGGTGACCTTGGCTTCGCTAATTGTTGAAGCCCTAAGTAATAGCCCCGCGCTCCAAGCCGCATACAATAATTGGAAGGCCGCGGAGCATAGGGTAAAATATGTCTCAGGCCTACCTGATCCTAGAGCAAGCTACACACATTTTGGAGAAAACGTCGAAACCAGAGTAGGGCCGCAGGAGCGCAAATATGGCGTATCCCAAAAAATTCCCTTCCCCGGGAAGCTTCACCTTAAAGCAAAATCACAAGCCAAGCATGCCGAGATGGTAAAAGCGAAATATGAGGCTGCCAAGCGCGAGATTATAAAGGATGTTTATTTTGTTTACTACGATATCTTCTGGGTAGACAAAGCCATTACGGTTACAGAGGAAGAGAAGGCTATATTAGAGAGCTTAGAGAAAACGGCGCAAAGAAAGTACGAATCAACTTTCGCATCTCAGCAGGATGTTATTAAGGCGCAGGTCGAACTTTTAAAACTAATCGATAAACTATTCCAACTGAGGCAGAACAGAAGAAGTTTGGTCTCAAAGTTAAACAGCATCCTCGATAGGCCAAAAGGTACAGGGTTAGGGCAAGTCGAGAACGTGAAGCCAGTGAAGTTTGGATATCAGCTTGAAGAATTGCACAAAATGGCCCAGGAATCAAGACAGGAGTTGGTGGCGGCAAATCTTGATATGGAAAGGGCCAGGTATGAAAAGTCACTGGCAGGATTGGATTATCTTCCAGATTTCACGTTGGGGTTTGATTATGTTCAAGTGGGAGAAGGGTATACCTCATCAACTGACGATGGCCAGGATGCCTGGACAGGGACGGTAGCCGTAAATGTCCCCATATGGTTTGATAAATTAGGTGCTCAACTTAAGGAAAAAAAGGCCGCCTTGGAGGCAAGTAAAAAAGATTATCAAAATATTGAGAACAGCGTAGCTTACGAAATTGAGGATTTATATTTTAAGATCACAACCTATAAAGATATCGTTTCGTTATATGAAACCGCACTTATACCGCAGACTGAACAGGCCTTTGAATCAGCCAGAACTAGCTATGAAACAGGGAGTGTGGATTTTTTAAACTGGCTTGACTCCGAAAGAGTGCTTCTTCAGACACGATTGGCGTATTACAAAATAGTAACCGATTATCTAAAATCGATCGCCTACATGGAAAGGGTTGTGGGTAGGGATTTATAAGGAGGTTCAAATGGACTGTTGCGAAAAATCCAAATTTCGTAAATATATGAACTATGTGGCAGTGATAATAGGCGTTGCTATTTTGATCGCAATGCTGTTTTCCGTTACTTCTTGCGGCGAGAAGACATCAACGCCATCTCAAGTTGGTGAATCATCTAAGGGGGGTGAAGTTCTTTATTATACATGCGGTATGCACCCAAGTGTAAGGGTTTCACCGGAGGAATATAATAAAGGTAATGTTAACTGCCCGATCTGTAATATGAAATTGATACCTGTACACAAGGAAGCGGCTGACGGCCAAGAGGCTAGTGCTTATTATGGATGCGGGATGGAGGGCGAAGAACATATCTTCTCAATAGAAGGCGCACAACTAAAAAATTGTCCAATATGTGGGATGCCGCTAAAGGAATTATCGAAGGAAGAAGTTGATAGATTAAGGGGAGTGGTAAGCAAGGTCAAGATAAAAGGCGAACAGGCGCGCCGGGCAGGAGTAAAAACAGAGCCTGTGAGGAAACTGCATCTTTACAATGAAATCCGCACCGTTGGCAAGGTTGCCTATGACCCACAACTTGCGGTTGCGCAGGAAGAGTTTATCTCTAGCTTGAAGGTATTAGATAAGATGCAGGGGGGAGACATCCCGGAGATAAAGGAAAGAGCCAGGAATCTTATAAAATCTTCAAAAAGAAAATTAAGGCTTTTGGGTTTAGGCGAAGAGCAAATCAAGAAACTGGAAGAGATAAGAGAGGTTCATACAAGTCTTATCCTGCCAGAGAAAAAAATGTGGATTTATGGGAATGTATATGAGTATGAATTAAGCTGGGTAAAGGTAGGTGATAAAGCAGAGGTTGGTGTTTCTAGTTTTCCTGGCGAAGTATTTCATGGGATTGTTTCTTCTATAAACCCCGTTCTTGATCCAAAGACACGCTCAGTGAGATTTAGGGCCGAGGTGGATAACCCCGGATTAAAGCTAAAACCCGAGATGTATGTAGATGTGGTTATCAAAGGGATGTATGTCAGCCCAAAAGGCGAACATATGGTTTTGGCAATTCCTAAAGACGCTATACTGGATACGGGTAGGCGTAAGATTGTATGGGTTGATAAAGAAAATGGTGAATTTGAAGGCAGAATAATTAGAATTGGACCTGAGGCCACTTCAACGGTGAATGAAAAAGAGGGTAAATTTTATCCTGTGATAAATGGTTTGAGCGAAGCCGAACGGGTGGTAACTAAAGCCAATTTCCTTATTGATTCACAAAGTCAAATTTCAGGGGTTGTCTCTGCTGCTTATGGTGGGGCGCTTGGTGCTGATGAGAAAGCAGCACCACCGGTACACCAACATTAATCTTGTCATTGCGGGCATAAATCATGATAAATAAAATCATAGAAGGATGTTTAAAGAATAGATTTTTGGTCATCGCAACCTTTGTGCTTATCATAGCCTGGGGTTTTTCTTCAATGAAGGATACTTCGATTGATGCAATCCCTGATATTGGAGAACTTCAGGTTATTGTATATGCTGACTGGCCCGGGAGAAGCCCCAGGGATGTAGAGGACCAAGTGATCTACCCTTTGACCACAGGCCTTATGGGAACGCCTGGCGTTAAGGTTGTTCGCTCTACATCAGCTTTTGGTTTTGGCCTCGTGAATATGATATTTAAAGAAGGGACAGACTTCTATTGGGCAAGGACGCGTGTTTTAGAAAGGCTTGACTTTGCCAAAAGAGATGTACCTAAGGACGCCTATATTACGTTAGGGCCGGACGCGACAGCTTTAGGGCAAATATTCTGGTATACCGTTGAGGGAGATGGATATGATTTAGCAGAGCTTCGCTCTATACAAGACTGGTATATACGTTATCAATTGAATGCCGTAGAAGGGGTATCAGAGGTTGCCTCAGTCGGGGGCTATGTAAAGCAATATCAAATAGATATAGATCCGAACAAGCTTCTTGCCCATGATATCAGAATTCATGAAGTTATATCTGCCGTTCAAAAATCTAATATAGATGTAGGGGCCAAGGTTTTCGAAGAGAGTGGGGCAGAATTTATTGTCCGCGGTTTAGGTTTTATAAAAGGTGTCCCTGATATTGAGAATATCGTTGTAGGTGTAAAAGAGGAGATACCTATCTATGTGAAGAATATCGCCAATGTAACTATAGGCCCAGAATTTCGCAGAGGCGCCTTGGATAGAGAAGGCAAAGAAGTCACAGGGGGCGTAATTCTTATGCGATATGGAGAAAACCCTCTTAAGGTCATTGAACGCATTAAGGATAAAATAGAAGAGTTGTCAGTAGGATTACCCCCCGGAGTAAAAATCGTTCCTTTTTATGACCGCACAGGTTTGATTCTCCGCGCCGTTGATACGTTAAAAAGTGCTCTTGTTCAGGAGATAATAATTACTATATTTGTTATAGTTGTATTTTTGATGCATTTCTGGGGTAGTATTGTTATATCCATTGTGCTTCCCATGGGCGTCTTGATCTCTTTTATATTAATGCGCCTCTTCGGCGTAGATGCAAACATTATGTCTTTAGGAGGTATGGCTATAGCTATCGGGGTTATGGTAGATTCTGGTTGCGTATTAGTAGAGAACATTTACAGGAGAATTATTGTAAGACGCAAGGAATTAGGAGTTTTACGCCTTGCCCCTGACGAAAGAGTCACAGTATGCATAAGCGGCGCGCAAGAGGTAGGAAAGCCTGTCTTATTCGCCCTTCTTACAACTATTATAGGGTTTATTCCGGTATTTGTGCTTACCGGGCAGGCAGGTAAACTTTTCGGGCCCCTTGCATTTACAAAGACATTCGCTATGATAGCCGCTGCCGTAATTGCATTGATGCTTTTACCGACACTTTGCTATTACTTACTCAGAGGTAGATTGCGCTCCGCTGATGAAAACAGAGTTGCCAGGGCTTTACATAAAGGATATCGGCCCGCTATAGACTGGTCGCTTAAACATAAGCGTATTGTAGTGTTAGCTTCTGTTGTTGTTATCATTTTAGGTTTAATATGCGGCTCACTTATGAAACAGGAGTTTATGCCGCCCTTAAATGAAGGTGACCTTTTATTCATGCCTGTGCTTTTGCCCGGGGCATCTTTAACCGCGGTTATGGACGTAATGAAAAAACAGAATATCATTATTAAAGATGAGTTTCCTGAAGTTGAATGGGCGGTGGGCAAGCTCGGCCGGGCTGAAACCGCAACTGATCCCGCGCCCGTAGCGATGATTGAGACAATAATTCACCTCAAGGATAAAAAGTACTGGCGTAAGGGTATGACACGCGAAAAACTCATTCAGGGAATTCAGGAGAAAACCCGAATGCCAGGCGTAAGCCCTATAATGACACAGCCGATACGCAATAGAATCGATATGCTGGCTACGGGGATACAAACGCCCGTAGGCATTAAGGTTTTTGGTTCAAATTTAGACAAGATTGTTGAAATAGCAATTCAAATAGAAGGTATTGTGAATCAGGTAGAGGGGGCAGTTAGCCCTTATGCTGAGCGCATATCAAACAGGCCCTATTTTGAGATAGAGATAGATAGACAGCAGGCGGCCAGATATGGCATAGAGGTAGGTGACATCCAGCATATTATTATGACTGCAATCGGTGGTATGAATTTGACCATGACTGTGGAAGGTAGGGAAAGGTATCCGG
>JABMQH010000057.1 GCA_013203355.1 Candidatus Omnitrophota bacterium | reverse complement strand
TCTTTCTGCTCCAAAAACCGCAAAACCCGCTTTTTTAACTGTCCGCTCCCCTTACCCGGAATGATCTCTACCAAAGCAATCCTCTTTTCTATAGCCTCTCTAACAACCCGATTAAGCTCCTGCTCAATCACCTGCCCCTTATTGAACACATCATGCAAATCCAACTTTATCTTCGCCATTTATTCAATTTCCCCTGGAAACAGTTTCCAGTTCAGCTTAGAAACAGTTTCTAGATGCTACTAAGTATGACTTTCTCTATTTTTTTGCCATATAATTAATGTAGCGGGTACATAGCACGATCTGCCATTTACATCGCACGATCTGCCATTAAAATTCTTTATTATTTTTACAATTTTTATTAGTCTCTTTTTTTGCATTTGCTCAAGAACACTATAAAGATTGGTATTAGCCCAATTACTATAAGCACGTTTCGTGTCAAAATCTATTTTTTTACAAATTGATTTATTTTTTAAAGCAGAAAACACATTTTTACTGGCTAGCCAAGTGGTATCCTTAATCTGCCAACCAATGGGCTCAAAATGGATGCATTTTTGTAAACCCGGTATTTGTGAAATTGCTTCGATAAGGGCCGGCTTAATCATCGGGATTCCTTCAATACTGTAATTAGTAAAAACGACTGTGGGTTTGTTATCTAGATTAGAAAGATTTGGATTATAAAAATCGAAATCGTGGATTTTTAATTGCGAAAAACCTGTTGTATCTTTAATAATTTTAGCAACATTGCGCGCTTTGGGGCTGAATTCATAAGCATGATATTCGGCTTCCCGCGGTCCGCCATTCAGCCATATCGAAAAAAGTTGGCATGCATAACCTGCACCTAGTTCTATAATTCTTTCTGTAGATCTATCACAAGCACTTATAATTTCTTGAATACGCGCACTTCGAATTCCTTGGCGTATCGCCTGATACGAATAGTTGTGGCATCTTAGTATTTGCCTATCAACGATATAGTCATCTATCCGTTGGGATCTCTCTGGCTGCGCAAACTCGTCTGACAAGGAAAGATGATTTGGAAAACTACTCAACAAAATAATTCTGTTCAGATCTCGCTCCCCAGATTTTATTAGCTGAATAACTCTATTTTCAAGCGCAGTCCACCATTGGTCCCAATCGTTTCGTGTTCTTCGCATTTTTGCTCCTCCATTTCATACTTCTAACAGTCCTACAGCCACCCCTGAGGTGTACACCTCGGGGGTGTATTTGCCCCGTAGAATTATTCCAATAGGGCTTAAGAACTTTTGGGCACGGGTTCGATATCAATAGGTTTAGTTGGTTGGGTAGCTATTTTTTTATCCTTATCTTTTTCTTCTTTTTCTTTTAACTGCTGTTTCTTCTTCTTTGCTTCGTCCCATGATTTTATTGTTTGAGCTATGTCATGAAGATGAGAAACATCCTGTGCTATCGATAATCCAGGTAGAGTCGCACCAGTCGCTCTGTTTGCAACATATGCAGAAATGATTCCTATGATTTCTGTACCTTCAGTTTCAGTAGAATAAAATACAGGTCCGCCACTTACACCATTTATTGATACTCCATCAATAAGGTAAGCTTTTCTATCCTCTCTTCTTGCGCTAATGCATCCGGAAAAAAAGCATATTGAGGGCTCAAGGTAAGGAAAACCTAGCCACCCGACTTCTGCTCCGATATCCAGCACTTTATTTAAAGGGCGCAAAGGCAACAATTTCTTTGGCATGTCTGATTTTTTTGGCGTTGGAAAAAAAATAATTGCTGAATCGGTTTTCCAATCAGAAAATATAACACGGTCGTGTTCTTTTAGAAATATTGGATCAGGAGATTTTTCATGTATTATTTTAATTGGTTGTTGCCACTCATCGGCATATTGAACTACATGCCAAGCAGTCGCTATCCCACACCATTCTTTACTATCATTATAAAGACAAAGAAAACCAGTGCCACTTCCTGTTGGAGTTTCAATCTTTACTAAATAAGATTTTATCTTTTCAACAATTCGATCCCAGGGCATATCCCCTCCCTTTTTCTCTCGTTATCTCGCGTGTCATCTTCGTGCCACGCTTTCTCAAAATCCATCAAAACCCACAAAAACCATATAAAAACACAAAAACAGCTAACACCTTAATTTTAAACCTTTTACGCATAAAATCAAGGAAATTAACTGCTTATTAAGCTTACCTGGTGGAGAGGCTGGGATTCGTCCAAGTTCAATTCCCTAACTCCCCGTCGATAAATAGGTTACAACATAAGTGCTTTATTGTCAAGGAATTAGACAATCTTGTTCTTCCCCGATGTTTCCCTTTGTTTCCTGATTATTTAAACTTCGGTGGGCACTGTTTGGGCACTAAAATAAATCATTTTAAATCTAAAGAAAGTTTTTTTGCTAATTCGTAAGAAATTGCGCCTTTTTCTTCTGTTTCCTTATAAGGTTTCTCTTTATGCGAGTATTCTGTTATTTCAACACAATTAAACTTTCTAAAATAATCACCAATAAAATCCATAACTCTAATTTCATCTGTAGTAAATTTTGTTTTATCTATCTTCAATTGTGAAGTTAACCTCTCTCCAATAATCCCTTTTCTTCTATTATAAATAATTTCATTCTTCTCTAATAATTTTTCATGAACCATTAAATTTATTATATCATCATAATTGTTTGGAATTGGACCATACGGGAAACGAATATAGGTACATCCTGTTAATGAAATTGAATAAGTTTTAAAAAATAAAAAATCAATGTACCAAAGTAACTTATTCAATTTAGTCTTCAAAATAACCGTTTGAGTAGTGGCGATATATAAGATTATATCTTTAAGCTTTTCTAAATTAAATTCACAATACCCAGTATATTCACTAATCTTTTGATCCCCAATTAAGAATTTCTCAAAACATGAAATAAGATTTGTTGTTGCGTCATCCGAAACAAGTTTGCTAAGCCTATTTCGTAAAACCTCGCTCATATGGAGAGACAATAAGTGCTGATTCTTTTTGTATATCGCTAACATATTTTTAGGATTATCTATCAATTCTAAGACTTCATTGTGAGCTGAATCTTGAATTGTACCATTTTCATATCTACTATAAGTAACCTCACCCCAATCTAACAAACGACTCATAGCTCGCTGACTTAAGCCATACTTCTCTCTTATGGACTTAATTTGATCTACCGACAATAGATTATACTTTTCTCTGTACAAGCTATAAACTTTCCCTAAATTTTTATTCTCGTTTTCTTCATCAAATAATTCTTCGTTGCAACGGGAACAAAAAAATACCTCGCTCTTGATGCGGAATTTATCACCTCTAACATCATATTCCTCATCCTTGCTTCTTAGGTTTGCATCAACAATATTGTCGCAACTTGAACAATATAAATTTTTCATACGAATCACCATACTTTAAATTTTCTTAACAGGCAAAAACAAAACGGGCGTCGACTTCTTTTTAATACTTTTATCAATTAGCCTTATACGGATATGTACACCTATAGTTCGCTTCGTGGAATGAAATACACTTTGCAATATTACATTTAAAATTATCTGATAATTTTAGATAGACTTCCGTTTTATCCACTAAGGTGCCAAAAACCCATACATTTCCCATCTTCCTATCCCTATCTTTGTCAGGCCCTGAAATATAATCTCTGTATGTTAAGCCGAAAATTATATTTTTTGCCCCTTTAATAGTTATACCAAGCCGAGAAATGCAATCTAAGTTCACCTTTCGACCTACAAATATGAACTTGTCTTGTGCTACCCTTTTGAAATCTATGAAAAAGAGAGTTATGTCTGATTGCGAAGCCTGAGCCACATGAAATCTCCTTTAATTTAAGACAAATTGTTATCATATGATATCACCTGTCTCTAATTCAAGTGTATCATATGATAGTAAAAAAAGCAACTTTTTTTACTTTCTATATCAGATCTGTCAAACGAAAAGAAGGGCGTCCTCTCACCTTTCTCTTTTTGATCCAAGCCCAAATTTCATCTTCGCCAAAGCGAACACCCTTTGGTAATTTATAGTGTGGGATATACCCAATATGAGTCCATTGATAAACGGTTTTTACGCTGACTTGTAGTATTCCACTTATTTCCTTTACTGTCACCAGTTTTCTCACGGGCTATATCTTTCCGCTAACCATCGCGTTAGAATTCCTTGTTCTCCACCCTTACCAAGGCGAGCCCGCACTTTTTTCCACGCCTCCCAGCGTATAAGCAAAATTCACTCTCTTGCGACAAGGAATGTACTGTGGCGAGGTGGTGAGCAGGACGTTAAAAACCGTAAGCGGGCATGGTGTCCCCGCGAGATTAGAGTTATGGGACGAGCGAGCGGTTTTTACCGAGCGAAGTCCGACCTCGCTGGGGTCGGACGAGCGTTCCAGCGAACCACTCGCCACAGTAAACATTCCGCCACGTATACAAAAAAGACGCGTAGAATTTTATTTCTACGCGCCTCTAATATAAGCCAGCACTGGTCTACTCTCCCAATCAGTTACCCGATCAGTACCATGAACGCTGGAGGACTTAACTTCCGTATTCGAAATGGGAACGGGTGTAGCCCCTCCGCTCTTAGCGCCAGCAAAAACCTGTAACAACACATAGCTTAAAGGCTGCGAATCGGAATCCGCAACTAAAATTAATATTTTTTTCTTATGGTCAAGCCTCACGGCAGATTAGTATTTCTAAGCTGAACTCCTTTGCGGAGCTTACACTTGAAACCTATCAACCTCGTAGTCTACGAGGCGCCTTTAGCCGCCTTATGGCGGAGGGATATCTATTCTTGAGGGGGGCTTGGCGCTTATATGCATTCAGCGCTTATCCCGTCCGAACTTGGCTACCCAGCACATGCCACTGGCGTGACAACTGGAACACCCTAGGTTCGTTCATCCAGGTCCTCTCGTACTATGGACAACTCCTCTTCAAATATCCTACGCCTACTGCAGATAGGGACCGAACTGTCTTACGACGTTCTAAACCCAGCTCACGTACCGCTTTAATGGGCGAACAGACCAACCCTTGGGAGCTTCTCCACCCCCAGGATGCGATGAGCCGACATCGAGGTGCCAAACCTTCCCGTCGATATGAACTCTTGGGGAAGATAAGCCTGTTATCCCCGGAGTACCTTTTATCCGTTGAGCGACGGCGATTCCACGTTCTACCGCCGGATCACTAGATCCTACTTTCGTATCTGCTCGACTTGTATGTCTCACAGTTAGGCTTCCTTA
>JABMQH010000056.1 GCA_013203355.1 Candidatus Omnitrophota bacterium | reverse complement strand
TTGTAGGATGTCCCAAGCTGGACGATATTGAACTTTATAAAGAAAAGATTACGCAGGTTTTAAAAATTAATAACATAAAATCTGTAACTTACGCCCATATGGAAGTGCCTTGCTGTTTTGGATTAGTGGGTGTTATCAAATCGGCTATCTCCGAGGCCGGCAAGGATGTCCCGTTTGAAGAGGTAGTGATAGGGATAAAGGGAGAGAGGGTAAAATGATTGCCAAATGCCCAGGATCGCAAAGTTTTAGTCAACCACAGCCGGAGATCATAAGATGCCGTTCCTGCGGCGAAGAAGTGGAGATATGGACAGATGAGGTTAAGGTAATCTGCTGGAAGTGCCAAGACACTACAATGCGCACACAGGGGCAAAGCTGCCTTGATTGGTGCAAATTTGCCAAACAATGCGTGGGAGATGCGCTCTATACTAAATATATGAAAAACAAGTCACTTCAGAAAAAGACAAAAAAATAGCCAATAGGAGGAAATGATGAAAGAAAGAGTAGACGCAGCATTAAATAAAATAAGGCCAATGCTCCAGGCAGATGGCGGAGATGTAAAGCTAATAGATGTCAGTCCTGATGGTATAGTTAAAGTAAAGCTAACCGGCGCCTGTGGTTCATGCCCAATGAGCCAGATGACATTAAAGGCAGGTGTAGAGCGGATGGTAAAACAGGAGGTACCGGAGGTAAAAGAGGTAATTGCTGTATAAACCTGCCATTTTTTGTGCTAACCGCTGGCGCAATGCCGAATAAGGGTTGACAAAAACCTACAATAGTATATACTTTATATAATAAAATACCTTTTATATTATGTAAAGTATTATTATAATCTAATCGTATTAACGATAAGAGGATTATAAGTGAGTTATTATACCGTTTTAGGCCTACATAAAGAACCGTTCTCCACCAGCCCCGACCCCAATTTTTTTTACGACTCAAAAGAACACCATGCCGCTTTAATGCGCCTCCTCGTTGAAATACGGCTTAAGAGAGGCTTAAGCGTTATATTGGGCGATGTAGGAACCGGCAAAACCACCCTCTCCAGAAAACTATTCCAGATGCTGAAAGAAAGAGACGACATAATCTTTCACATGATCCTTGATCCTACCTATGGCACTGAAGAAATTTTTCTGGATTCATTGATAAGGACGTTTAAAATAGAAATGCCCACAGGATCCCCTACGATTTTGGATTATAAAGAGGCGATTAAAAGATATCTTTTTCAAAAAGGGGTGGAGGAGAATAAAACCGTCGTCCTGTTAGTAGATGAGGCCCAGAAACTTAATAGTTTGTCCTTGGAGATTTTACGTGTCTTGCTTAATTACGAAACTAACGAATATAAGTTATTGCAGTTAGTTTTGCTGTCTCAGTTAGAGCTCTTGCCCCGCTTGCGGGAGATCAAGAATCTCTGGGACCGCATAAACCTGAAATATGTTTTGAATCCTTTAGATGAGCAGGAAACAAAGGAATTGGTTGAATTCAGATTACGGGCGTCAGGCTATCATGCCAATGTCCCGTTTTTTACCGATGAGGCGGTCACACAGGTTTATCAGTACACGCAGGGGTATCCACGCAGAATTTCCATGCTTTGCCATAATGCGTTAAAGAGTTTAGTAATGGAGAGCAAGCCGGTTGTGGACGCGGAAATTATTCAAAACCTGATCGCCAGAGACGTAAAGATAAGCGTGTAATCTTGTATTTTGGTATTAAACAGTTTTTTACCTGAGAGAAAAATGACTGCGGACAAGATAACCCCCGAAGAGAAATTATTAAAAATGATTGAAAGCCCTGGCTCGGCGAAAAGCAAAATCGTCTTGGGGCCCAAAAATCCTGCCATTTCCATAAAAGAATTAGGCAATTGGTTCAAAGGGCTGCATGTAGATAAAAACATGTTGAAATCCATCAGCTTGTCAACGGTCAACAAGGGGATGATGGCCCTTTGCGCGATCCTCACGACTTTTTTTATCTTTAATTATATTACATCCAGGATCAATCTGGATGAAAGGCTTATTCAGGTTAAGGCAGAGGCCACCGCATACAGCGTGGATGAGGAAAAGATGTCTTTGCCGGCGGT
>JABMQH010000055.1 GCA_013203355.1 Candidatus Omnitrophota bacterium | reverse complement strand
TCACCACATAAAAGTGAAAAAACAAGCAAGTCAGTCCTGTCTATAACTGATGTTGCCTGTTTTTAAGTGATGTTATATGTGCTTGAAATATATAGGGGTTAGGGCAGATTTGTAGATTTTGTGATGAGATTTTTAATGCAGGGGAAATAGTATGGCGGAGAGGCAGGGAGCGTTTTTGGTTCATAGCCAGAATGCCCCTAATTTCACGTTTTTGTTCACGTTTTTTCTCTCCAATTCTATCTATTTCTATTAGGGCAGGCATACTTCTTTAGCCTTCTTTTCCTCTAAAACCTAATATCCTTTTGGCTGACTTATGCGGCGGCTCTAATAATTGCCTTATAGCGTCAAATACCACCTTAAACTGTTTATCGTATTTGCTCTCCATAGCATCTATTTTTTTGTGTAATGCACTATACGATAATGCCATTTCTTTTATTTTTATAAAGGCTCTCATAATTTGTATATTGACCTGTATGGCTCTTTTGCTATTGAGTACACTTGATAGCATAGCCACGCCCTGTTCTGTAAAGGCATAAGGGGGTGTCCTAATTCCACCCCAACTTGATATCACAAATTGTGATTTCAAGTTTGTAAGTTCTTGTCTGGTAAGCTGAAACATAAAGTCCTTTGGAAAGCGTTCTTTGTTTCTTTTTACTGCTTGCATTAAAGCTCTTGGCTCTACTCCATAGAGTTTAGCAAGGTCTTGCCCTAACATTACTTTAATCCGTCTTATTACGAGTATCTTATTTTCTATCCGTTCCTGCGGTATTAAATTAGGCATAAATTTATCTCCTTTTTTGATGTTCCAAAATGGAATATCAAGTTTCCCGCTATCATATCACTAAACCCTCGTCACGGCAAGAACTTTGTCCTGCCCATCGGTTGTGGTATGGCTGTAATACTTAGTCACAACGTTAGTATCCTTAATCCCCGCTATATTCATAGTGTCTATCAAAGGCACGTTTGCTTTCCCGCACTCGGTTAAAAATCTATGCCTGAAATAATGCGGTGTTATTTTTATCCCGATAATTTTTTGGCTCACATCGGATAGATGCCTTAAAAGTGTTCTTGAAGAACATTTCTTGCCCCTATTATTGCAAAATAGATAAACCGTCTTGTGCTTTGAGCCGAAATTATATGCCTCTTTCATAACCTTCGCTAAATCCTCATCTATCCTTTCAAGCGGGGTTTCTTCTTTTGTTTTGGTCGTTTCTGGACGGATGTTAATTTTGGATGGATTTAAACCAGCCCATACTATATCCCTTCTTTCTATAAGCGTGGTTTCTTCAACCCTCCTGCCTGTCCTGCACATAAAATAAATGGGATAATAATAGCAAGGCTTATTCTTATTGATATAATTTAATAAATTTTTAATCTGGCTATTGGTTATGTTCGGATACATCTTTTTCCCACCTTTTGGTCGTTTTAATTCATCTAAACTTTCTATAATGGTTTTATCACAGAAACCCAATCTTTTTAATCTCCTCAGCATCGCCTTTAGCACTATCAATTCAGCCCGTAGACCACCGTTAGGACTCCGCTTCAATGTATTTACAAAATAGCCTCTATATTCCGTAAGGAAGGGCAATGTAACCTGGCTTACACTTTTAATATGTGGATATTTCTTATTTCGGAAATCACAGACCCGTTCAAAAACTTTTCTATATCTCAAGAAAGTCTTTCTGGGTAAACCATCCGCCTGCAAATCTGCGTGGAGTTTTCCCCAAACCTCTTCAAAAGTTGCATTAAATCGGGATTGCTCATTTTCAGGCACAGGCATCTGTTTTCGTAAGCCTACAATGTGCTCTGCTCTGATAATTTTAGCCTCTTTCAGTGAAGTAGCTTTAATCCATTGTTGGTTTCGATTACCAGCAACTTGATAATCGATGCGGTAGATGTCACCTTGTATATGGTGAACACCTTTGGTCTTTTTAGCCATTTAATCCCTTAAACCACTTTTCAATCTCAGGTCTTAGTCCACACAGGTGCTTCCCAACCTTGCGGAGGGGGATGCCACTTTTTTCTCTCCACGTCTTTCGCCTAATTGTATTTTTTGAAATGTGGAAGAGCTGTGCAATATCTTCTACAAATAAAACTTCACCTTCTACCATCTCACCTATCCTCCCTTTACCGTGATTATAGCTCTGTGTCTGCATACATCAAGTTAAGTTCTGTCTTTCAGTTAAAGACCTAATTTTCATACTCCATAAGCTTCATTATTTTCTTCTTTAATTTCGCTAATTTTACTTTATCTTTTACTTCTTTTCGTTGTTGAATTCTAAATAAATCCATATCTAATTCCATCTCTATGGCAGTTCTAATCTTCTTTTCTAATATATCAGGACGTAATGCGTCTAATTCCACAGCTAATGCTCCATATTGTTCTAAATGTTTTTGGGTTCTGGTATCCGTGCTTTTTAATGCGTTAGGACTGTGAGGTAATTTATATTGAAAAATATCCTCTTTGGTTAATGCCACTCTCTTGAAAGTTATCCATTCTAATCCCATTTCAATAGTTAAAGTCGTTTTCATTGCCTCAAGCATTTCATTTCCTGATGGGTCAAAGTCTCCAAAATATAACATAATTGGTTCTTTCCCTTCGTTAAGGTCTTACACGGAAGATATATTTCAATAATAAATATTTATCAATGGGTCTGTTAGCATTGGCAAAGGCATTGTCTAAAAATTCAGCGTGCCTTTTGATAAAAACATCTGGCACATATTCTTTTTCAATAAGATGTTTATTATCTGGATTAGGTAAAAATAACTTCTGAATATTTGCATATGTCAGTATTGTCTGATTATTTTCTATGAGGGTTTTACCTGCTATATAACTGCGTTCAGCAATATCATTGCAGATAATTTTGAAACCCTGTGCCTTGGCATAGAGGCTAACTGCTCCGCTTCCCAAGAAGGCATCTACAAAAACCATCCCCTGCCATTTATCTCTGGGTATATGCCTGACAATCTGCCTAAAGATTATAGGACATAATTTACGTTTACCACCAAAATAGGGCAGAAGCCCATAAAACATATCTAAATTTGGCATAATGACCTCCTATACGAGTTCACGTTTTGTTCACGTTTTTGACCAGATGAAGGGCACTTCACCTGTGATGATAAGTGATGTTGTGTGTTGATAAGTGTTTTTATATGTGCTTGAAATATATAGGGGTTATGATAGAGCTGTGGATTTTGTGAGGGGATTTTAAGTGCAGGGGAAAAACTATGGCGGAGAGGCAGGGATTCGAACCCTGGGTAGAATTGCTCCTACACGTGCTCTCCAGGCACGCGCGCTAAACCGGACTACGCGACCTCTCCTTTTAAAATTTTAAATTTTTCGTTATCCTAGACGAAAGTATATCAC
>JABMQH010000054.1 GCA_013203355.1 Candidatus Omnitrophota bacterium | reverse complement strand
GTATCCGTGTATCCGATGAGAAGGCCTGCGTCTTTATCCCTTCTCATCTCCACCAAGACCACTACGGGCGATCCGATAAATCGCTTTTTATATTCATTCGCCAGCCTATCCGTTAGGGATTTTAGCATAGTTATCCTTGCTTTTACAATCTGGTCAGAAACCATATCTGCTGCAAGCAGTACAGCCCTGGTACCTTCCCTCATCGAGAATGGGAATATATGTGACCGTGACGGCTGTGTTAGCCTCACCATCTCTAATGTATTCTTAAAATGCTCCTCTCTCTCTCCGGGGAAACCGACCAATATATCTGTAGTAAAGGCCAACTCTGGGATTAATGAGCGCGCGCTGTTAATCAGGCTCAGGAAATCCTGTGCCGAAAAGGCCCTGGCCATCTTTCTAAGAATTTCATCATCCCCGCTCTGCATAGGTATGTGGAGGTGTCTACAGATTCTATCGGATGCAGCTATCCTTTGCAATAAATCTCTGCTTATATACCATGGTTCAATCGAACTTAGCCTAATCCTAAATTCACCCTTTACCTTATTCTCAATTTCATCTAAGAGCTGGCTTAACCTAACCCCGTGGCCCTTCCCCCAGTCGCCAAGGCATATCCCAGTTAAAATAACTTCTTTGTATCCGCTTAAGACAATCTGTTTTATTTCATTAATTATCTCATCCGACTGCCGCGATCTTGACCTGCCGCGGACAAGAGGGACTTTGCAGTAGGAGCAAAAATTATCACAGCCATCCTGTACTTTAACAAATGCCTTGGCCCTCCCCTCAAATCTATTGATGGTGTTAGGCACTTTTTTAATTGGGATGTCTGACACTTTACTGAATTCCTTCATCAAATATTGCGCAATCTTGTGTTTTTCTGAATTAGGGAAAATTAATAACCTACTAGAAATCTTTGCAATCTCCTTTTTATCCAACTCAGCGTAACAACCGGTGACAACGATCTTTGAATCAGGATTTTCCCTTGAGAATTTTCTAATTAAACGGCGGGATTCTGCGTCGGTCTTCGTGGTGACTGTGCAGGTATTTATGATGCAGATATCGGCAGGTTGCCCTTTGGTGCCCTCTTTGCAACCAGCGTTAATAAACTGCTCTCTTATCAGCTCAGACTCATACTGGTTTACCTTACATCCTAAAGTTTCAACTTTGATTTTCATAATTTAAAACGGATAAAACAAAAAGGCCTGCCGTATCAACCCTTAGGACCAAACGGCCTAACGAAATAAGCCTTATATTGAAGGAGCCTGCCTGTTTAATTTCTTTTAAGCTAAAATCACCCTCGGGGCCAACCATAACCAGAATCTTTTTTCCATTAAAATCTGAAATGACTTCTTTTAAAGGCCTTGAATCCTCAGTTAAGCAGGCCATCATTGCCAAATCATAATCCTTGATCTCTTTAAAAACCTCACTAAATAACAAAGGGGCCCTAACCTTCGGAATATCCAGCCTGCCGCATTGCTTAGAAGCGCTTATGGCGATATTTTGCCAATGCTGGCTTTTTTGGGTTCGCTTGCCTTCGCTTAAGCGCACAATCGTTCTCTCCGTAACTAAAGGAATAATTTCATCTACCCCTAACTCTGTAGCCTTTTCGATAATAAAATCTATTTTGGTTTTCTTAGGAAGCGCCTGTGCCAATGTAACGTAAGGTTTATGTTTTAATTTAGGCTTTGTGATTTTCTCTATCTTAATTTTTAAATTGCCTTTCGATATATTGGAAATCTTTCCGATATATTCCTTGCCCGTCCCATCAAAGGCAACCACTTCATCCCCGGAAGACAACCGCATCACATCAATAATATGATGCGCTTCTTCCTTGGAGACCAAAATCTCCTCACCCTTTACATCTTCTGGCTTAACGTAAAACCTACTCATATCTTTTTTCCCACGCCTATTAAGGAATGGGTATTTGGGTTATGGTCTGAGCGGGGCGTAAAAAGTTTTTTAAGCATGGACCCACGCCGTAGGCGGGGGTTAAAAAACTTTTTCCGAGCGCAGCACCGTCGCTGGACGGTGCAAGCGTCCCCGCGAAGGCCTAACCCAGATACCTATTTCGTTATTCCTCACCAAAGACTTCCGCCGAAAATGTGTAAAGTTCCGTCTTGGGGTCCTTCCACGCATCCGGTGAAAGGCCTGCCTTTTGAGCGCAAAGGCTGCTTAAAAACTG
>JABMQH010000053.1 GCA_013203355.1 Candidatus Omnitrophota bacterium | reverse complement strand
CAATAGGCGAAGAGAAAAAGTTAAAAAAAATTGAGCCTAAATTAGAAGAAAAAATAGAAATTAAAGAAACCATAGCGGATGTCGGTCCAAAAAAAGAAGAAGTAGAAGTGGAAGACGCACATGACGAAGCGATGTTCCGCTATAAAGACGCTATAAAGCAGAAAATCGAGTTACACAGAAGGTATCCGCGTTCCGCGCGAAGACACAAGTTGGAAGGAAACACAACTGTTGAATTCATTGTAATGTCAAGCGGGAACGCGCATTCCGTTAGAATGCTTAATTCGTCCGGATACACAGTTCTTGATGGCGAAGCTATGGCAATGGTAAAACGTGCCTCGCCCTTCCTGCCGATTCCAACCAAATTCAAACTATCTGAATTCAGAATGGAAGTTACGATAATATTTAATCTGCAATAGGTCTGTTATTTGGGCGTACTATGAAGAGCTTGACCGAAAACGCTACCCGGTTCTCTTAGGAAGTGGTACAACTATTAGGGGCAGGTCAAGTCTTTGTCAGGTACAGCAACAATGTGTCTTACATTGGTCGCATAAATAAGAAGCGGAGGATTTGCCTCCGCATTGTTTATAGCCAAAGGCCGCCTTTGTTTATAAAGTGAGATGTTTTAGTAGCAGGCTTTGGGGAAAACCCCCACCAAAGGTGTCTGCTACCTCCACCTTACCACGCCTTAAATCCTCTGTGGAATTCAATAGTAAAGCAGAACTTTGGATTTGAATTTTAATTCTTCCAAAGCAAAACATCTTCAAAACAACCCTAAAAATTCCTTATTCGAGAGTGTTCCCAACTATGAATAGGGTTTTATCCATTTTGTCAGGTCTCAAACCGAGGAGGCTGGAGTCGTGTCATTAAGTGAGTAATTAACTTACTCATATGGCATCAGAGCTCCTTTCAGGTTGTTACGCTATTATATCAGACAATGTTGATGTTATCAACATTTGGGTATGCTGGCTCCCCGGGTTGGACTCGAATTACTTATCTCTGAAATTTTGAGAAATATATCTCTATTTGGATAGTTTAAAGTATGCAATTATATGAAAAATAAGAAGATATGGCAAATTAGATATATTTTAGAGATACGCATTGTAGCTGAGCGCGGGGGAGCAGGAGTGGCTCGAACTCCGAATTTGGCCAAAGTCACGAAATAAAGATTAACTCTCTTCAAAACAGGTTCAAAATATAAATACCTGTATAATATAATCCAACAAGAATAAAAATAACTCCTGTTATCCTGCGGGTGTAATATTCAAGTTTAGTAATTCTGTGAAACCAATGACTCAATGACGTAACTCCCAAGGCAATAGCAACAGCGAATATGAGTACGGGAAGACCGGTTCCTATTCCGTAGATGAATGGCAACAGAGTTCCAACTTTGCTGTTAAGCGCTAAAGGAATAAGGCTTCCAAAGAATAACGCCGCTGAAAGCGGACAAAAAGCTAATGCAAAAATCAATCCCAATAGAAAAGCTCCCGAAGCGCCGGATTCAACAAGTTTATTGTGATGCTTATGGGATAAGGCAATGCCGGGCAATTTCAACGTGATTACTTCCAATAAAAATAATCCCGTTATTATCAAAAGAGGGCCTAAGGCCTTCACCATATACTTCTGCAAAAACTGCGCTACCTGCGGCATACTCAAAAGAGAACTGATAATAACCCAACCAAGCGCCGCATACGCCGTCATCCTGCCGAGCGTATAGGCAAGACCTGAAATAAACACCATGGCCGGATGCGCTATTTTCTTTGATAAAAAAGAAACCGCCGCGATATTTGTAGCCAGCGGGCAAGGGCTGATTGAGGTTAATATCCCAAGCCATAAGGCCGAGCCAAAAACAATTAATAACTCCACTATTCCACACCCTCCATGAATCCGTTTATCTCGCCGGTAACATAGGCAATAAACTTTTGCTTGTTACGGGCAAGCTGCCAGATCTTATCCAGATTTTTTGATTTAACTTTCTTGCCGTCTTTTACCAGCGAGAGAATAAGAGATTTGGTGTAAAGCTGATAGTCATTCACGAAATGCTCATTGCCCCTCTCTTCCACATTAACCGCTTTAAACTCGAGCTTTCCTGAAGCTAATTTATCTTTAAAATTCGTCTCAACGGCCTCCCTGGAATACTTCTCCATAGCCGTGCACGTAGGGCAACGGAATGAGCCATGGAAATAGTAAGCGGTAATTTTGGATGGATTATCCTGACTAGCAAAGGCAAAAAAGCTTGTGCTAATTACCGCAACAGCCGCCAGAAGTATTAAGATTAGCTTTTTCAACTTTCCCTCCCGTTATTTTTGAAGTTGCTTTTTCGATATTTTCTTCATTGACTTTAGTTTTACCCTTCTCAAAACCTATATCTTTTAAATTAAAAGAAAGTGGATTAAAACCCGCATGCTCAATTATCTTCTTAGAGCATAGAACTGAACAACCATCAATAGCTATCAGCTTATTTGCCGTTTTCGTGGATTCGATCATGCCTGGTATATGTGCCCCGATACCTGCGAGGCAAAACATCTTCGCTTGCCCACATTTGGCCATCTTACGAGCAACGCGATCTGACAATTCACCAACATCTGAAGCGCCTGAGCAGGGAAATATTAAAACACCTGCCTCCTGACACATACAATTGTTTTCAGTCATCAAAATACCTCCTATTTTAAAATCAATTTTTTAATCCCATCTTTACTTAAAACTTTTCCCGCTGAAACCACAGTTCCATCAACCGCAAGTGCCGGCGTCATCATCACGCCATATTCGGTAATTTTATCGATATCGGTTACCTTGTTGATTTCAGCTTGAATATTCAGTTCCTTCACGGCCTGCTCGGTATTTGAGGTTAATTGTTTACATTTGGGACATCCTACACCTAAAATTTCTATCTTCACTTCTTACCCCTTTCTTCCAACTTTCTAATTAAATCCTGCATTTTTTCCAACGCTTCTTTTTCTTTTCCATCTTTTGGCCCATACGCAGGATTTGTAATTTTCCATGTAATCGGCGTACAAATAGGCTCTGCTTCATACGCACCCATATCCCAAAGATCATAATTTTTAAATCGGGTTGGTTTTTCCTGATAGCAGCTCCATACAGCATTTCTTATAACCTCAGGAGAGCCCTCATTCACAAGATCAATGAATTTCGTCTGTTCAGTAAATCTTTGTATGGATTTCTGCGGTATATTGAAAAGAAAAGGCGCGGGTGCATCTGTGCCTATAATCCTTTTTTCCTTATCTATGCCGTTTTTATAAAGCGCTTTTACGGCATTGCCGACATGATGGCCCGGCGTCTCAGGGCCACATACTACTAAATACCTAATATTCGGATTAGCGACTATATTACAAATTACCTTCTCAAGCCCTACATTTTCTGTTTGAAGTGTTCCCGACAATGCCGCGCCGGTCTCTAACCCCACCCTTACAAGTTCTTCAATCGACTTAGGCGTTTCTTCTCTTTTCCACTTTAATATTACACAAACAGCAACCGGCGAATGGTCGTTTCCCCTCAGGTAGCATCCTTCTTCCGGCGGATATTCTTTTGGAACTTTAATTTTTCTTATATTCTTATCCATTTCATGTTGCCTTGAATTTCATTCCATCCGGTTTTAATGCCTGAACTCTAATGCTCATAATTACATTTTTTAAATTTTTAATATTCTGTTTACTAATTGATGCACCCT
>JABMQH010000006.1 GCA_013203355.1 Candidatus Omnitrophota bacterium | reverse complement strand
TTGTTAAGCCATCATAACATATTTATTATATATGTCAAGTATTTTTATGGTGATTTGACGCGGGGTAACGAATAGTCTTCTTTTGTAAGGGCTGGTTTAAGGGAATGAAATGCTTATTACAGGTACTCTCCGTTTTTGAGGTATTTTACATAATCCTTTATTGAATCTTCGAGGGGCTGGAATTGGAAGTCGCATCCTGCTTTTCTTAATTTATCCATTTTTGCCTGGGTGAAATATTGATATTTTGGTTTTAAGCTTTCCGGCATCTCTATATATTCAATTTTCGGTTCTTTTCCCAAAGCTGAAAACATCGCATACGCTATATCATTCCAGCTGCGGGCGGCGCCTGTACCCAGATTTAAAATACCTGTCTTGCCGGGATTTGTGAATAAATAATACATTACCTCAACCGTATCTTTAATATAGACAAAATCCCTCTTCTGCTCTCCGTCTTTATAATCATCTCTGCAGGATTTAAAGAGGGCTATGCGGCCTTCATCCCTGACAGTGCGGAACTTCTTGCATATAACACTCATCATCTCGCCTTTATGGTATTCATTAGGGCCAAATACGTTGAAGAATTTAATACCTGTCGCTTTATTTTCAAACCCATTTTTAAGTATCCACAAGTCGAACAGCTGTTTATAGCGGCCATACAGGTTTAATGGCTGGAGCTTAGAGGTCGTCTCGTTTGCATCATCATAGCCAAACCGGCCATCCCCGTATGTGGCCGCAGATGAGGCATAAAGGAACGGCACTTTATGACGAAACGCCCATTGGGCGAGCGTCTTGGAATATTCAAAATTGTTCTTTTTAAAGTACTCTTCATCAGTGAGGGTCGTGGAGCTACACGCCCCCATGTGAATAACATATTTAGGGTTCGAGATCTTGTCCTTTTCGACTAGCTTTAGAAAATCGTCTTTTTGTATATAGTCCTTAAATCTCTTGTTGCTTAGATTTCCTTTTTTGGCCGTGTTGGCAAAATCATCTACAATTGTTATATCATCTATATTCTCTTTATTTAACTTCCAGAGAAAACAACTCCCTATGAAACCGGCTCCGCCCGTTAATATTATCATCTTCTTTCCTGTCTTCTATCTATTGGTTGGTGGGACATACTATGTAAATATACTTTAGCGATCGCTTGCCTATATTTTTGACATTATGTGTTGTCTGCGGCGGTATATACGTGATAGAATTTTTACCTGCGGCGCACGAAGGCAATTTATCAAAAGAAACTTCTGCCGTACCCTCAAATATGATGATAACCTCTTCTTTATTCTTTGTGCTATGCTCCCCTACCGCCTCCCCCGGATTCAAAAGAACGTGCCCTGCGCGAAATCCTGCTGTTTTAGGGGAATCCCCGAACAGATGCTGACGATCTTTATCGCTTTCTAACCGAACTGTAAAAGGTTTTAATTCTTCCAATTTCTCCTCGTCATACCTTCAGGCACTTAGTATATATTGAAATATAAGCGGAACTACAATACTGGCGTCTGACTCTATTATAAACTTCGGCGTATCGACATCAAGCTTTTCCCATGTTATCTTTTCATTAGGCACAGCGCCGCTATAGGAACCGTAAGAGGTAGTGCTATCGCTAATCTGGCAGAAATATCCCCAAAATTTACATTCCTTCTTTAAATCCTGTTTTATCAACGGCACGACGCATATAGGAAAATCTCCGGCAATACCGCCGCCTATCTGAAAAAATCCCATCGAGTTCTCTTTTGTGTTCTCCAGATACCAGTCAACTAGATAACTCATCTGTTCTAAGCCGCTTTTTATAAATTTAAAATTTTTATAGCGGCCCGCCTTTACTTCGGCCACCACCCTATTGCCTAATGTGGAATCTTCCCAGCCGGGGGTAAGGATAGGTATTGCCTTCTCGCAGGCGGCGACAACCCAGCTGTTCTTAGGGTCAATCTGATAATATTCTTTTAATGCGCCGCTGCGTATGAGCTGATAGATGTATTCAAACGGGAAGTAGCTTTCATTATTCTCTTCCGCCTTTTTCAATAGAGGAAAAAGCTTTCCTTGCAGCTTTCTTATGGCCTCCTCCTCCGGAATACAGGTATCTGTAACTCTATTAAGATGATTGTTTCTAAGTTCAAGTTCCTGCTGAGGTGTAAGCTGCCGATAATGCGGTATTCGCTTGTAGCTATCGTGAGCGATTAAATTGAATATATCCTCTTCCAGGTTGGCCCCGGTGCAACAGATACCATGCACCTTACCTTTGCGTATTATCTCACTAAGCGAGATCCCTATTTCGCCTGTACTCATCGCTCCGCCCATGGCAAGAAACATCTTACCGCCTTTTTTAAGGTGTTTAATCCATGCCTCTGACGCATCGACTAAAGTAGCGGCGTTAAAATGTTTGAAGTTATTTTTTATAAACTCTTTTACATCCATGGCCTTTTGTATTTTTATCTAAGAAATGTCAGAAGAGCCATAATCCCGATACCAAGAACAACCATAAGCAATTGCAACAGAGACGCTGATACTTTGATATCGCACCTATGTTGAATTTCCGGGATAAGGCAGGAGCCTGCAATATATATGAACCCGCCTGCAGTCATAGGCAAAATGATTAAAGTATAATCTTTAATATGTGAGCCTATCAATAATGAGATCACCGCGCCCAAAATTGCGGTGGCGGCTGATAGAAAATTGAACATCAACGCCTTTTTAACCGGGAGCCCTCCATGAATCAGCACCGCAAAATCTCCTATTTCCTGCGGTATCTCATGAAGTACAACAGCCAATGTCGTTGTAATACCTATGGGGACGCTTACCATATAACTTGCTCCGATAATTATTCCGTCAATGAGATTATGCG
Organism: Candidatus Omnitrophota bacterium; assembly: GCA_013203355.1. Lineage (GTDB taxonomy): Bacteria > Omnitrophota > Gorgyraeia > JABMQH01 > JABMQH01 > JABMQH01. The sequence goes on along the minus strand of JABMQH010000006.1, from coordinate 282 downwards.
CGGCATCACCGATTAAATTGAGCGCAATTACCGGGTGTGGCTGTTCTTCGGATGCGGAGGCATGGCAGTGCCTCCAACGCAAAAATCTCTCTATGACAAAAAAGATCAAAATCCCCGACACAATGGAAAGGGAGGTTGCAAGGTTTGAATCTGTTTGCTCAAAGGCCTCGGGTATAATATGGATAAACGCGTCGCCGAATAACCCCCCGATGGCGAAACTTACAAGCAAAAACAACATTTTTTTCAACGTAGCTTGCCTTAATGAGAGCGTAATAACTCCTA
>JABMQH010000052.1 GCA_013203355.1 Candidatus Omnitrophota bacterium | reverse complement strand
GTATGAAGGCCGCCACCAAAACCACATTGTCTAAAACGCTCGAGCCGAGTGCGGATACCCACAAGACTAAACTGATCAGGAATGGGACGCTGTTGCCTGCCAAACCGGCCAAATATTTTGCTATGACATCCGTTGCTCCGGTGTACTTAAGGGTACCGGCCTGCGCAAAAAGGAGCATAAAGAATAACAGCGTCCACCACTCTACATCCTTTTCGATATACTCCCGGGCCTTCTTCCATTTCCAGGCCATGACACAACCGCTGGAGATAAGCGGCATTACGAGCAATACGGTATTGGGTTCTAAACCCAAAAGGAGTTCTATGCGGTGATGGATCGCGATAAAGAATAATGTTACCCCGAAAACCGCAAGGCTTGTCCTCAATGCCCTTTCCGGCGGTACAGAAATAAGCTTGATCAGTATCTCATTGGAACCCAATTCCTTTAGTTTTCGGTCTAATTCCGCCAGGGCCTTTTTATACCAAACCTTCACGATCATAATCATAGCTGCTAAGCATGCCAGCATAATAGGAAATGCCTTCGCGAGAAAATCTTCGAAGGTCAACCCTGATTTTGATGCGATAAGTATCCCTATGGGGTTGCCGAGGGCGGTGCCGGCTGAACCGATATTCGTCGCTAAAACCGCGATTATCAAAAACGGCATGGGGTTGACTTCGAAATAATCGGAGATCTCAAATATCGCCGCTACTATAAAAATAATGGAGGTTACTTCATCTACGGCGCAGGCCAATAAAGCCGCTATAAGCGAGATAAAGATAAGGAATTTGTTTGCAGTCAGATTCTTGACGCGCAAAATCAGGCTCACGATCCAGGCAAAAAAGCCCGAATCCTTCAGCAGCGCCACCAAGATCATCATGCCGATAAGAAAGAGGATAACTTCCAAAGAGGAAAACTTTACAATATTCTCCAGGTCTATAGTCTTGGTCAGCAAAAGTATGGAAGTGCCTACAAAGGCAAAGCTTAAACGGAAATTCCAAAAGAACAATGTCCCCATTATTGAGGCGGACAGGATAGAAACAGCTAAGGCCTGATGAGAATTTAATCCTATGTTCCTAGTCAGGAACCCCAACCCTACGGCTATTGCGATAAGAATGATAAATTTCTTAAACATTTTTCACTTTAATGAATTACGAGACCTCTGCTATCTTTGCCAGTGCCCTTAACAAATCACTGCGTGTGACAATACCTATCATCTTCCCTTCCTGGCTGACAACAATAAGGACGCGGGGCGTGTGCTCCCGTGTCATCATGAGCTTCGCCATTTCCCACAGGCTAGTTTCTTCGGTTACAGTATTCACCTCTTTTTGCATCAATTGTTTGACTTTTACCTGGCTCAGCTCTGCAAATTTTGTCTTGAGAACCTTTGGATTTTCCTCGTAAACAAACTTTCCCACCCTTGCCAAATAACTTGGCAGCATATATGACAATATATTTTTTTCCGTAAACATCCCGACGGGTTTTCCACGTTTATCAATAACAGGCAGGCTGTTTAACCTGGCGTTATGCAATATTTCAAGCGCATCTTTGGCGACAGCACCGGGAGAGATGCTCTTGACATCCGTTATCATTATTTCTTTTGCATTCATTTTGCCTCTTCCCTAGCTATAAGCCCCTTTTTTAGGCCGGATAGCTTTTTTATATGCTCTTGTTCCTGCGCAATCAATTTATCGGCTATTTCAAGATCGCGTTCCTGCATTAATTTTTTCATGCCTTCATAAAAAATAACAGAAGCCTCTTCGAATCCTAACGCCTTATCAACGGCCTCTTTGTCCGTTTTTATATCCTTTGTTATCTCCTTTGCCTTTGCCTTCCGGGTGAATACATGCTCGCTGGCTAATGCATTCATATACGCAAAATATTCCGGGGGGTATGATTCTGAAGGTTCATATTGCTGCACAGATTTTAATATCTCCTGAAAAGCCGCTATGTGCTTTGCTTCTTCATCCGCTAAGTACTTAAATAGCTCTTTAATCTTTTGATCCCCTGACTGTCTTGCGAGGGTGTTGTAAAAATCCCTGCCATTTATTTCAATTTGAATACCAAACTCAACGATCTCGCTACCTGCAAATTGTTGACCCATCCTTAACCTCAATTTTTAATATATTATACCATATATCGCTAT
>JABMQH010000051.1 GCA_013203355.1 Candidatus Omnitrophota bacterium | reverse complement strand
CCTAAATACCTCCGATACAGTAATCAGCCTATAACTATAAATCAGCACGACAACGCTGAAAGCAAAACTCGCGAAAGACCTCTCGGTGTGGCAATGCCTGAGAGATAAGCCTATTCCGTCATCAATTTGCATCGTTTTTGCCTAACCTCACAAGCACCGCAGCGCCTATTAGCCCCGCATCAGGACCGAGTTTCGCCTTCACAATTTTTGCATATTTTGCCGGCATCTTCATTGCCCGCTCCTTCACCGTTTTGCGTATAGTCTCGAATAGCAACCTGCCTGCCCCCGAAACACCACCACCTATAACAATCTTCTCGGGATTCAAAAGGTTTATCACGCCTGCCAGCGTTACCCCTAAATGGGAGCCTACATCCTCCCAGATAGATACTGCCAACCTGTCCCTGTTCCCTGCCGCACGGCTAATGATCTCGGGCGTAATCTTTCTCAAGTCTCCACCCACCATTTTTTTAATAATACTCTTCTTGCCTTTTTTTATCTTTGTGACTGCCGCGCCTATTATGTATTTATTCCCGACAAATTTCTCCATGCACCCAAAACCGCCGCAATTGCACCTTGGCCCATGTTCGTTTAAAGGCATATGGCCTATCTCTCCGGCGGATAAACAACTACCCCGATAAAGCCTTCCATCTATTACAATCCCTCCCCCTACGCCGGTGCCTAGTGTTATGCATACCATATTCTTTGCGCCCCTGCCTGCGCCATAATGCAATTCCCCGAGCGTCATAATATTAACATCGTTATCTAAAAATGTCTGGATGCCTGTCTTTTTCTCCATTAACCTTTTCAAAGGGACATCTTTGAAGCCCTTTATATTTACAAGACGGTGTATAATCCCGCGCCTTGAGTCAATCAAACCCGGCGTACCGATACCGATACCCAAAATATCCCGTTTTTTGATCTTTGAATACTTAATAATCTCTAAGGATAACTGCGAAAGCCCGTTAATCAGGGCGCCTTTATTCTTATAAAGGTCCGTAGGTAAAATGATCTTGTTTACAATCTTCCGCCCATCTTTCACGACTGCGATTTTTATATTGGTCCCGCCTAAATCTATTGCAATGACATATTTTCTCATTCTGCTCTCCGCTTACACTGCTACTTTATTACCGCCACTTGCCTTGGCCTTATCAAGGGCGTCTTTTGCCAGTTTGATAAGTGCCCCCTTTGTAAACGCCGCCGCTTTGGTAGGGTCGAAAATTCCCGCCCCAAAAGTAAATTCGGCACTGGTGAAAAAACCTATGCCGATACTTAACGTAACATTTTTATCTTTCTTTACCTTCATAGTTTCTACATACTTCCGTAATCTCTCCGCTGCGAGTGCCGCGCTTTCCTTATCCGCCTCGGGAAGAAGCATGGCGAACTTGCCCCCTTCATGCCTGGCGATGATATCACCCTTTTCCGAAAATCGCCTCACCGCGTCAGACACCTTTACAATAAGTATATCTCCTTCGGAGCGCCCATAAGTTTTATTATATTCCGTGAAATGGTCGATATCTATCAGCATAAGAAAAACTGGTCTCAAATACCTCTTCGCGCGCTCTAATTCCTGTTCCAACCTCAATATAAAATATTCATAATCAGACAGGTCTGTCAATTCATCCGTCATGGTCTGTTCTAAAATCGGTTTATATTCGTGACCCCTTCTAAAATATAAAAACCTATTAACATGTCTTTCAAGATCTTCATCAAAATTAACGAATATAAACAGCATGGTCAAAAATAATACGCCTGAAACGGAAGAGGCGGTTAGATAAGTTACAAAAAAGATGTCTTGCAACAGCTTGACGATCAAAATATGGCCCAGCAGGACAGCGCTTACAAATGCAAGACATAGAAAAAATAGTTTCTTTAAAATAAACTTGGTCGCCATTTCAAACCTCCATTATCACAATACCTAAGAGCAATGTTTTAGCCCTCTACCCTATTCCTGCCATTTGTCTTGGCCTTGTAGAGCGCTTTATCCGCCATCTTGATAAAATCTTCTTTTGTAAAGTTTGCTTTAGCTCGGGTAAACAGGCCTGAACCAAAGGCCACATCGGCGCCATCAAAAAAACCTATTCCGATGCTTATCAT
>JABMQH010000050.1 GCA_013203355.1 Candidatus Omnitrophota bacterium | reverse complement strand
CCTTTGGACATGGATGTGAGGAAATCTTTATTAGTTTTGGTCTTTTTGATGCGGTCTATAAGAAGTTCCATCAACTCGATAATCTTCAAAGAGCTCAAGGCCTTGCGCATGAGCCATATCTTTTTAAGGTCTTCATCCGGGATGAGAAGCTCTTCACGCCTTGTCCCTGATTTTTCAATATCAAATGAAGGGAAAAGCCGCTTATCTACAAGGCGCCTGTCTAAATGAAGCTCCATATTGCCTGTCCCTTTAAACTCCTCGAAGATTACGTCATCCATGCGGCTCCCTGTATCAACAAGGGCAGTGGCAATAATGGTAAGGCTCCCGCCTTCTTCAATATTGCGGGCTGACCCAAAAAATCTCCTGGGCCGCTGCAGGGCATTGGAATCTACCCCGCCTGTTAGAATCTTCCCACTGTGCGGGACAACGGTATTATATGCCCTGGCAAGTCTTGTAAGGCTGTCCAGGAGGATTACTACATCCTTTCCGTGTTCCACCAGCCTCCTTGCCTTTTCAATGACTATCGACGCTACCTGGACATGCCGGTCAGGCGGCTCATCAAAAGTAGAACTAATCACCTCTCCCTTGACCGTCCGTTTCATATCTGTAACCTCTTCCGGCCGCTCATTAATAAGCAGGACGATCTCAATGACCTCAGGGTGATTTTTACTTATTGAATTGGCAATCTTTTGAAGAAGGATAGTTTTCCCGGCGCGAGGAGGAGAGACAATAAGTCCGCGCTGTCCTTTTCCGATAGGTGTAAAGAGGTCCATAATGCGCATAGATATTTCATCCTTTCCGTTCTCAAGGATAAATTTCTCATCCGGAAAATAAGGTGTCAGCTCATCAAAAGGGATCTTTTTACTCTTGGCCTCCGGGTTTTCATAATTGATTGCTTCAATCTTGAGCAATGCAAAATATTTCTCTCCTTCTTTTGGAGAACGGACCTGGCCGGAGACTGTGTCCCCTGTGCGGAGCCTGAATTTTCTTATCTGTGAAGGAGATGCATAGATATCATCCGGACTGGGCAGATAATTGTAATTAGACGAACGGAGAAACCCGAATCCTTCAGGCAAGACCTCCAAGACGCCTTCCGCGAATGTAAGGCCATTTTTTACAGTCTGTGCCTTGAGAAGCGCAAAGATGAGGTCCTGCTTCTTCATGCTATCCGCGCCTTCAATTTTAAAACGATCGACCAGCTTATGAAGTTCTGTCACCTTCATCTTTTTAAGTTCGCTTAGATTTAAACTTACTTGTTGCGTTTCCATGATTCCTCCTTATTTTTTTTCCTTTTTAAATTTAACTGCTGTGCCATAGGCATACATGTAGTCAACATAACTAACACAGCGCAACCCAATAACTGCATCTGCCTTAATGCCCATAGCTGCTTTTTTAAGTCCTTTCATAAGGTCATCAAAACCAGTACCGCTCGTTCGATAACTCACTATGCCAATCACCTCATATGCCTCCTTGACATCCATAGTGGTTAAGATAACAGGCTTTGCTTTTGACTTAGCTTTCGCATAGGCAGAAATTGAAAACCCCATAGACATTAACCCCACCAAAACTAAAATAATGCACAACCGCTTCTTCATTGTCTCCTCCTTTTAATGAGAGCGCACTTTACGTTTCGTAAAGTGTATGCTCGAATTAATCCCGAAGTCGCGTTGGGTAAAAAATCGAAGAGATTTTACCCAACATCTTCCGCGACAAGGGATACCCCTTTAAATTACCGCGGGCTAAAGTGCCCAATGGGACTAAAGCCTGCGGCTACCATTAATCGATATCAGCCCATGTCTTTCCCCAGGAAATATTGACCTTTAGCGGCACTGACAGCGGAAAGACATTTTCCATAATGCACTTAACTATTTTTTTGGTTTTTTCGAGTTCCTTTTTAGGCACTTCAAATAAAAGCTCATCATGCACCTGAAGAATCATAACTGCTTTTAATTTCTGTTTTCGGAATTCCTCACTAATTTCCACCATAGCCAGTTTAATAATATCCGCAGCTGTTCCCTGGATAGGCGTATTTATAGCGAGCCTCTCTATATCTTTGCCTGCAAGGGGCCTTCTCCTTCCAAGCATTGTCCTGGCAAATCCATTTTTTCGTGCCTCTTTAACTAAAAATTCAATATACCTCTTTACAGATTGGAATCTCTCCATATACTGATCGATATAATTCTGGGCATCCTCCGGGGTAATACCTAATTGTTTTCCTAATCCATACGCGCTCATACCATAAATAATTCCAAAATTGATAATCTTTGCTTGACGTCTCATTTCTGAAGCCACCTCATCTTCTTCTTTAAGGTTAAAGACACGGCGGGCTGTAGAGGTATGAATATCTTCATTTCGTTTAAAGGCCTCCTTCATCACAGCATCATCTGAAAGGTGGGCCAGGATCCTTAATTCTATCTGGGAATAGTCAGAGCTCATAAGGAGTTTCCCCTGCTGAGCTTCAAATGCCTCTCTCAAGTCCTTGCCTAATTTACTTCTGATCGGTATATTCTGCAAATTGGGATTGCTGGAACTGAGCCGCCCTGTAGCTGTAACAGTCTGATTAAAGGTTGTATGGAGGCCGCGAGTCTCCGGATTAATCAATTCTATTAAACCATCCACGAAAGTAGATTTCATTTTATAAAGTTCCCGCCGGTCTAAAATTTCACGTGCTATAGGGTATAACGGAGCAAGTATTTCCAGCACCTCACTATTAGT
>JABMQH010000049.1 GCA_013203355.1 Candidatus Omnitrophota bacterium | reverse complement strand
GGCTAATTCCGATCTTGAGAAAATGGTCGATACCTCTGATGAGTGGATTACCACGAGGACCGGCATAAAAGAAAGAAGGATCGCCGGAGAGGGTGTTTCGACAAGTGATCTTGCTAAGGAAGCCGCGCAAAAGGCCCTAAGGAATGCCAATCTTGAACCTGCGCAGCTGGAACTGATTATAGTTGCTACGATCACGCCTGATATGCTCTTCCCCTCCACTGCTTGTGTTTTACAGAATAAGATAGGCGCAAAAAATGCTACCTGCTTTGATATCTCAGCAGCCTGCTCGGGATATGTATATGCTATAGCCATAGCAGAACAGTTTATAAAGACGGGCGTTTATAAAAATGCACTTGTAATAGGGGCCGAGAAACTTACTGCCATTACCGATTGGACGGATAAGAATACTTGCGTATTGTTTGGAGACGGTGCAGGGGCGGCGGTATTAGGAAAGGTTGAGAATGGTAGCGGGATATTGGCTATTCACCTGGGTTCTGACGGGACACAATGTGAGATCTTAAAATTACCCGCCGGCGGTTCCCGTTTCCCCGCTTCTCACAAGACGGTCGATGAAAAATTGCATTTTATAAAAATGGAGGGAACGGAGCTCTTTAAACATGCCGTCAGGATCATGACAGAGGCAGGCGAAAAGGCAGCCCTGAAGGCAGGCCTTGATTCTCCAAAAAGAATAGATTGTGTAATACCGCATCAGGCAAATATACGTATCCTGAACGCTGTGGCAAAAAGGATCGGCATCCCCCAAGAAAAGATTTATTTGAATATAGAAAAATATGGAAATATGTCCAGTGCGTCAACGGCGATCGCGTTGGCTGAAGCGGTTCAGAACAAAAAGATAAAAAAAGGCGACATTGTTTTATTGGATGCCTTTGGCGGTGGGCTTACATGGGGGGCGGTAATAATCAAATGGTAGAATGTGCATATGTATTCCCCGGACAAGGTGCTCAATATGCCGGGATGGGAAAGGACTTATATGATAATTATAAAATTGCTAAGGAAGTGTTTGAACAGGCAAACAGGGTGCTTGGCTTTGATATCGCAAAACTTTGTTTTGAAGGTCCCACCGAAGAACTAACAAAAACAGAAAATTGTCAGCCGGCAATCTTGACCGTAAGCATAGCCGCATTTAAGGTATTCCGCCAACATAATAAAAAATTCAAACCGGGAGTTGCTTTAGGCTTGAGCCTGGGGGAATATTCGGCGCTTGTTGCATCAGGTGCGGTGGCATTTGGGGATGCTGTTAAGCTTGTCAGATCAAGAGGGCAATTTATGGAAGAAGCGGCAAGGCAATTTCCCGGGAAGATGGCTTCTATCATCGGCTTGCCGGTTGAAACCGTAAAAAAGATATCCGAAGAAGCAGGTTGTGAGATTGCAAATTTGAATTGTCCGAATCAAGTCGTAGTATCGGGTTCAAATGAGTCCATAGAAAAAGCTGCAGATATTTCAAAACAAAAAGGAGCCACAAAAGTAATTCTCTTAAAGGTTAGCGGTGCATTTCATTCTTCTCTCATGGGTCAGGCAGGCCAGGCCCTAAAAGAAGAGATCTCAAAGATTCATTTTTTTGAACCGGAGATACCCGTTATCTCCAATGTGGATGCGGCCCCCGAGACCAAGCCAGACCAGATAGTAGAGAATTTGATTGATCAGATGAGTTGCTCAACCCGCCTGGAAGAATCCATCAGGTATGTTGCCTCAAAAAAGATAAAGAACTTTTTTGAAATCGGCCCCGGGAAGGTTTTGAAGGGGCTAATAAAACGCATAGACCCAAATCTTTCGGTCCACAATATTGAAACGTCCGAAGATATAAAAAATCTATCGCTTAATGCTCAAGACGTTAAGACATAAGAAGATTTTAGTTACAGCGGGCCCCACCTGGATCCCAGTTGATGCGATCAGAGTTCTGTCAAACATCTCAAGCGGGCTGACGGGGACCCTTATTGCACGATATGCCGCAGCACAAGGGGCGGGCGTTACCTTGCTTTTGGGGCCGGGGTCTTTGGAAAAAGACCGGACCCTAAGAGGTAAAAGACAGAAGCTTAAGATCATTAGATTTAAGTATTTCAGCGAACTCGACGGTTTATTAAAGAAAGAGTTGCGAAGACAGAAGTATGACGTAATAATACATTCAGCCGCGGTCGCAGACTATAAACCGGCTAAGCGTATTAAGAAAAAAATAAAATCAGGAAAAGATGACTTGAGCATTCTTTTGAAGCCTACTGCGAAATTAATAGATAAAATCAAAAGATATGCTCGCGGCTCTTTCTTGGTGATGTTTAAACTTGAAACTGAAAGGTCAAAAAACAGATTAATAAATACCGCGTATAAAAACATGATGCGCTCAAAGGCAGATTTAGTTGTGGCCAATAACCTAAAAGATATTACCAAGAATAGACATAAGGCCTATATCATAGATTCAAAAAGAAAAGCGATTAGCGTAAATACCAAAGAAGAATTGGCAGACAGGCTTTTCGGAATGATATCGGAAAGGTTATAAAAAACAATACTATGAGCAGGATGAATAAAAAACCAAACGACAAATTGAATTGGGGAGGGATAGAAGGAGAGTTTTTAGGGAGGATAACGGATTATTCGGATCTTTTTCTAAAGGCCTCAGCCAAGAGTGATTATCAAATTGCACTTGAGAAGGTTTCAAAAAGCATGATCCGTTTTAAAAAGCCGGAATATTTAATCAAGATGATTATCCGTATACTGGATAAGCAAGTCGCCACTACGCAAACAGCGGTTCTTTTATATAACGAAAAAAGACACGCATTTGTTTTATTTGATTCAAAAGGGACGGAGGGGAGGAGGGCGTTTGTTGGAAAAGGCATCCTTTCCATAAACAGGCCGCTTGTAACGGTTTTTACGCGGGAGGATTTAGCCCCACTATTAGATGAAAATGGAGTATTAATTTATGAACGTATAAATAAGCTGTTAAATGATAAAAAGATTCTAAATGAAAACCCCCATCTTGCTGCGAAGCTAAAAGATATAAAGCAGGAAATGGAGGTAATGCGGGCAAGTATTTGCATACCGAGCTATTTTAAAAAGAAATTGTTGGGCATTTTAATATTAGGGGATAAATTATCCAGTGAAAAGTTCAAACAAGAGGAGATCGAGTTCTTTTTAATGCTTGCCAATCATGCAGCTATGGCTATAAGCAATGCCAAGCTTATTGATAATCTACAGGATAAGGTTAAGGAAGTGGAATCGCTTTATGAAAAGACCAATAGTCTTTTCGTTCGCATTTCTATTGCTTTCGCAACCGCCATTGATGCTAGAGATCCGTACACGCATGGCCATACAGTAAGGGTAACAGGTTATAGCCTTGCAATTGCAGAAGAACTGCACATATCGAAAGAAATGTGGGTTTCCGTAAATTTTAGAGAGAATCTTCATATAGCGGCGCTTTTGCATGATATCGGAAAAATAGGGATACCCGATAATATTCTGCACAAGAGGGAAAAACTGACGACAGAAGAAGTTGATAAGATCAGGAGACATCCCGAGATAGGTGCAACGATATTATACCCTATCAAGGAACTTAACGATATTTTAGGAGGTGTGCGTTCTCATCAGGAAAAGTTCGACGGCACCGGCTATCCCGATGGTTTAAAAGGGCCACAGATCCCTTTATTGGCAAGAATTATTGCAGTAGCAGATGCCTTTGACGCTATTACTTCGAGCAGGCCGTATAGGAATAAAAAAACACAACAAGAAGCAATTTCAGAAATTCAGCAATGCACAGGAACCCAATTTGACCCCAAGATAACTGATTTATTCCTTAAGGCGTATGAAAAAAAGCGGTTTTAAGGTTTATTGATCTTATTGATAATGAATTTTCAAAATTGTCCCCCTTTTTTATTAAGGGGTTGTTTCATTTTTTGATATACGGGTGATAAAAATAGGTATGACATATTTAAGACATATTCTTGATACAATATCGGTTTTTAATCTAAATATATTGTTCCTTCTGGGATTGGCCTTGTTCGGAGGGACAATCGGCGGACGCCTATTTCAAAAACTTCGGATCCCCCAAGTCGTGGGCTATATCACTATAGGGATTATTATCGGCGAATCCGGCTTAAAGCTCGTAAACCATAATACAATTATGACATTGCAGCCATTCAACTATTTTGCCTTAGGCTTAATTGGGTTTATGGTCGGCGGTGAGTTAAAAAAAGACATTTTTTTGAAATACGGCAAGCAATTTATAACTATACTTTTCTGCGAAGGGATCACACCTTTTATATTTGTTTCGCTATTAGTGGGTATAATCGGCAGTATTTTCTTTGACTGGCGGCTTGCGTGGTCTCTTGGATTGCTATTCGGCGCCATCGCATCCGCCACAGACCCTGCTACTACTACAGAGGTGTTTAGAGAATACAAGACCCGTGGGCCCTTAACGACGACTATAATTGGTATTGTTGCGCTGGATGATGGTTTGGCGCTTATGCTTTTTGCCATTGCCTCAAGTATTGCCGGGAGTTTAAGCGGTTATGCGCATGAGGGGTTTTTAATGGCAGTTGTTTCCCCTCTCTATAATATAGGCGGAGCTATATTATTGGGTGGTGCGCTAGGTTTTATTTTGAGTGAAATACTTAAAAAGTATTCAGAGAAAGAAAGACTCCTTGTTTTTTCTATAGGTACGGTATTGCTCATTACAGGATTGGCGCTTTTGATGAAAGTCGAGATGTTGCTGGCTGCTATGACGGCAGGGATTATTGTAGCGAATTCTACCCCTCGGAAAAGTAAGGATGTATTTCAACTACTGGGAGGGTTTACCCCGCCCATCTATGTTATCTTTTTTGTCCTTATAGGCGCAAAACTGAATTTTATTCATATGACGGCAGTTACCTTTCTGTTGGTAGGTATTTATCTTTTTGGAACCATAGTAGGGAAGATTGTTGGATCACGTATTGGTTCACGCATATCCGGTGCGCCCGGGTCAGTCCAAAAATATCTTTCATTCGGACTTTTTAGTCAGGCAGGCGTTGCCATAGGT
>JABMQH010000048.1 GCA_013203355.1 Candidatus Omnitrophota bacterium | reverse complement strand
TCCCAAGGAAGTATGGTGCGGGCTCTTTGACATAGCCACTACATTTGTAAGTTCGGCATTTATTATCGGTTTATTGTCGAGGTCTGCCCTTACGAAATTTATCCCGCTATTTGGAGGAGAAGGCTTAAACTTTAATCTTACCTTGTTGCCTGTATTAAGGCCGACTCCCTGTAATTCTGCTTCACTCTTTATTGTCTTTTGATTTTCCACTTTTAAGCCCCTTTTGTGTGAGTCTTTCCACCTTTTCTTTCAGCTCAGCAAACTCTTTGATCAATTCCGGCAATTTCGCCCACCCGGCAAAGATCTTTTTAGAAATATTGTGTGGTTTCGCAGGACTGCCTACTACAAAGGTATTTTTCGGAACGGATTTCGTCACTCCTGCCTGTGCCCCTACTATCACATTATCGCCCAATTCTATGTGTCCGACTACTCCGACCTGTCCGGCAAGGATCACGTTCTTACCCAGGACGGCACTCCCGGAAATACCCGTATGTGCACAAACTATCGAATTCTCTCCGATAACAACGTTATGTGCGATCTGAACCAGATTATCTATCTTCGTCCCGCGTCCGATCACGGTTTTTCCGAACCTTGCCCGGTCTATTGTCACGCAGGCGCCAATTTCAACATCCTCTTCAATAACTACAATGCCGACCTGGGGAATCTTCTGGTGTGCCCCGGCGACTTCCTCAAACCCAAACCCATCACTTCCTATGACGCTGCCTGAATGTACTATGACTCTATTACTGATCTTTGTTTTTTCTCTTATGGTAACATTCGGGTATATCAGCACATCGGGTCCGATCACTGCTTTATATCCTATGAATGTACCGGAACAGATAATTGTATTTTCCCCTATCTTGGCATTATCTTCAACTACAACATGGGGGCCTAAAGATACGTTCTTGCCTAAATCAATTCCTTTTCCTAAAATAGCGGTGGTATGGATCCCTTCTGGGAGTTTCCTCTCATCTTGGAACATGAAAGAAACTACCTTCGCAAATGCCAGGGAAGGATTTTCCACGCGGATAACCGGCTTAGAGACATCCTTTTTTGTCTGCTTGGACGTAATAATAGCTGATGCCTTCGAAGTCTCTATTAGGGCCTCATATCTTGGGTTGGCCAGAAAGGTAATATCCCCTTCCCCTGCCTCTTTTATCCCAGAGACACCCTTAATGACAACGGAAGGGTTCCCTTCCAGCTTGCCACCTACAAGTTTATTTATCTCTTCTAAAGTAAGATTTTTAACGGCCATTGGTATTATTTTTTATTCAGGATCTTTAGTATCTCTTTCGTGATATCATGCGCATCTCTACCAAAGACAAGGGATCTGCTTGAGAATATATAGTCATAATCATTCTTCTTGCCGTGGCCTTGAATAACAATATCTATCTCATTTGAAATATCTCTTATTGCATTAATCCTTTCCTTTTTAAATTCATCCTTCGCCTTCCTGTCAAATTCGTTTAAGCTGCTTATTCGGTCGTCGATGGCCATCTGTTTTTCTTCTTTGCCTTTATCGCTTAAAAGCTCAAATTCGTCCTTAAGCCTCCGAATTCCATCCACCATCTTCTTTCTTTTCTTTTCTTTATTTTTCAATTTATTATCAAGATCTTTGTACGCCAGCTTTGTCTTCTGATAGCCTTCAAATACCCTGTCAAGATCTACATAAGCCATCTTTGCATCTTTGGCATAAGCACAGACCAGCCATCCAAACAGAAATACTCCAATAACCAATATTGCTAATACCTTCTTCATAATAGTTTCCTCCTCGCGCTAAAATCCTTGGCTTAACGTAAAATGGAATCTGCCTTTTTTCTCCTCGCCTGAGATTTCTGAAAACGGAACACCAAAATCTAATCTAACAGGTCCTATGGGTGTTTTAACCCTTACGCCAACCCCCGCGCTAGTTTTTAGCCCATCCGTTCCTACGTCTTCCCATTGTTCCCAGACGTTTCCGATATCACAGAATATCGCCCCTTTTATCACCTTTTCGTACAATGGAAACGTATACTCTATATTTCCGATAAATAGACCCTCTCCGCCTATAGGATCGTTTGAGGTCGCATCCTTGGGGCCGATCCTTCGTTCTCTATATCCGCGTACAGTGTTTGATCCACCAGCATAAAATCTTTCGTAGATCGGCACTTCTGTCGTATCGTCAAAGGCATCCGCAATACCTAATTTTCCTTTAAGTTCCAAAACAAAGTTTTTAAAATGGGTAAAATAAAAACTCGCGCCTAAGACATATTTTGTAAAATCCTTATCTCCGCCCAAAACCCCTCCGGCGCCTTCTATTGAATTCGAAATCAAGTATCCCATCGTGGGATTAAAGATGTTGTTCCTTTTGTCCTGCGCTAAATGAAGCAACAGCTTATTCAACTGATTTTTGCCTTCTTCTGCCTTTAAAGCCGCCGACGCATCAGAAGAGACATCTTCTATTTTTACATCTTCCATGGTATACATAAGATCTGCGCTTAAATATTCCGTAAATTCCTTGCCGAATCTTATATCGCCGCCCGTTCTCTGTTCTTCATAACCATACCCTAGCCCCTCTCTTCTGGAACGCGTCCTTTGGTATGCATCAAATCCAAACAGAAGCGGGAAGTCAAAGATCCATGGTTCTGTCCACCCAAGTTCATAATTCTCCCTAATGGTGCCGAACTCTCCAACAAGCCTTAATTTCTGGCCATCTCCTGTAAAGCTGGGGAAATTAAGTAAATCGAAATTTTTCTGTGTTACGCTGACAAACCCTATCATCCGTTCAACAGAGCTAAATCCGCCTCCAAAGCTAAATTCCCCGGTTTTTGTTTCCTTTACCGTAACAATTAGATCTTGTTTGTTAGGGGCCGTACCTGGATTTGTATCAAGCGTAACCTCTTCGAAATAACCAAGATTATAAAGACGCTCCTTGGAACGCCTCAACCTATCTCCATCAAACTTCTCACCGGGATAGGCCCGCAGCTCCCTCCTTATGACAACATCCTTTGTTTTAGTATTTCCCCTGACCTTTATCTTGTCTATGTATATAAGCTCGTCTTCAATAACGGTATAAGTTATATCGATTTTCCCGGTTCGTGAATTTAACGCACTCGTACCATCCACCTGAGCCAACATATACCCTCTTTGATAATAAAAGTGCTGTATATGTGACTTATCCTGCCTTAGCCCAAGCTGACTAAATGCCTGCCCGCTGAGCATATTAAGTTTTAGGCGAATTTCTTTTTCGGGAAATATCACATTTCCTTTTATAAAAATATCTCCAACAATGTATTTTTTGCCTTCCTCTATTTCAATTATTAAATCTATCCAGCGTCCTGTACGGTCGTATCGAATTTTATGGATTATATCTATATCTAAAAAGCCCTCGCGTGCATATAACGCCTTTAATTTTTCGAGATCCGTCTGGAATGTATCTTCTTTAAAATACCCGGAAGTAAATAGGGTGTCGGGCCTTGTTTCGATAGTCCTTAAGAGCTTCTTGGAAGCAATATTTTTATTCCCGATAAAATGTATCTTTTTTATCCTAAATCTTGACTTTTCCTCTACGGTAACTGTAATTTTTGCGGTATTCTTTTCCTCATTAATATCAATCTTGTAATCAACCTCAACAAGCTGATATCCTCTTTTTTTGTACATAGTTTTTATCTGCCCTATGTCCCTTGTCACTTTCGTTTCGCTCAGCATCTCATTTTCGGCTGATTTCATTAATCTTTTTAATTTCTCGGATCTAAAATTCCTATTTCCGGAAAAAACTATCTGGCTTATCAAGGGCTTTTCGACAACAACGAACGTAACGGCTGCCCTCTCCTCTTCGTAGTCCTCAACCTCTATGGCTATGTCTGTAAAAAACCCCAATCCGAACAACCGTTTTAAGTCGGCGTTTAACTGTTCCTGGGAAAATATATCACCCGGTTTTGTTTTTATCTTTGACAGTATCGTAGCTGAGCTAATAATCTTATTGCCTCTTGTTTTTATAATAGCTACGGTCTTTTCAGCTCCGTAAACTTCTTCAGATTGGTTAGATATACTAAAAAAAATTAAAACCCACAGGCCTAAAACCAAAAATGGAATTATTCTATTTTTCATAAATCTAATCCTCTCTGAAATCAGGTACAGTCTCTCTTTCTTTTGATAAGTTATCAAATCTAGTATATTCGGATACAAACATCAACCGGATTGTACCAACTGGGCCGTTTCTCTGTTTTGCTATGTTTACTTCGGCAAGCCCTTTATTCTCTTCCGTCTCCCCATAATATTCTTCCCGAAGAAGAAGCGCTACCACATCCGCATCCTGTTCTATCGCGCCTGATTCTCTTAAGTCTGAAAGCTGCGGCCTTCTGTCAGAACGTTGTTCCACCGCTCTTGAAAGTTGACTTATGGCTATCAAAGGGAGCCTTAATTCCCTTGCAAGTGCCTTTAAAGAACGGGATATCTCTGATATCTCCTGTTGCCTGTTCTCGATCTTTTGCGGGCCTTTCATAAGTTGAAGATAATCGACGATTATAAGCCTAATCCCGTGCTGGGATTGGAATCTACGCGCCTTCGCCCTCAATTCAAGCATTGAAAGGGCCGGTGTATCATCGATAAATATGGGGGAGTCTGAAAGTTTGCCTGCCGCATTTGTAAGCCGCGGCCAGTCCGATTGCGCTAAAAATCCGGTTCGTACCTTATGGGCATTTACCCTTGCATGCGAACAAAGCATCCTCTGGGTTAGCTGTTCTTTTGACATCTCAAGGCTGAAAATCGCCAATGGGATTTTCAGATTAACCCCAACGTGTTCTGCGATACAAGCGGCAAGGGCGCTCTTCCCCATAGACGGCCTGCCCGCTATAACAATTAAATCAGCATCCTGAAGGCCGGCGGTTTTTTCATCCAATTCATAAAATCCCGTGGCTATACCGGTGAGGTTCCCTTTTCTTTGGCATAGGGTATCTATCCTCTCAATGCTATCCTTCACAATCTCCTTTATATGAGTAACGTGTGTCTCAATCTTCCTTGCGGCAATGTCAAATATCAAACCTTCCGCTCTATCTAGAAGCTCATCCACCTCGCAATCCGACTCATAACTTTCCTGCACGATCTGGGTGGCGGTAGCGATCAAATGCCTAAGGATTGCCTTTTGTTTTACTATTTTGGCGTAGTGAAGTATATTTGCCGAGGTGGGAATGGAATTTACAATCCCTGTTATATAGGATGGGCCACCGACATCATCCAGGCTGCCGTCCTTTTTTAGTTCTTCAATTAAGGTAACCAGATCAACTGCGTTATTTCTACTATAGAGGTTGATAATAGAACTGTATATTTTTTTGTGGGGGCCCTTATAAAAACATGTTTCGTCCAAGACCTCGATAGCTCTCGAGATCGCATCCTCTCCCATTAACATTGAGCCAAGGGTCGCGATCTCTGCCTCTATATTTTGAGGGGGTATTTTTTCAAGGATATCCGTTAAAGCCATTTTATTCTTTTACGATCCAGACCTTGCAGTTGATGATTACTTCTGGATGCAATTTTATAGGTATTTGATAGACCCCTAATTTTTTTATCGGCTCTTCTAACTGTACGGCCTTTTTGTCTATGCTAACCCCTTCTGCCTCGAAAGCCTTCTGTATCATCTCAGTCGTTACCGAACCAAATATCTTGTCTTCGTCTATCGCCTTTACAGCGATTGTACAAGAAGAAGCTTTCAGTTTTTCCGATAAGGCCAACGCGTCCTCTTTCTTTCTCTTCAATAGAAATTCTTCCTTTTTCTTTCTGCTCTCCATAATTTTTAAATTGTGAGCATTGAAGACCAGGGCAGTGCCTTTAGGAATCAAAAAATTTCTCGCATGTCCATCTTTGATATTAATAACCTCGCCCAGAGAACCCAATTTTGGGACATCTTGTGTTAAAATTACCTTCACTTCACACCTTCCTTCTATTTGTTTATCTTACTTATCCTATTACAAACGGCAGTAAAGCAGCCGTTCTTGCCCTCTTTATCGACCTTGCCAGTTTCCTCTGATGCTTAGCACAATTCCCGGAAATCCGGCTTGAAACAATCTTGCCTTTGTCCGTAATATACTTCTGCAGTCTCAGTGCCTCTTTATAATCCAGCATTGGTAATTTCTCAACGCAGAATTTGCACTCCTTCCTTCTAAAAAACCTTTTTTTTGCAGGTCCTTTCCTTTTTAGTTTTTCTTTTGCACGCCTCATATCATCTCCTTAAAATGGTACTTGTTCGTCAGTTTGTTTAACATCTTCTGGTACGTCCAACTCCCGAGGGGCCTCTTCATGGCTCGGTGTAATCTGTTCTTGATCCTGCGGCCCCGCAGATGAACCCTTGGGCTTCCCAAGAAATTGCACATTATTCGCAATCACTTCTATCGTTGACCGCTTCTGGCCATCCTTATCCTGCCAGCTGCGTGATTGAAGCCGGCCTTCAACAAAAACAAGGCTCCCTTTCGATAAAAACTCACCGCAAACCTCTGCGCGACGCGCCCAGACAACTACCCTTACAAAACAGACATCTTCTTTCTTTTCACCGGCCTGGTTTACATAGGTTCTGTTCGCCGCTATGGTAAACGTTGTAACGGCCGTGCCTGAAGGAATATACCTCAATTCCGGATCGCGCGTCAGATTGCCAATCAAGAACACTCTATTCAAACTTGTCATGTGTCACCTCTTTACTTTTTTATAACTACTACTTTCAGGATGTCTTCATTTAGCCTATATGTATCCTTCAGATTCGAGATCTTGTCCGGCGTAATCGTAAAATCTACTTTATAATAAACACCCTCCTTATTCTTTTTTATCGAGTAGGCGAGCCCTTTTTTACCCCAATTTTCGATTTTATCAATACTACCGCCGTTTTTTGATATTTCCACCTCTATCTGGGCTAACAATTTTTTAGCTATCTCATCGTTTAAGGCGGACTTCGTTATAAATATCCCCTCGTACTTTTTCAATTCATTCACCCCCATCTTTCTTTTTTTCATTAAATCTATTCATAGTCGTTTCGACGCCATGACTTATCCAAACCCCTATTGCATCAGTTGTCTTGCTTATCGCATCCCTTACGGATTTTTTCTCATTGGCATTGAATCCGGAGAGGACGTAATCCTTTAAGGTATCCTTTCTTTCATAACCGACTCCGATCCTCAGGCGATTAAAGGCCACAGTGTTTAATTTTTCTATAACCGACCGTAAACCTTTATGGCCTCCGGAACTACCCTTGGGTCTAAATCTGATAATGCCCAGTGTTAAATTTACATCATCACAGATAACCAGAATATCATTCAGGTCTATTCCAAATTTATTAACAAAGAGCTTAACGGCACTCCCTGAGTTATTCATAAATGTCTGTGGCTTCAAAAGAAGGCATTCTTCTTCATCGACAACCGATTTGGTAAAGAGCGAATTAGATTCTCTTTTCGTTATCTTGGTCCCGTTCACCTTTGCAAAATTATCAACTGCCAAAAACCCTATATTGTGACGGGTGTTTTTATATCTAAGCCCAGGATTTCCCAGGCCCACTATTAATTTCACTTTTTCTCTTCTTTAGACTGTTCTTTTTTCGCTTCTTCTTTTGGTTTCTTGCCTTCTTCCTTTGTCGGCGTCCCTTCCTCCTCCTCCTCAACCTTCCTTTCTTTCTTGATAAGCTCTGGTTCCTCTATCGCTTCCTCGCCAATAGCTTCTTCAGGAGACGGTTCAACATAAGGAGGTTTAACCGACATAACTATAAGTTCGGGATTCTGCAAAATCTTAATGTCTGGGGACACTATTATGTCTTTAACAAAAACTGAATCCCCTATATTTAAATTTGAAACATCTATTTCCAGCTTTTCCGGTATTTCGGTAGGCAAACACTCAACGTCAACTTCGTGTATAATGCGCTCCAGCATACCGCCTTCTTTTAGGCCTAACGGCTCACCCTTTGGTTCAACCCTGACCTGAACTTTTAGGGTTTTGGTAAGCGATATTTCATTAAAGTCGACGTGCAGGATATTCCCATGCACTGGTTCTTTTTGAATCTCTTTTATCATAACGGTCTTGCCTTTGTGTGTCTTACCGGTTGAGGCAGACTCTCCTTTGGCGGCAGGTGAAGTTTTAGGCTTGTCCGAAATCTTCAAATTGATAATCACGTTGGTGCCAGCCTTTGTGCTTATTACCTTAACAAATTCCTTCTCAGACACCTTTAGGCCCAGACTATCCTTCCCTCTTTCATACATGACTGCCGGAATAAAACCTTGCTTCCTAAGCTGCTTAACCAGCTGCTTTCCCTTTTCTTCTCGAAGTTGTATTTCTAAGTCTATGCGTTCCATTTAAATCTCACATCTCCTTCCTTCCTTTTTAAGAAAATAAAGAACTCACCGACTCCTCGTTGTGAATCCTCCTAATCGCCTCTGCTAGTAAAGGCCCGATCGACAATACCATTAGTTTTTTAATCTCTTTCTCCTTAGGTATGGGTATGGTATTTGCAACAATCAGTTCTTTCAGGTCTGATTTTTTAATCCTATCGATGGCAGGGCCTGAAAGGACTGCGTGTGTTATAGCCGCATATATATCCTGCGCCCCTGCCTTTTTAAGCGCTGCCACTGCCTCAACTAAAGAACCGGCTGTCGCTACCATATCATCGACAAGAACAACATTCTTGCCTTCTACTTCACCTAAAATATTCATGACCTCCGCCTTTTGGTCGTCTATCCGGCGTTTGTCAACAACCGCCAAATCGGCGCTAAATCTCTTTGCGTAGGCCCTGGCCATCTTTATGCCACCTACATCCGGTGATACTACAACTAAATTTTTGACCTTCCGTTTAGAAAAATACTCAACAAACACATTAACTGCAAACAGATGATCCAATGGTATGTCGAAAAAACCTTGGATTTGCCCTGCGTGCAGATCGATTGTTAAAACCCGATCCGCACCGGCCACGGTTATAAGATTTGCTGTGAGTTTTGCGGTAATAGGCACCCTGGGCTGATCTTTTCTGTCCTGCCTCGCATAACCGTAATATGGGATAACCGCCGTGATCCTTCTGGCCGAAGCGCGCGTTATTGCATCTATCATTATCAATAATTCCATAAAATTATCATTCACGGGCGGACAGGTGGATTGTATTAAAAACACGTCTTTCCCGCGGACATCCTGTTCAATCTTGACGGATATCTCTCCCTCACTAAACTTCCCGACAAAGGCCTGGCCTAATTCTATGCCCAAATAATCGCATATCTCGTTTGCAAGCTTAGGGTTTGCATTTCCGGAAAATACCAACACCTCTCCATTGTCCATCTTAAGATCTCCCCGTTTTTTTGATTATCTTCGCCAGCGTTCCCGATAGAACGCTATTTGCGGACATCTTTGTATTTTTTGAAATTACACTGCCCGCGCCTGTTTTTATTCCTTTGCCTATCGAAACAGGTGAAATTAGAATAGTCCCGCTTCCTATAAGCGCTTTATCCCCAATCTTTATTTTGCCATTCTTCCTGCCATTATAGTTCGCGGTCGTTGTGCCAGCGCCTATATTTACATCCCTGCCTATTTCAACATCACCCAAATAGCACCGATGTTTTATAGCAGTCCCTGATCCGATTTTGCATCTGGTTATCTCGGCATAATTACCGATTTCAACCTCATCGCCTATTATCGTGTCGGGCCTTATCCTTGCAAACGGCCCGATCCTGCATCGTTTTCCAATCTTGACATTGCTCTCTATTACCGTGAAAGGATATATGACGGTATCACGGCTAATTTTCACATCATTATAAATATGCGTAGTTGAAGGATCTATTATCCCGACACCTTCTTTCATAAGCCTTGTTAATATTCTATTCTTGGCTAACGTGTGAACCCTTGCCAAATCCAGCCTTGAATTAACCCCTATGGCTTCACTTCCATCTTCCGTGCAAATCGAATCTATCGTGGCCTTGCGCTTTTTCAAAAATTCAACCACATCCGTAAGATAATATTCTCTTTTAGGCCCTTTTGGTCTTAGATAAGTCAATGTCTTAAAAACCTCTCTTGCCTTAAAACAATAAACACCTACGTTTATCTCCTTTATTGTCTTCTCGTATAAAGAGGCATCAGCATCTTCTACAATTTTCAAAATATTATTTTTACCATCTCTTACAATCCGCCCATATCCAGATGGGTTTTTCATTGTCGTAGTAAGAAGGGTGCAGGTGGCGTTGCTTATTTTATGTTTCTCAATAAGATTGCTTAACGTCTCCTGGGTTACTAAAGGGGTATCTCCGTAAAGGACCAGCATATCCCCTTTAAAACTACCTAGCACCTTGCTGGCCTGCTTTAATGCATGGCCTGTACCCAAAAGTCTTTTCTGAAATACAAAGCGGAAGCCTTTCGGCAAAGAAATCTTTTGGCCTATACCGTTATAATTGTTTATTATTACAGCCCCTTTTCGTATGCCGACAGAACGTATATCATCTAAAATATACTCAAGCATTGATTTTCCATATATCTTATGTAGGACTTTAGAAAAACTTGAATGCATCCGCGTGCTTTTCCCTGCGGCTAATATTATGGCTAATACGTCTTTCATAATTTTCTTTCCGGCCCTCAATTTATTCCCGAAGAGCACTTCCTTCGTTCGTTCGTTTCAAGTCCACGCTATTTGGCTGCCCAGCTAGGACTTGTCTCCTACGGCCCTCCTGATTACCGGGCCTGCGGAGACCCACCTCTCTCAC
>JABMQH010000047.1 GCA_013203355.1 Candidatus Omnitrophota bacterium | reverse complement strand
GTGACGAGCTGCAGGGAGATACCAATAAATGTCTGCGTCAGATAGGAAGTGAAATTATAGTTCTAATAGTTAATCTAAGATGGAAGCAAAGATTAACAGATGTCCAAAACGGATTCAGGGCTATTAAGACAAATGTAGCCAGGTCTTTGAACCTAAAAGAGAAAATAACCAGTATTGAGCAAGAGATGGTCATGAAAGCCCTTAAAAAAGGTTACCGTATTTCCGAAATTCCAAGTCACGAATACGAAAGAAAATACGGAACCTCAGCCATTGTCCTAAAGAAGGTCTGGATTAGATTTATTTATTCCCTAATAAAAAACCTTTTCTGAAAAGTAACTGTCATCTATCTATGAATGTTCTGATATTAAACCCACCGGTCGATAATGTTAAAATAGTGAGGGAAGGCCGCTGCATGCAGAGGCAGGAGGCATGGGGCACAAGCTGGGCCCCTCTTACACTTGCTATAGTTGCGTCTATCTTAAGAGACGCTGGTTTCATCGTAAGCGTGAAAGACTGTTCCAATGACGACATAAGTTTTGCGCAGCTAAAACATATAATCCAAGATTTCAAACCAGATCTAGTCATTGCCAATACATCCACACCTTCCATCAGCGGTGACTTAAAAATAGCCGATCTTACGCAAGGAATAGACAAGCACATAAAAACGGTCTTTTTCGGTATCCATGTTACAGCTTTGGCAGAGGAAATATTCAAAGAAAATCCCAATGTGGAGCTTATTGTCGATGGAGAACCGGAATATACCCTTAGGGACTTAGCGCTGGCCCTAAGAGACGCCCACCCAATAAGCCAAGTGAAAGGCTTAATATATAGAGCGAACGGCAAAATAGTCCGTAATGAAAAAAGGCCGCTAATTGAAAATTTGGATGAACTACCGTATCCGGCATGGGACATGGTTAATATAAATAGATACAGGCTCCCCATAACCAACCGCCCCTTTTTACTCGTTTTAACCGGAAGAGGGTGTCCTAATTCCTGCAGCTTTTGCGTAGCAGCGGTATTTTATGGGAAAAAGACGCGTATCCGATCCTGGCGAAAGATTGTGGATGAAATTAAATACGTGAGAGAAAAATACAACGTAAACGATTTTCTGTTTTGGGCTGAAAATGGAATCATCAATAAGCAGCATATGCATGAACTTTCCCAGGGCTTGGCAGCTGAGGCCCCAGGTTTAAAATGGGTTTGCAACGGAAGGGTTGATATAATTGATGAAGAACTCTTGAAGACTATGAAAAGGGCCGGCTGCTGGATGATCGGGTATGGGATTGAGGCAGGAACGCAGAGAGTGCTGGATTTAATGAAAAAAAATATAAAAATAGATGCCACAGAAAAGGCAATACGGCTTACGAAGAAGGTTGGGATAGAGGTAACGGCCCATGTTATTGTTGGTTACCCGGGAGAAACAAAAGATGATATTTTAAATACATTAAAGCTGCTAAAGAGATTGGATCCGCATTATATACAGGTTTATTGCTGCGTCCCGTTCCCCGGATCTATTTTATATGAAGAATTAAAAAAGCTCGGTTGGCTGCAATCCAGTGATTGGTCTATGTTTGAGCAAAATCTCTCAGTAATCAATACCCCTGACCTGTCTTGTCAGGAAGTTAATGCTTTAAGAAGAAAAATAATTAGCGCTTTTTATCTTAACCCCCGTAAAATTTTAAAAATGCTTATCAGGGTAAGATCTATCCAAGAGTGCGTTTCTCTTCTTTCATTTGCAAAAGGATACTTTTCATCATGGGTGCATAGCAGGAATTCGTGAAAAATGAATTACCAAAAATATAAAGAGACGATCCTAGAATTAATAGACAAAAAAAGAAAGGCTATCGTGTTTCTAGTTTTTTGGGGGATTTTTTTGATCGGTCTAAATATATTTACCGACTATGGGGTCCATTATGATGAATATGCTAATCAAGCTTTTGGAAGAAGCGCGAATAAGTGCATCCGGGACGCACTATATAGAGATTCCCGTACTTCCGAGTTATTTTCATCTCCCACCGCACGGCATGATTTGATCCACGGGCCAGCTTTTGAGTTATTTTTAACTTTTACTAAAGAAAAGTTGCTGAAACTTACTGACTCAAGGGATATAATTTTTATGCGTCATTTGCTTACTTTTCTAGTATTCTATTTAGGGGTGTTCTTTTTTTACCTATTGTGCAAATTCCATTTTAAGAGCTGGAAGATGGGAATTTTGGGAAGCCTATTTTTAATTTTACATCCGAGAATATTTTCGCATTCCTTTTACAATTCGGTAGACATTCCCTTTTTATCTTTTTACATACTGGGCACCTATACTTTAATTAGATATCTTGAGAAAAAGACTTACCCTAGAGCTATCTTCCATGCCTTAGCTTGTGCTATTTTGATCAATATTCGCGCAGTAGGAGTTATCCTGCCTTTATCGACTTTCATTTTTTTAGCCATGGATACAATAAGATTCAGGAAACATAAGGAAGAAATAAGAAAAATTGTTAAAACTGCCCTTTTGTATACGCTTTTGTTGACTGGCTTGGTTTTTCTTTTTTGTCCATTACTATGGAAAAATCCAATCGGTAATTTTTTTGAGATACTTAATCGCACAGCAAAATTTCAGCGCGCAGATACATCGCCGGCGGTCTGGAATTATCATCTCAAATGGATAGGGCTTACCACCCCCCTGCTTTACAGCCTTTGTTTCTTTATAGGCCTTCTTCTTTCCATAAAGGATATTTTTAGGAGTCCAATAAAATTTTTCCATCAGAATCGCACTATTTTGATCGCACTATTTTTGCTCTTTGTTCCACTTATTCTTCCACATATATACAAGACAAGCTTATACGATGGTTGGAGGCATCATTACTTTATCTACCCTATCTTTCTAATATTCTCTCTGACAGGTGTTGCAGCATTATTCCGGCTTGCTAAAACAAAATTTCATGGGTGGAGTTATAAGTTCATAAATACAGTTTTTATTCTTATAATAGTGATCAGTTTGAAAAATACAGTCCAGTTTATGGTGAAATACCATCCCCATCAATATGTTTATGCCAATATATTGGCTGGTAGAGATATGGGGGGAGTTAAAGCACGCGATGCATTAGACTATTGGGGGCTATCTTACAGAAAGGGATTGGAGTATATTTTAAAAACTGACAAAAGCGATAAAATAAAAGTTTGCCTTGGCTATGGGAGGAACAATATTCCGATCTTGCCTGCCAATGATCGAAAAAGGTTGGTATTTGTAAAAACTATGGATAAGGCAGATTATTTTTTAGGTAATTACAAACATTCGGGCGGATATATATGGTCCAGGGGAGATTACCCCAAACAGGAAGAATATTACTCGCTTAAATTCGGCGAAGTCAAATTCATGGTTGTGTATAAATTAAAAAATCTCCTCCCCCGGAAGGCGCCGGATACACTTCATAAAATAAGCGATTTATTCGTCACTCCCCCTGGCCGCTCGAACTTGACTCAATAAGGATAAAAAGAGATAAATAAGGGTAAAAAAGCGAAAATATAGGAAAGCTTAGGGTAATAAGGGATAACAAGCGATTTGGTTCTTATTTTAATAATCTTTGTGACAGGTGATGTAACTCTTCATTGGCGAGGGCAAAAACTTTTTTAGACATAACTAGTCGTTGTCCCTAGTTATATAACGTTTAATATTATTTTGACAGCGCACTACGGCTCACCCGCTTGCGATCTAATTCTGCTAAATGCAATTTCCGGAGCCTTATATGCTTGGGAGTTATCTCAACCAATTCATC
>JABMQH010000046.1 GCA_013203355.1 Candidatus Omnitrophota bacterium | reverse complement strand
GGGATCCTATCTAAGGCCCATGGATTCTTCGTAGGGCCATAACATGAAGTCTCGCAAGAAGACCCAAACGCAAACTCATCCATATTTGCCTTCCCGATCAATATCGCCCCTTCCTCTTTCAGCCTTTCAACGACTGTGGCATTATAAGGCGGCCTGAAACCCGCCAGTATTTTAGAGCCGCAGGTAGTTTCTTCGTCCTTTACGCAGATATTGTCTTTTATTACAATCGGCGCGCCGTACAAGCACCGTCCCTCTTTACCCTTTAACCCGTTAAGCTGCTTTTGAATAGAATCCGTGTTAACTCTCACAATCGCCTTAACTCTCTGGTCGACTGTTTCTATCCTCTTTAATACAGAATCTACAACCTGCTTCGGCGTAGTGCTGCCTCTTTTGTATAAATCTAGAATCTCTGAATAGGTAAATTTATAAAAGTCGCTCATTCTATAACCTTGGGCACTTTAAAAAAGTTCCCTTCCTTAGAGGGCGCGTTCTTTAACACCTCGCCTATCGGCAACGAAGGTTTTACAACATCTTCTCGTTCTACATTTTGTAGTGGCTCCACATGGCTTGTAGGCTCGATATTCTCTGTATCAACTTCACTCAGCTTGCTTATGTAATTCAGTATGTCGCTTAGTTGTCCCCCGAAAAGTGTTATTTCTTCGCTACTCAAAGCAAGTCGTGCCAGCTTTGCTATATATTTAACAACACCTTCTCCTGTATTATCCCGGGAACTCATTTGTAATCCTCGCAAATTCTTCCAGGCTAAGTGCTTCCGGCCTTTTGTCGGCAGCGACACCTGCCTTAAGCAGTATCTGTCTCGCTTGTTCTTTGTCCACCCCTAATCTCTTTTTATACCCCAGGGAAGAGGAAAGCATCTTCCGTCTTTGATTAAAGGTAGTTTTTACAATTTTAAAAAAAAGTTTTTCATTGTTAACTGATATTGAGGGGGTATCTAAAACCTTAAGGTATATCAATACCGAATCAACCTCCGGCTTCGGGAAAAAAGAGTTTCTCTTCACGATACTCTTAAGCTCAGGTCTTGTGTAATATTGGACGTAACAGGTTATTGGACTATATGTCTTGCCTCCATGTTTCGCAAGCATGCGCTCTGCCATTTCTTTCTGGACCATCAATAGCGCATCTTCTATATAATCCTTGTTTTCGATAATGCGCTCTAATATCGGCGTTGTAATATAATATGGGAGATTCCCTATTATCCTTAACTTTTGTTTTTGTCCGTATGCCTTAAAATCGAATTTCAAAATATTCTGGCAAATCGGTTTAATATTTACGTATCCGCTTAAAGTTGTTTTTAATACGTTACATAAAACCTTATCGAACTCAAGCGCATAAACGGTCTTTGCCACATTGGCGATATCCCTCGTTATATTTCCGATCCCGGCGCCAATCTCAAGCACTAAATCCTCATTGCCGATATCGGCAAATCTGATTAATTTATCTACAATATTTCTGTCAATTATGAAATGCTGTCCCGCTTTTTTCTTTGGCCGAAAATCAAACTTCTCCATAAGTCTTTTAATCTCTGTAATCGTCAGCATGCCTAACCAACCTAATTGCCAACTTAATCGCTGAAATCATAGAGCCGGGGTCTGCTTTCTTCTTTCCTACAATATCAAATCCCGTCCCGTGGTCAACAGAGGTGCGTATAAACGGCAATCCTAAGGTCAGATTTACGCCCTTCTGCATTGCAATCATTTTAAATGCGGCTAAACCCTGATCGTGATACATGCAAACGGCGGCATCAAACTTTTTATTATAAACATCACGCAATAAGGTATCAGCGGGGATCGGACCAAAAATACCATCGAGATCTCTCTGTAATTTTTTAACGGCCGGCTTTATGGTATATGACTCTTCGTTTCCGAATAGGCCCCCCTCGCCGCAATGCGGATTAAGTCCGGAAACGCCTATTTTAGGATTTCTGATCCCAAACCAATTCTTTAATGCCTTGTAAGTGAGCTCTACTGTATCGTATATGGCCTTCGTGGAAAGAGAAGGGCTTATCTCACTAAGAGGTATGTGCCTGGTTACCAACGAAACCTTTAATTTATCTGAGACAAACATCATTGCGATCTTCTTGCAACCACACAGATTTGCCAGATACTCTGTATGACCTTTAAACCTTATCCCTGCCTTATTTATTGCCTCTTTGCTAACAGGTCCAGTAACCAGCGCATCGGCCTTTCCTTCTTTAATTAATTTAAATGCGGTGCTTATAAAATTAACTGAGGCCTTAGCGTTTGTTTTCCGGTCATTCTTCTTAACAGCGCGTTCATCAATAACCCGGAAATCGGCCTTGCCCTTTAGACCTTTGCTTGCGATTGCCTTTTTTGTAACCTCGGGGCCTATCCCGCTTGGGTCGCCTATGCTTATACAAACTACAGGTTTCTTACCTGAAGGAGATGTACGCATTCTTTTTTAACCCTTCAACCAATTGGCGATATTGTGGTTTTACTTTTTCAAGATAAAGGAATTGCTCTATCCCATTGCTCACTTCACTAAGTGCCTTTGCCTTCTCGTTTCTTTTTTCTTCAACCTTAAATATATGATAACCCAAATTCGTTTCTATCACTTCGGAGAGTTGGCCGGCGTCAAGATCGAAAATAACATCCTCTATCACTTTGAGCATCTGCCCTCTTTTCACAAAACCCAGATCTCCCCCCCTGTCTGCATTTGGTCCCTTCGAATACTTTAAGGCCAGATCATTAAAACTCTCACCCGCCTTAAGAAAACCTAGAATCTTTTCGGCCACAATCCGCGCCTGTTGATCTCCATATCTCTGGTCAGGTTTTATAAGTATGTTCCTCACGCTGACCTGCTCAGGCTCTTTAAAATCCTCTTTGTGCAGCTCGTAATACTGTAAAATCTCGGACGGTGTGACTGTTATCCTGCTGCGGACCTCCATATCTATCAATTTGGAACTCATTATTTGGTCAGCATACCTTTGTTTTAAAACCGTTAAAGCAAGATCTTGTTCGCGTAAGGCCTCCTTGAATGCTGTCTCTGAATCAAATCTGGACTTTACCTCGTTCAGCTTCTTCTCAATTTCATCCTCTTCAGCCGTTATGCCTCGTTTTTTCGCCTCACTTAAAATAAGCAACTCCTCTATCATTTTATTTAATATCTCTTCTCTGTAGGCATTCGGCTCGCTTAAATCCCCTTCTCCGAGCTCCTGGCTTCTGGCCTCAGCCGTGAAGGCGAGCATCGCATCCAATTCCGCCTGAGTAACCGTTTCACCGTTTACCACCACGATTATTTTATCCACGGTGGAGGCGTAAGAAAAGGCGACAACTGCAATGTAGCAGATGAGGGTAAGTATTAAAGATTTAAAAAGTTTTTTACTCATTCGTTTTAACTTCACCGACCACTTCTTTTTCCTTCGCGACCTCCAAGGTCTCTTTCTTAGGCATAGGCGCTTTTCTTTGACTCATCAGGGATGTTTCTTCTTTTTTCTCAAGTAGCTCCTTGTTTATATTAATTGCCACTCCCGCTTTTAGTCTATCGGCCAGTTTATCGAATTCTTCCTTTTTCTTATCCGCCAAGAGCTTACTTTTTATTTTATTCGATACGCCTGTAAAATCTTGTGTCTGGGCTGGTTTTTTATCCGTTAATTTAATAATGTGGTATCCGAATTCGCTTTTTACAATCTCGCTTATCTGGCCTATCTCTAATTTAGACGCGGCTTTTTCAAACTCCGGAACTACTTGCCCTTTTGTAAAATAGCCGATATCTCCCCCTTTGTCGGAAGAGGTATCTTCGGACTTCTCCTTTGCTAACTCCTCAAAGGATGCTCCGTTAGCCAGTTCCGTTAAGATCGTCTTTGCCTCTTTTTCACTATTCACAAGTATATGGGATACCTTCATCCTCTCTTGCGTAGCAAACTCATCCCCGTGAGTATCGTAGTAATTCCTCACCTCTTTATCGGAGACCGTTGCCTTTTCTTCAATCTCATTTTGAATAAGCTTTGAGATAACAATTTTCTTATGCGCCTCTTCCAGTATCTCCTTGACCTCTTTATCTTCCTCAAGGC
>JABMQH010000045.1 GCA_013203355.1 Candidatus Omnitrophota bacterium | reverse complement strand
CGGACAACACCCCAGAAAACCATATTCATCGACGATAGACCAGAGTTGGTGGAAGGGGCCGAAAAACTTGGTATTAAATCGATTCCGTTTCAAAATATCGACCAACTGAAAAAAGAACTCACCCACCTAATATAATTTACTACATAAGAAGTATTGTTGACAAAAAAATTCGTTAGTGTTAATCTATCGTTTCCGAAAAAAATCGCACTTTTTTAAAACCTTTGGTAGCGAAAGTGTGTAACCTAGCTATGTAGTTGAACAAGTGTTAAGAACTATAAAAGTTAGTTTATTTTCTTGACATCATTTCGATTTTATTATATACTTAATGTTGGCTCAAGGCACGCTATAAAATTTTCGCACCGAAGTTCTTTTAAGGAAAGGGGATGTGTTAAAAATGGAGTACAAAACCACCATTAAGGTCCTTACCGAAGCCAAAGACAAATATGAGGCAGCGGATATAGCGGGCGAGTTCTTGCGGGGCGATATTACCGCAGGGGCGAAAGTAAGAATAAATACAAGTTCTCTTGCGAGATCCCGAACGATTAAAGCAGCATTGGTCATTGGAGTAGTAAGCATAGCGTCAGGCATTTGTCTACTTGGAAATCAGGCCGGTTATAAGATCGCGAACGTAAAGAGAAAACCTGTCACTTCATATGCAATCCAGCCTCCGATTAAAACAAATCTGGCTGACACAAAAAACGAAGATTTCAAAAAGGTTTGGCAAAAAGCGCACGAAGACCGCATAAACTCAAGCGCCCGTTAATAATACTTGCCGGGATTCCCTTCCAAAATAACTACACAAATAAAAAATAACCTCTAAATTAAGCAATTAAAAAGTATTTTAGTTTTTCCTTGCACTACTTTAAAAAGGTAGTAAAATATTGCTTAGGAGGAAAAATGGGCTTTCGTGTTTTTCTATCAATAATTTTCATATCCTTTACGTTTATTCCTTTGGTATACCCGATTGAATTCGAAACTTCCACAGGGCAAGAGGATATTGTGTTTATGTCAACAGATGGAGAAGTCAATCTGGGGGATTCCCTTTCTAAGAGTGTTGAAAAAAAGTTTCAAGTAGTCGAGGATGAGGCCCTCCAGAAGAGGGTAAGCGATATAGGGCAAAGAATAGCTTCTGCATGCGACAGAAAAGATATCATCTATCATTTTATGGTTATTGACGTAAAGGAGGAAGACAGGAAGGATGAGGAACCAATAATAAATGCCTTTGCGCTTCCCGGAGGCTATGTTTATGTCTTTAAAGATTTATGCGACAAGGTAAAGGATGATGGTGAGCTTGCCGGTGTTATTGCCCACGAAGTAGGCCATATTGTGGCACGGCATAGCGCAAAAAGGCTGCAGGCCAGCTTTGGTTATAATATCTTGATGGTCCTGGCAAGTCAAACAGAGCGAGATAGGCGAAATGTCGGCAAGGCCTATTCGGCTATCAATTCGCTTATGCGTGCGTACAGCAGAGAGGATGAAACATTTGCCGATACGCTTGCGGTAAAATACAATAAAAAGGCCGGTTTTAATCCGGAAGGGGTCGTCACATTCCTGGAGCGCCTGCTGGAGATTCAAAACAAGAAACCGGAAAGGCGATATATCTCAGGCAGGACTCATCCTTATTTATCTATCAGGATATCAAAGGCGAAGCAAGAGGTCCATGGGAAGATGGATTTTACAGATTACATAAATATTCCTACCAAAACAAGGAAATAACCGAGTTTATTTTTAAAATGGGAAAAAGAGAATTTTCAAGCGGCGGCGTTGTAATAAAGAGGATTGATACTGGTTTTAAGATCCTCCTAATTAAGGATGGGTATGGACGCTGGACCTGGCCAAAGGGAAACATTGAAAAAGGTGAGACTTCACAAGATGCCGCTATAAGAGAGATAGCAGAAGAAGTCGGACTGCAATACATCAAATTAATCGATAAAATTGACAAAACGCAATATTTCTATCGCCTAAAAGGCGAACCAATCTTCAAAACGGTCTATATATATCTTTTTGAACTTAAGAAGAACGAAAAATTAAAGGTTCTCAAATCAGAAATAGATGATGCCAAATGGCTTTCGCCGGAAGAGGCCTTAAAAAGGATAGAATACAAGGGTTCGCGAAAGATTTTAGAGAAGGCCATTGACAGATTTAAAAAAGTTTGTTGAAAAAAGATTTAGGCGATTCGGCATAAATAAAAAGCGGGAGATTGTGCGTCTCGCATATGAAATATCCAAAAGGGATAAAATATCCTACAAAGAGATATTAGCCCCTTTCTCAAACAGGAGCTGTACGTATGCTGCTACTAAAGAAAAACTTCTGAGGCAGCGCTTTCCTTTTCATCTCAACTTAAAGAACTCCTCGACCGTTTACCTTCCAAAACTTCAAATTAGCCCAAAGAATGCCTTAAGAATCAAGCCGGCGCGATTGTATCCAAAAAATATTTATCTAGAAGAGTCTGCCCATGGAGGCTTTTTAGCTAAACGGTTAAGAGAGGTATTCCCGTCCGCTAAATTTAGGCGGATAAAGTCCTTGAAGCACTTCATGGATAAAAGGGGCTCAATAAAGTTTTCTATCCAGGATTATAATAAAAGGCGCGACAATTTCTTTGTCGTAAAAGAAAGGTATGATTTCTTCAAAAGGTGCCCCTGCACAAAACGTGCCTTTTCCTGCGGGTATCATATCTTTAATCTCGGTTTTGGCTGTATATACGAATGCACATATTGTTATCTGCAGGAATACACAAACTGCCCCGGTATTGTTTTACCTTTGAATACCGAAGATTTTTTTAAGAAATTCGATAGTTATAAAAAACCACGGATGCGGATAGGGACGGGGGAATTCACCGACTCTCTGGCGCTGGATAATATCACTCAATACTCACTGTCGTTAATCGAATTCTTTAATAAAAATACAGATACAACCTTTGAGCTTAAGACAAAAAGTGACAACATCAGTAATTTGCTCAAGGCTAAACACAAGGGAAACGTAGTAATCTCCTGGTCATTAAATCCTGAGAAGATAATAAGGGAAAATGAATTCTACGCAGCTTCTTTGAATAAAAGGCTTGATTCCGCTTTGAGATGTACGGAAGCAGGGTATAGGGTTGGATTCCATTTTGACCCAATCATATATTACAGGAATTGGGTAACGGATTATCAAAATCTTGTAAACCGGCTTTTTGACAAGATCCCGCATAAAAACATCGCCTGGATAAGCCTGGGGACACTACGATTCAACCCGCATCTTAAACCTATAATTGAAAACCGTTTTCCTGATAACAAAATTTTAGATGAAGAACTCCTAATCGGGTTTGACAACAAACTAAGGTATCCTGAGAAGTTACGCTTTTTTATATACCAGAACATGCTACGCTGGATAAGAAAAAGGGCAAAACATACTTGTGTCTATCTATGCATGGAAAATAAAAATATATTGAACGAGGGGTAAGTAAG
Source organism: Candidatus Omnitrophota bacterium (assembly GCA_013203355.1). Taxonomy (GTDB): domain Bacteria; phylum Omnitrophota; class Gorgyraeia; order JABMQH01; family JABMQH01; genus JABMQH01. The sequence goes on along the minus strand of JABMQH010000045.1, from coordinate 6,168 downwards.
AACATATAGGAGGAACCCTTTTAACTTTTAACCATGATGAGCTTTGCTGGCGGGAAACCGTTAAATCCTGGTGTGGCGCTTGCGCATGAATAGGCACCGATGTTCTTTACATAAACCACGTCATTTACATAAAGCTCGGGTATCTCTTCATTCGTGGAAAGGGTATCAAAAGAATCACATGTGGGCCCGGCGAGTGTACTTAAAAATTTCTGACCACGCCTCAATGTTTTAAATTCATATTTGCAGTGGTCAAATACCATACCGGAAAAATCAGCATAGATGCCATCGTTAAGATAATAATAATTTTTGTTGTTTCGAAAAGTCCTGCCGACAACCTGTGTAACTAAAATCCCGGCCGGCCCCACTAAAAACCGACCCGGTTCAGCAATAAACTTAACATTCTTATCAAATAATGCCTTCATCTGTCTTCTTATCTGAGAGGCCATCCTTTCAAAGTTTACACCTATCTCACAGTCAAACTGTTGAATTGGAAAACCTCCTCCGATATCCAAAATCTTTAAGGGTAAATCGTTTTCTTCCGCCTCTCTAAAAATAGCTGCCGAAATCTCAAGGGCTTGAAGATAATTTTCGACATTGGTTGCCTGAGAACCTACATGGAAGCTAACACCCGCAGGCACCAGCCCCAATGCCTTTGCCTTGCGCAAGAAAAAGAATGCCTGCTCGCTGTCCGCCCCAAACTTAAGCGAAAGCTCCACTTGGCTGCCTTTATTTTCGACTTTAATGCGGACGAGTACTCGTGACCCGGGATAGCATTTAGCGATTTTGTAGAGTTCCGGTTCATTATCAAAGGTCATGAGCCTAACCCTTCGCCGCCTAGCAGTGCAGATATCCTCCTCAGATTTAATTGTATTAGCAAAAATAATCTTTGCAGGTGATGCTCCTAAAGACAAGACCTGTTTCATTTCGGCGCCACTTGCTACATCAAAACCGGCCCCAAACTTAATGAATGCCTTAATAATGGCAGGGTGGGGATTGGCCTTTATGGCATAATAAGGAGTGACCTCTGGTAAGCATGTGCGAAAGCGGTCGTACTGTTTTTTTAGGATGCAATGTTTGATAAGTATAAAGGGCGTACGATGTTTCTTTAGCATTACCCTTATAAGATTTTCAATACCGCGTATGTCGGGTTTAAGCTTTGGCTGCTTCAAGTTGTTTTGTATTAACGTCATAGATATTTACCCTCTGCATGGGGTCGACGAGGAATGTCACAAATTGCCAGACATCTTCTTCTTTTGGTTTGATCATATCGAACTTGGTAAATTTTGTATTCAGGTACTTTAGCGGCGTCCAATCAACGGGCTTAGAAACAAAGGGCTTTATGTAAGGGCTGGACACCTCCAGAATTTCCTCGTGGTCCACGTCATCCGGCAGACAAAAACCTCTTTTTGGATTTTTGATCATCCATATAGCGGCCGCTACCAGAGAAATCGCGACTTGAAGTGTCGTCGCATTCTGATGGGGGACAAGCCGGCGGCTTTCTTCTATATCCAGGAGACTGCCGGTCCACCATGAATTAAAATCATGTCCCATAACCAAAACCCCTAATTCATCGCGGCCGCTTATAATCTCATCGCTCATTATCCTTTGCTTTTCCTGCAACTTATATTGCCGCATTTCAAGTTCGCGTAGTGAGTTGACGGCAGCATCGCTTGGACAGTACGCATAGTGGACAGTTGGTCTGTAAACAGCTCTTCCATTTTCCCATACGGTAAGCCTATCTGAAATACTGAATGCCTCTCCGTGGCGGATAACCATCCCTATAATTTCACCGCAAGGAACCCAGGAACGCACCCATGTCTTCATGCCAATTGTTCCAAGGCAAACTTGATTCTGGGGGCCAACTTTATGGAAAAAGGCATTTTTGGGAATCAGGTGTTCATGCGTTCCCCAGCCAAGTTCCGCAGGCGCAACACCTTCTTCGAAAAATCCCTCGATGCTCCATGTGTTAACAAATTCATTTACTTCTTTGGGTTTATTGGTAATTTGTGTGTCCCGTTCGCTTATATGAATAGTCTTAACGCCCTCTATCTGTGCTAATTTAGCAAAATTCTTATCCTTCAGCGCTTTTTCCAATTCTTTTCTTCGGGGATCGCCTGTTTTTTCTTTTAGAATTTTGTTTGCGATGTCAATAAGGGCGTACTTTGTAAAATGTGATACAAGCCCGGGATTGGCACCATGGTCAACAATGGCAGTGGTACCGTTATTGCTACCCCAGCTATTTATCATTCTGCGGAGTTCCATGTGTCGTGCATATAAGGTGTACCTGGTCGGATCGTTGCGCTCAGTATCCTTATAGGGGTTCCATTCCTCGACGGAGGTATTGGCATATAAAATTTGATTTTCCCTACACCATTTGACTATTGCCATACAGTCTATGTTCCAAGCGAGATCAATAATCATATCGCCGGCCCCTACATATTGCGCAAGAAGTTTCTCATAATTGTCTACAGTTACCCGCTCCTGAACATAGCTTACGCCCTTATTTAAGGCATTTTTGACATATTTGCGATTATCTACAAAATCCATTATGGTGATTTTTTTGGCAGGCATCTCGAAAAGCTTAAGTATGAGGGGTATGGCACATTGGGAAACGGAGCCGCACCCAATAACCAGCAATTTTCCTTCAAACTTCATACTAAAAATCTCCTTTCGGTTCTTGTAAAAAAATTTCCTTATTCAAATAATTGTAGCATACTTTTTTGGTTTTGCAAAGAAAAACTAAAAAAACTTTAACAATTCTATGAATTTGTCTGCTCTTATAAAAATGCTTTTAAAAAACATGAATTCGCGATATAATCCTTACAGGCTAATATATAGTAACGCAAGCGAAAATCAGCCTGTTACCTTAACCAAGATCGGAAGGAGATTACTATGAAACGAAATATTTCGAAAGTAACGCTATGGGGTGTGGTATTGTTGATGTTTTTTGCACTAACAAATATAACACTTGCATCGGAAGATACTGACCCTATATATAAATTACTATTTGCCGAACTACGGATCTCAGCGGTAGCTACAGACATGCATCTCTATTTAGGCTGGCTTCGCAATGAAAAAGGCATGATGAGGGGCGCATCGCAAATAGCGCTTCACGACCTAGATGATATTAAACAAGATCTTGTAAAATTACGCCTACCTGATGATTTAATAAACCTTAAAGACACAAATCTATGGGTCATAGATAAACTCTGGGAAATATACAATGTTATTGAAGACAAAAATACCAGAGATATAGAAAGGGAATTTGAGGAATTAAATAACGTCCGGTCGCAATACTCAGAAGAATTAGGAAAGATCTTGGAAAACCGCGGTATTGAACGGGCGCCGCGCATCCTTAATACCGTTGAGGAGGAAATTAAGTCTATCCGTAATCGAAAAGATAAGGCCGATTATTACAGGGCGCAACGATTTATAAAAGACAAAAGGTTCTCGGCGGCCTATGCGATTTTAAACAAGCTAAAGGACAAGTATAAAAATACGCCGGCTGAAGATTGCGTCATGCTCAAGATCTCAGACTGTTTACTTATGGATAACAAAAATGCAGGAGAGGAAAAAAGGAAAGAACAGCTTGAAGAAGGATTAGAAATACTTTTACGAATCACTGAGAAAAATAGGTACTCTCCGGTCCTCTATGAGGCATTCTATAAATGGAGGACGATTACACAAATGTATTACCACGGTATGTCAAATACGTCCGCCATACCAAACAAGGCGTATAATCAAAAACGCCGCGAGATATTTAGGGTACTCGAAAGACATCTTCAAAGTAACCCTAAAGACGAATGGACCAGAAATCAGATTAAATTCCTTGTAACGCTTCCCAACATCACGCGTGGCGGCGCTATCGGCAACTTTAATATTGATGATATAGGTTTCCTTTACGGAACTACATTGATGTAATCGGTTCCTCACGTAAATAAAAAAATGAAATTCGCTTTATGGCTAGTTGTTTTTATTATTGCTTTCATATTCTGGATAAGATACATGGAACGGCATAGTCTATATTTTCCAATGAAAGAAATAGCCGTCACTCCTGAAATCGTAGGCCTGCCTTATGAAGAAATCTATTTTAATACCTCCGATGATAAACGATTAAATGGATGGTTTATTCCCAGCGATAAAGCAAAATTTACCGTTATTTTGTGTCACGGCAATGGCGGAAATATCAGCCACAGATTAGAAAAGATAACAATGCTGCGCACTTTGGGACTTAATACCCTTGTTTTTGATTACCGCGGTTATGGAAAAAGCGATGGGGCGCCCTCGGAGTCAGGTTTATACAAAGATGTGGACGCCGCTTACAATTATTTGATCAAGGAGCGTAAGACTGCGGGGGATAGCATCATACTTTACGGAGAATCTCTAGGGGGAGCTGTCGCGATTGACCTTGCGCACAGGACAAAGGTGCGGGCGTTGATTATAGAGGACACCTTCACATCCGTAAAGGATATGGCCAGGATAACTTATCCGCTTATCCCTTATTTCGTATTATCGGCCAAATTCAACTCCATCTCTAAGATAAAAAACGTTACCTGTCCGAAACTGATTATCCACAGCATCAATGATGAGATCATCCCTTTTCGGCTCGGGGAAAAATTATTTGACGAAGCTGAAGAGCCAAAAAGGTTTTTAAAGACACGGGGTGGACACAACACGGCTTTTTCGGACTCAGCTAAGCTTTTTGTTGAAGGAATAGGAACATTTTTAAATGAATTGCAGTAATCGGAGAAGGGCCTTATGGAAAACAAAAAGTGCTTAACGTGCAACGAATACACCAGCTGCAAGGATTCTCTTAGCTCGTGGTTTTTCTTTATCATAGCGATCATAGCAACTGTAGCGATCCGAGTCGTTACTGTATTAACCCATTTAAATCCCGTCTATGCTAAGATTGCCTGGTATATAGGTATAACCGGATTTTTTATATTTTTTGTATACAAATTCAGAGTGGGGCAGGAGAGGGCCAAGCATATCAGCCAGAGGAATCTTATAAGCAAGATCAACAACAAAAAGCAGCTATCAGACGAAGACTACAGCCTTATGGGTGAAATCCTGTGCGCATTAACCTCAAAGAAGGAAAGAATAAATTATCTTATTATATTCGGCTTATCCGCAGTGGCATTGGTTTTAGCCGTATATATGGATTTTATAAGATAGCCTAAAGGTAACATGATGAAAAAAATATCTTTGCTGATAGTAATTCTGTTGCTGGCAACCCCGGTCTTTGCGCAAGATACCGAACAGATAGACTGGTTAACCAATTATACGCCTCCACCCACATTATTGAATCCTATTTCCGGAGAAGTTGTGGCGGCAAAAGGTGATGTAATCCGATTCAGATGGAGTTCGCGCGAAGGCTCATATGGCAGCAGGGAGAATTACGATTTCAGATTATACAAAGGGTACAGTATGAGTGAATCAGCTTTAATGCTTGAAAAAAGGCTGCCTGCCGAAGCATACCAATTCAATGTTAACACGGACAGGTTTGAGCATGATCAGATGTACACATGGGCCGTTAGGCAGACCTACAGCAGGATAGGCCCAAGTGAATGGCAGTACACATCTTTCCGGGTAATAAAGAAACAGTAACGCGCTTTACATCCGAAACATATCAGGGTATAATATTTTAAGAGACGGTTTTAACAAAGGAGGCAAGAAATGGCACTGGATATAAGAATCACTAAGAAAAAGGATTATGTTTATTCAGTTGAGCTAAAAGGCTCTCTTGATACCGAAACCTACCAAGAATTAGAGCAAGAGCTAAAAGAGATCATTAATGAAAAGACAAAAATGATGATTTTTGATATGGCGCCCCTTGAATACATAAGCAGTATCGGCATAAAGGTCGTTATTGAAACCAAAAAGACCTTAGCAAAAAGGTCTGCGAGTTTTGGCATGATCAATCTCCAGCCACAGATCAAGAAAGTATTTGAGATGTTAAAGATCCTGCCCATGGTTGATATATTCCAGGACATGGAAGAGGCGGATAAGTATATCGACCAAATGATAAAAGACGAGGTTGGGAAGAAAACCACCTAATATCCCTTCCAGGACCACAGATAACAACCGTAGCCCGGGTTTAATCCCGGGCTTATTTTATTTTATCTATATGCTCTGGAGACAGCTTCCGATTGCCAACAGAGACAGCTT
>JABMQH010000044.1 GCA_013203355.1 Candidatus Omnitrophota bacterium | reverse complement strand
TGATGGCCGCCTAGATGTAAATGACGCCTTTCCGTTAGACCCAAACGAATGGCTTGATACTGACTCAGATGGAGTCGGAGACAATGCTGATACCGATGATGATGGTGACGACCGCTTGGACGTAAATGACGCCTTTCCGTTAGACCCAAACGAATGGCTTGATACTGACTCAGATGGAGTCGGAGACAATACTGATGCGTTTCCAAACCACAGCGCAAGGACAGAGACCCGAAATTCAATGCGCGATAAAACACTAGCGCTATTACAAGGTACAGATCCTACCTACTTAGAAGAAGAGAAAGTTGCATTACGCCAGGAAATCGAGGATATGTTAAGAGATATAGAAGCGCGCCATATCGATGCGGTCATGGAGCAGATAAGTGACGCACAAACAGGGAAGGTGCTAATAACCCAAAGCGGTTATCGCGCACGAGTTGAACAATATGTGTTAAGGCCGGACAGCAACACCGTTGAGGTTATGAGTTTAACCCTGCAAACAGACCCCTCGCTTGCCGGACTCCATACATTAGATTGGAAGACGACATTCAATCAATCCCTGGATGGCTTAACGGGTGCAGAATTGCGTAATTTACGCTGGAATGATTATTTAGAGGGTTCCGTAGGTGAGAACGGCAAAATAGGCGGCGGTCCGGATTATGGAGGCACGCAGCCGGAGCATTACCCCACTCAGATGACAGTGAAGATGGATAATCCGCAGGGTGATGTATTTCATGATAAGAGGGGTTTTGGAGGCCTTTATGATGCTGGCCCGAGCTGGAAACAGGATATAACTGAACAGATATATTTAGATGGGGCATGGAGGGACTTTAAGGTAACTACCAATCAGACAAGCGGAGGCGGCAATCCAAAAGGTTTTATATATAACCCCGATGACATGGGAAGAGAATGGAATATCCGGGCTAAATTTTACGTAATCGGCGATGGTGACACGGGAAGGGTAAACCAGATGCAGACAGTGCGTTTTGATACTATCTGGGATGTCATCGCAGTTAATATGCCGGGCCATCCTAATATTGGCGAAAATAACCTGGAGATTCAACTGCAGTCAAAATTCGGAGAAGGCGGAAACAAGAAGATAGACCTTATTTATATACCTTGGAGCCGCCAGGAGTGGAACGACGAGCATAGCTGGCCTGGTGATGAATAAGACAATTATATTTTAATCCTTACCATTAAATCCTATCTATTTAAAATACCATTCAAATTTCTTTTTAATAACCCTTGACAAAGATATTTTTCAGACTATACTGATTTAGTACGTAAAAAGCAAAAGTGCCTATATTGGACATATTTATTTCATAAAGAAAGGAGACAGTTGTTATGGATTTTAAAGATATTCCAAATCCCGAAGATATTATTGAAGCGGGCAGGAAGAAACTGGGTAATTTTGGAAAGTTCTTGCCATTGATAATGCTTGGATTTTTTGGCCTTACGTTTTTAAGAGGGGTTGTATACTCTATTGGACCGGATGAGGTAGGGGTGCTTCAAAGGTTTGGTAAATATACAGGCTTAAGTTCACCCGGGCTGCACGCAAAGATCCCGCTTGGCGTTGATAAGGTAACCCCAATCAAGGTAAAGAAGATCTTCAAAGAGGAGTTTGGTTTCAGGACTTTGCAGGCCGGGGTTGTAACGCAGTATTCCCGCGAACAATTTTACGATCAATCCCTGATGCTTACCGGAGACCTGAACATCCTTGATGTGCGCTGGATCGTGCAGTTTAAGGTGAAGGATCCCGTGAAGTTGCTTTTTGCAACGCGAAACCCGCAGGATAACATACGGGACATGTCCGAGGTAGTGATGCGCCGTTTTGTCGGTGACTACGGCGTAGACGAAGTGCTTACTACAAAAAGAGACGAGGTAAACCATCTGGCGGAACGAGAAATTCAGAAAATTTTAGATTCTTACAATACCGGCATCGAAATAGTAACGGTGAAGTTGTTGGATGTAAACCCTGCCGAGAGGGTAAGATCGGCATTCAACGAGGTAAATGAAGCAAAGCAGGAGAAAGAAAAGATGATCAATCAGGCCTGGGAGGCCTATAATAAAGTTATTCCTAAGGCCAAAGGTACGGCAGAAAAGACCATCCGGGAAGCTGAAGGATATGCCCTGGATAAGATAAACCGCGCAAAGGGTGAGTCAAAAAGATTTTTGGCGACACTGGCTGAGTATAAAAAGGCGCCGGAGATAACTAAAAAGAGATTGTATTTAGAGACATTAAATGAGGTCCTTCCTAAGACAAAACAGAAATATATAATCGATCCAAAACAATCTTCGATTCTGCCTCTATTGAATCTAGGGGAAGGAGTGGCAAAATAATGAAAAACACATTAGGAGTTGTTTCTAGAGTTTTTGTTATAACGGCTGTTTTAGTGGTGGGCGCTTTTATTAGCGGTGTATTTTATGTTGTTGATGAGACAAAGGTGGTGGTAATTACACAGTTTGGCAAACCGGTGGGTGACCCAGTAACTCTGGCAGGATTGCATTTAAAAAAACCTTTTATTCAACAGGCGCACTATTTTGAGAAAAGGCTCCTGGATTGGGATGGTGACCCCAATCAGATCCCGACCAAGGATAAGAAATATATCTGGGTAGACGCGACAGCCCGCTGGAAGATTGTCGATGCGCTTAAATTTTTACAATCAGTGGGTAATGAGATGGGGGCGCATAGCAGGATAGATGATATTATTAATTCTGCTACCAGGGATATTATCACGAACAATATTTTAGTTGAGGCAGTCAGAAACACGAATCGCATATTAGAGGCCAAAGGTGAAGGAGAAGACCTTATTGTTACCGATGAGGCCCTTGAGCATATTAGTGAGGGCAGGGAAAATCTCGAAGGCGCGATTTTAAAAAGGGCAAAGGTACTCGCTCCTCAATACGGAATTGCGATCGTAGATGTGCGCCTCAAGCGTATCAATTACGTTGAAGACGTACGCAATAAGGTTTATGACAGGATGATCGCAGAGAGAAAGCGTGCTGCTGAAAAATACCGTTCGGAAGGGCATGGAAAATCTGCTGAGATCGAAGGCCAAGTAGCAAAGGAATTAAAGCTTATTACTTCCGAGGCCTATCGGCAGGCGCAGCTGCTTGTTGGGAAGGCGGACGCGGAAGCGATTAACATATATGGACAGGCATATAACCAGAATCCGGAGTTCTATTCATTCATGAAAACGCTTGAGACATATCGGCAGACGATTGATGAAAACTCTACGATAATCCTGACCACTGATAGCGATTATTATAAATATCTGAAAGCACTGGACTAAACACCCCAACCTAAGCAAGAAGGGAAAAGGTGATGCGATATCTTTCTAGAGCCTGGGATAAGATATGCTCTGATATTAAGACAGCAGGACATATCTTTCTTGCTTTAGACTACGATGGCACGCTTACCCCCATTGTTAAAAAACCCGGCTTGGCCCTCCTGAGTAAAACTACAAAAAAGAAACTTGTAAATATAAACAGAAGCCGCCGTTTTACCGTAGGTATCATAAGCGGGAGGGCTATAGATGACATACAAAAGAAGGTGGGCATAAAAAACATCTATTACGGCGGAAACCATGGATTAGAGATCAGAGGCCCTGGGATGAGATTCGTATCCCCGGGCTCGAAAAGGATTAAATCCTTTATGCGTTTTTTCGAGAGAGAATTAAGCAAGAAGTTGAAGCATATTAAAGGCGCATTTGTAGAAAATAAAGGCTTAACCCTTAGCGTCCATTATCGTTTGGTAAAAGAAGGCCAGGTCAGCATGGTGAAGAATGTTTTTCATAGCACGTTAAGGCCTTTTGTTAGGCGAAAAAGAGTCAGGGTAACCAGCGGCAAAAAGGTGCTGGAGGTACGGCCGCGATTGGAACTGGATAAGGGG
>JABMQH010000043.1 GCA_013203355.1 Candidatus Omnitrophota bacterium | reverse complement strand
GTATGAAGGGGGCGGTCCAGAAAGGTAATAACATGGGCAACCCCGGTAAAAATGGTGGTTTTTTTGGTGGTGAAATAGAAAAAGAAAAGCGGTATAACATGGATAGTGTGGAAATATATGGTTTGGCTTACGGCGGAATGGGCGTGGGCAAAATAGACGGCAAGGTGTGTTTCGTGAAAGGCGCGCTGCCGGGCGAAAAGGTGCGCTTCATAAAAGAGAAGGAGAAGAAGCGCTTTGTTATAGGCAGGCTGGGCGAGATAATTACCCAGTCAACCGACCGGGTAAAGCCGCCATGTCCTTATTATAATAAGTGCGGGGGGTGCCAGTATCAGCATCTTGCATACGAGAAAGAGGTATCTTATAAGGGGCTGCAGGTGAGAGAGATATTGGAGCATATAGGCGGTCTGAAGGAATGCGTGTTTGAGGGTATAGCGCCGTCACCGCTAGATTACGGATACCGCTCGTCGATCACCGTTCACAGATCCACCGGGGGCTACGGCTATTTAGCCGCGGACAATAGGACCGTTATAAAGATAGACCGCTGCCTGCTTGCCGCGGATGAGATCAACGCCGCTATCGGCGGCCTCGACTGCGGAAACGGCAAGCGCGATATTACGTTAAGAAATGACATTGAGGGCGGGGTTTGGATAAGCGGTCATCCCGGCCACAGGTTTTTTAAGGATGTCATTCTTGATACGGAGCTTACATTCTCACCTCTGGCATTTTCGCAGGTAAACCGCAGGGTAACAGTGTCTATCGCGCAGACGCTTCGCGCGTGGATGAATAAAGAGGAGAGAGAGGTGCTGTTCGATTTTTATTGTGGAGTAGGCCTTTTTGGCGCGTTACTTTGCGATATGTTCCGGTCGGTGATCGGGGTTGATGGGAATGCCGTTGCCATAGACTGCGCCAAGACCACCAAAAAGGACCTTTCGGCCGGGAATATGACGTTTTACCATGCCGGAGAGGATAGTTTTCCCGCATATTACGAAAGGTTGCATGGCGGCGCGAACACAATAATCCTGGACCCGCCGCGCTCCGGAATAGGAAAGGATCTCATAGCTTGGCTGCTTAGGCCGGCCGGCGCTAACAGTCTCTATTACATATCTTGCGATCCCGCCACACTTGTGCGTGACGCCAAGCTCCTTACGCAGAATGGCCCTTGGGCCCTCAGCCGTGTAGCCTCTTTCGATATGTTTCCGCGCACTATGCATATTGAATCGATAGCGCTCTTCAAAAAATAGTGTATAATAGAGCAGTAGCTTTAAATAGCTTTGTACCTTTTCAGAAACTGAATTGAAGCGGGCACCAAAACTGAGTTTCTAACCCGTCCATTCTAACCAGGTTAGAAAAAGTAGCCTGTTCCTAATAATTATGGTAAACTAGGAGCAAAGTAAGAAACCAAAAAGGAGGAGAAAATGGCAGAAGTTGAAACTAAACATGATAAATTTAAGAGACTGGCATCGCAAAGGGTGACGAATGCGATAAAGAAAATAGAGTTGATAAGCCATCTCGCGTCTTCCGGTTATGAATCCACACCGGAAGAAGTGGAAAAAGTATTCACCGCTCTTCAGCAGACTCTTGATAGCGCTAAAGACAAATTTTCCAAGACAAAGAGAGTAGATAGCAGCAAATTCCAGCTGTAAAAAGTATTGCCTCAGCACTTGATTTTTCATCTTTCCTGTGCTGTACTATAGTCACAATCAGGAAAGCCCTGAGTTTGAATGGGGAACCCGGACTTCGGCGTAAGCCGTCCCGAGCAGCAGATGAGACCAGAAAGATGCTGCGAGAGGGAAACAAGTAAAACCTTCGCACTGCTAAAGTGGGAAGGTTTTTATTTTCTGGTGCAATACATCACTACGGCACAATAATTCATGAATGGTGTGGATTTGCCTACAGTGATGAAACTTATGGCCCAACTTCTATTGACAAATACCACTAAAGAGTATTAAAATATATACACTGCAATTACCCTCACAAAGGAGGATAAGGTATGAGTAATGAAGGTCATATGAATCTGAGTGTTCGCAAGGTTCCCAATAATCAAGATTTATTTGAGTTTACAATAACCACTCCATTGCTTAGGGCTCAATTTCGTCTCCCTCGGCCAATCATTAATCAACTAAGGGTTGATTTAGAAAGGCTTTTGACAAAAAAATAATCGCAGCTTCCCGTGCAAACTAAATGTTAATTTGGTTAATTTGCAGACGTCCTATTTAGGGGCACCCTATTTGAGAAGCGGCCCCCAAAGACCAAAGACGACCAATAGAACATAAAGGAGAAATGTTATGAAAAGGGTTATGTTGCTTTGTTTAAGCATTGTTTTATTATTCAATCAATATGCTCATGCGACAACTCAACGCTCAGATGATCTTATATATGATGGAAAAACATATCAGGTCTGGGGATTTACATTGTCAGATAAAATGACTGAAAATAAAATAATATTTTTTGATAAACCGGAGTACCCCAGTAAAGGCGTAATGGTGACATCTAATTGGGATGGTATTGGCGTGAGCTTAGTAGTAAAAAATAATAAACTGTATGTTATGAAAATAGATTTGGATATTTGGGCGGAGAAAAGCGCGGAAATGCCACCGTATAAAGATGTTTTTGGCATTGATATACCCAAACAAGGTTTGTTTGCTGATTGGTATTCGGGGGAATTAATTACAGAACCTTGGAGTTGGCATAGAAATGAATCATCGCATACCTTTTTCTTCGAAAACGGCGTTTTAAAAGAAGTGAAGAAAGGGCCTGTGCAGGAATAAACGTAAGAGACGTCTTCCCGCCTGAACCAGAACCTGTCTAAAAATCCAATTCGTACCGTTTGGGGAGTTAACACCCGCAAATGTCCCCAACAACAACACAAGATAACACTTGAGAGAGTTTGTTTTTGGGAGTATAATTCAAGATATGCCAGAATCCAAATATG
>JABMQH010000042.1 GCA_013203355.1 Candidatus Omnitrophota bacterium | reverse complement strand
GTAAAAAGCCTTTCGAATGCCCTTTTTCAAAATTCCCTCAAGATCGCTTTTAAAAAATTCTTTAAAGGCGGCTTCTGTTGTGCCACCTTTTGAAGTAACCTTTGCCCTTAGACCCCAAGGAGTTTCGTCTGTCAATTTAAGAACCTTCGCGCTTCCCAATGCCGTCTCAACTACCAGCTTCTTTGCTATTCTTTTCTCGATCCCGAGCTCAAGAGCCGCCTTCACTAAAACTTCTACTAGGTAGAAAAAATAGGCGGGGCCGCTTCCGCTTATCACTGTTATGGCATCCATAAGATTTTCTTTAACTACTATAACTTCGCCGATATTTTTAAACAGTCCCTGGGCAACGGCCAAATCTCTGTTGGTTGCAAATCTGCCCTTACAAATAGCAGAAATCCCGCTTTGGATAAGGGCAGGCATATTCGGCATAACGCGTATCACTGAAATTTTTCTGCCGATCTTTCCTTCTATGAACTCTGTACTTATTCCGGCTGCGATGGAAATCAAAATCTTAGAAACATTTAAATTGCCTTTTACCCCCCGCAATACCCTTTCGATATCCTTTGGTTTAACTGCCAAGATTATGATGTCGCATCTTTTTACCAAGTCGGTGCTGTTTGAGGCAACACGTATTTTGTATTTTTTTAAAATACCTTTGGTTTTCTTTCTGTCCACATCATAAGCGAAGACCGAGAATCGAGAACCTCCGCCGAAGGCGGATCCGCCTCCGGCGGAGAAAACCGCCTTTATGACTGCAGTTCCCATATTCCCGCAACCGATTATTCCAACTTTCAAGTTTTTCATCTGTTCTGCTCCTCAAATATGGCCGTTCCGATACGCACCATTGTCGCCCCTTCTTCAACTGCCACCTCGTAATCATGGCTCATGCCCATCGATAAAACAGTTGATGGTTCATAGTTGACAGTTGATAGAAAATTATTAATCTCGACCTGAAGCTGCCGCAACTTCCTGAAAGATGGCCTTGTCGCCTCTTTGTCTTTAACAAATGGTGCCATTGTCATCAAGCCTAACAACTTAATATGCTGCAGGCCGATCATATCTTTAACCAGATCAAGCGCTTTGGGAGGAGGGGCCCCGAACTTTGTCTCCTCGCCTGAAGCGTTCACCTCAATTAGAACATCCTGAAGTTTGTTAATCTTCGCGGCTTGTGCGTCAATCTCCTTTGCCAGCTTTAAGCTATCCACCGAATGTATAAGATCAAACATTCTGACAGCGTCTTTAACCTTGTTGGTCTGCAAATGCCCAACCATGTGCCATCTGATGTTTATGTCCTTCAATAATTGATATTTCCCTTTTGCCTCTTGAACCCTGTTCTCCCCCACATCGGCAACTCCACACCTTGCTGCTTCCCTGATCTGGTCTGGGGATCTTCCCTTTGTCACACAAACAAATCTGATATCTCCCGGGTTTCTATTACGCTTCTGGGCAGCTCTATCTATCAACCCCTTAATCCTTACGATATTATTAGATATCATTAGAGTAATACAATTAGCATAAATAAGTACAAATGTCAACCCCGCAGCCTATTTCCCAAGGGCAAAATGATATACTAAATAAAAGAATATGCTTAGCCACTCAAGGGTTACGCGCTTTATGTCCTCCTCATGCAGCCACCACCTATCCGTGGGGAAGGATTCGCTATGTGCGGTAGCGTTATAGATTTTAATACCCTTGCCCCTGAAAATCCATTGTGCCGTCATGAGGGACCTTCTCATATGATAGTTATTCGTCACTACAATTATGGACTTAAAACCATTCTTTAAAACTATCTTTTTAGCAGCCTTCAACTCATCAAAGGTGCTTGTAGCAACCGTCCCACCTAAAATAAGCGCCTCTTTGTGGGCGCCTTGTGATTCAAAATATCTCCTGTATGCCTCTTCTTGTGTCACCTCTACATTAAAAAGTTCACTCATAACACTAAGTGCCTGGTTTTCCCTTTCAAATATCCGTATTATCGTATCCGCAAATCCATTTTTGTACAATTCTGCAGCCTTCTTTTCTCTGCCTAATTCCCAATCGCCGCTTAAGACTACTATAGCATCCGCTTTATGTATATTGTCTCTTACTAATAAAAACCTGGCGGGTAGCGGTGCCCAGAATAAGTGTGTGGCAAAAATTAAAACACATATCAAAAAGATTATAAAAAATTTCTTGTGGCCTTTTTTCATCTGCCCCTTTCATCCTAAGAACAAACCTTACCGGTATAATTGTTCTGGCCTTGGCCTGCCCTTGTCGCCTAAGATTTAATTGCCAGGGTATCCCTAAATGGGTTGTCACTGAAAGAGTTATTATAGCATTTAAGACAGTCCTTGACGAATTATTTTTTTATTGTATAATAGCACGGGTAGGGAGATAAAGATGATAAAGATTTTATCAACGCTAAAACTGAATTCACCGCTTATGATTTGCGCGTGGCCGGGAATGGGCGAAGTGGCTCTAAAGGCCGCTTTAAACCTTAAAGAGATTCTGCAATTCAAGGAATTCGCAAAACTGGAATCCCCGGAATACTTTGAGCCTTCATCCGTTTCGATAAAAAACGGCGTGCTGGAATTACCGAGCCATATAGGTGGTACGTTTTATTGTTATAAAAACCCTAAAAGGACAAATGATATCATACTGTTTATCTCGGATATGCAGCCAAACATGGGAAGCACTATTACTTATGCTACGGAAATAATAAAGTTTGCCGAAAACCAAAAGGTCAAGATGATTTATAGCTTTGCGGCTATGAGCGTCCCGATTGACCACGCCCAGGATCCGAAGGTCTGGATCGCTATGACATCAAGGAAGCTCCTGCAGAATTTCAAGGGCCTTAACCTAAAAATATTAAATGAAGGTCAAGTCAGCGGATTGAATGGCCTGATTTTGGGTATCGCAAAAAGCAGAGGCATAGATGGTGTGTGCCTTTTAGGTGAAATACCTATATATACAATTCAGATTGAAAACCCAAAGGCGTCGCTGGCAGTTCTTGAAGCCCTGGAGAAGAATCTAAGGCTCGGGATAAACCTCGTCCCATTAAGAGAACGGGCAAGATTTGTTGAAGAGGAAATAAATAAGTTGATCGGATATATCAAAGGTGAAACATTACCTGTAGGGCCTTTAAGCGAAGAGGACATAGAGAAGATAAAAAAGGAGTTATCCGCTTTTACAAAACTGCCTGAATCAGCAAGAAAAAAGATTGAAGACCTCTTTAAGCTTGCTGCGGAAGATTTAACCAGGTCCACCGAATTAAAAAAGGAATTGGATACCTGGAGTGTATTTAAGGACTATGAAGATAGGTTTTTAGACTTATTCCGCAAGAAAAAATCTGGTCAGTAAACCTTTGCAACCACAATAGTCATATCGTCGTGCTGAATGGCCTTTCCCTGAAAACGCGTTACCTCGCTTATTATAAGCTTAAGCAAATCTGCGGCTAAAAGTTGCCGGTTTTCTTCAATCAGGCTCATCAACCGTTCTATGCTAAATTCATTTCCTTTTAAATCCTTTGCCTCACTGATGCCGTCGGTATAAGCAACCACTATATCCCCTTCTGATAAGGCAATATTTTTATCCATAAAAGTCTCGTCTTCCATTATCCCGATAGCCATTCCGCCTTCTAAAATAACCTTTTCGGCTTTGCCTTCATGTACTAATATCGCCGGCAGATGCCCTGCATCAGATAATAAGAGCTGCCTGTTTTCTGTATCAAATACTGCGTATATAAGCGTAGTAAACAACCCTGACCTTTCATCGCTGGCGATCTCTTTATTTAATTTTGTGATAACGCTTGCGGGGCGTGCTTCATTCTTGGAATAAACCTTAAATAAGGTTTCCACCTTCGCCATGAATAAAGAAGCGGGGACCCCTTTGCCTGAGACGTCGCCGATCATCACACCCAGCCTCCTGTCATCTAACTTAATAAAGTCGTACAAATCTCCCCCCACCTCTTTAGCGGTTTTCATCTCTACGGCGATATCCAGACCTTCAATCGAAGGGACCTCGGCGGGCAAGAAACATCTTTGTATGGAAGCGGCAACCGCCAATTCCTTTTGTATCTTTTCCCGCGTCCTGATTTCAGCAATATACCTGACTATAGTCATTGTCAGGTAAGCTCCAAAAAGTATAATGCTGGGGCAAACAATGTCCATCCATACACCCTTGAAGGCAAATAGTAAACTAGAAAAGATAAAGAGTAGCGCTATCAACCCCAAGGATACAAAAAATGCTGTATAAGGCCTAAGACGCAGGATTAAAAACAAGAGGCCGATGACCAGTGTAATTAAAATAGCCAGATTACCCGTCCTGGACAATCTTCTTAGGTAAGACCCCTCTAATAACATATTCAACAAATTGGCATGAATGCCAAGCATAGGATAGCTATTCTCTATCGGGATAGGCCCGAGTTCCTGTGTCCCCGTTGCGGTAAGGCCCACAAAGCAAACTTTACCTTTTAATGTGTTAGGGTCTATCCTGGGCCGCTTACCTTCTGCTAACTCTTTATCGGCCGCTAATATATCAATATATGAGTAATGAGTGAATGTATCGGCCCAGCGGCCAGCAAAGTCTAATAAGATCATTCCGTTATTATCAACTGGTATCTTGTTGTTTCCGAATAAAACCTTATTTTTATTATCAAAGGAAATAGAATCCGAATTTATTCCGATATAATCACTGGCGATTTTAAGCCCGAGAGATGAGTATCGCCTTCCCTGAAATTGAGTAAGGAGGGGTGCCCTTCTGACCTTTCCGTCTATGTCGATTAACTTGTTGATAAAACCCGTCCCCTTGGATGCCTCCTCCAGACCTTTTAGCAGCGGGGCGTCTACACCTTTAGCTTCTGGAATCCCTTTTTGCTGCTTCTCTTGCAATCCAAATACAAACGGGAAATAGACATTCCCCGCTTTTTTAGTAGATGCAATAAGTATGTCGTCCCAAGGCGTCGGTTCACAAAAAAGGATATCAAATATTATCATCTTTGCGCCAAATCTATTCAGCGCATCTATTAAGCTAGAATGGTAATCCCTGGGTATGGGCCACACACCCAAAACCCCAAGTGTGTCTTCTCCTATTTCAATAATGGCTATATCCGGGTTTACCTTTTCCGGGAAGGCCGATCTTAAACTATATCTAAAATCCAAGGTAACCAATTCAAAGCGGTCCAGTATCCTAAAATAGGATATGGAAAGGACATCTATAATCAGAATAATTATTCCGAAAAATAATAAAACTTTTTTATGCTTTTTTGTCTTTGCAAAGGCTTTAATCATAGCGGCGATAATATGGGGCATAGTGGAAAGAAACTGATTTAGTCTTTTTTGGTATCGTTTTTCTTTTCCTTAGTTTTGATCAAAAGTTTCCAGGGGTTTTTCTTGAGGTCACCGCTGAATTCTGCAAAATTCTTGCTTGTTTCGTTCATGTTACTTATGATTTCATTAATCTTCGTCTTGTTTGCCGTAACAGTTAGATCGACGCTGCTTGTCAATTTTCTTAAATCGCTGATCCCTTCATTAAGGTTATCACTTATGCGCATGGCCTTTTCCGCCATTTCCTCCATTGCAATAGGCTCTTTGCCGACGATCATACTGTCTGCTTGCAAAAAAGGGCTTTTTTTCGAACCGCTTGTCAGCTCAAGATACTTTTCGCCCATAAGCCCCATTGTCGCTATGTATGCCTTAGAATCTTGGCGCACCTTTGCAGATTTGTCCAGCCATAGGGTTAAATATACCCTTGTGCCTTCTTCCGTATATTTTATCTGGACATCCTTCACCTCGCCTACTTCAACCCCCGTAAGCTGAACCGGCGCCCCTTGTTTAAGGCCGCTTGCATAATTAAATTGGACTTTAAGATTATACCCTTTCTTAAAAGTGCTAAAACCCCCTACCTTTGCGGTCAAGCCGAGTAGAATCAAAAGGCACATTACAATCATTACACCCGTTTTTACCTCATTGGCTATCTTTCTCATAGTGTTTACATCTCCTCTTTAGCCCGCTATGAATATTACTTGCGGATAAAAACTATACAAAACTTTCTAGCGGGGGCCTGTTTTCGCAATCGGTTAATCGGTTAAAGGATTACCAGTTTCTAACAACTAAAAACGTAAAAATGGCTACTATCAAAAGACACAACACTATCATAACACCTGTTTTTATATCGGTAAACATTTTACCCATTTTGTATCTACCTCCCCTTATTCCATTAAGTGCTTTATGTAATCGTCCCCTTTTTGCAAAAAGGATACTGGACCTTCTGGGTTGCCTTCTATGAATTGCTTTACAAGCTCATTCTTTGTTGACCTGATTTCACTTGGGGTGCCGACCTCTACCACCCTCCCTTTGTGCAACATTGCTATCCTGTCAGCTATTCTGAAT
>JABMQH010000041.1 GCA_013203355.1 Candidatus Omnitrophota bacterium | reverse complement strand
GTAGGTAGATTGCTATGAACGTACTTCAGGCCCTTCCAGAGCTGAATGTGGGCGGAGTAGAAACCGGCACCGTTGACCTCGCTAATTGGCTTACCCGCAACGGGCACAAGGCCATTGTGGTTTCAGGCGGCGGCCGCCTGGTTAGGCAATTAGAAAATGCCGGTATTAAGCATTACCAACTTCCCATCGGGAAGAAATCCCTTTTTTCAATCATCCCTACGATAAGGGAGCTTAAGGAAATTATACGAAAAGAAAATATTCATATCATACATGCAAGAAGCAGGGTGCCCGCGCTCATCTCGTTTTTTGTCTCAAGGACTACGAAGGCGATTTTCATAACAACGGCCCATGGTTATTACAAAAGGCATTTATTAAGCAGCGTAATGGGATGGGGCAGATTTGTTATAGTCGCCAGCAATGTGATGGCGCGGCATATGATGGAGAACTTTAACGTCCCCTTTGACAGGATCAAGCTCGTGCCGCGAGGGGTGGATTTAAATAAATACCATTTCATGGAACGCAACATCAAAAAACCCGCAACGAATACAATAGGTATAATCAGCAGGATCACCCCCTTGAAAGGCCATTCCTATTTTTTGAAATCAATAGCGAACATATCAAGGACAACGACGCCTATTAAGGTTTTAGTCGTCGGAGATGCGCCAAAAGGCAAAGAAAAATATAAGGAGGACCTGAAACTTCTAAGCCGAAGGCTGGGGATCGCGAATATCGTGGAGTTTATCGGCAGTTCCGACAAGATCGCAGATATATTCAAGAAGTTAGATGTCCTGGTCCTTGCGTCCATTGTCCCCGAGGGGTTTGGGAGGGTCATCATTGAGGCGCAGGCAAGCGGTGTGCCGGTTGTTGCTACAAGGGTAGGAGGGGTTGTTGATATTGTAGAGGATGGCTCAAACGGTATTCTCGTTTATCCTAAGGATCCTGTTTCGCTGTCAGATGGTATCCTGCGGGTACTCCAGGATAAACAGTTCGCCCAAAAGTTAACCCATGAGGCAAGAAAGTGCGTTGAGCAGAAATTTACCTTAGAAAAGATGTGCCGGGATACATTCAGTATTTATGAAGAGGCGGTCAATACCCAGAACATACTGGTCATAAAGCTAAGCGCTATGGGTGATGTCATCCTGTCGATTCCGTCGCTTAAGGCACTAAGGGAAAAATTTCCAAAGGCAAATATAAAGGTCCTCGTGGGCTTAAAGTCACGGAACAGCCTTAAGGGTTGTCCATATATAAACGATACTATCGTCTGCGATTTTGGAGGCAAGGAGAAGGGGATTTTTGGTTTACTGAGAATAGCGAGCCAGCTCAGAAGGCATAATTTTGATATTGTGGTAGATCTACAAAATAATCGCAAAAGCCACCTGTTATCGTTTTTAAGCTTCAGCCCTTTGAGGTTTGGCTATAAAAATGGAAAATTAAGTTTTCTCTTAAACCGCACCGTAAAGGATATTAAGAAGCCATTAGGCCCTGTTGAGCATCAGTTTAGGGTTCTGAATTTAGCCGGCGTATCCTCAGACGATAAGCGGCTGGAGTTATGGCCGTCGAAGGAAGACGAAGCATGGGCGGAGGATTTTTTAAATTCCAATTGGCTGGGCCAATCCCAGCGGCTTGTCGGCATAAATATAGGGTCAAGTGACAGGTGGCTTACAAAACGCTGGCCCATTTCAAATCTTGCAAGGTTATGCGATGAATTGTCAAAAAGATTCATGGCGCGGGTAATAATAACAGGCATAAGGAAGGATAAAGACAGAGCGCAGGAAATTTACGATCTTGCGAAGTCAAAACCGATAATCGCCTGCGGCAAGACAAACATAACTCAGCTGGCCAGCCTTATGAAGCGCTGCAGGGTTTTCATCACAAGCGATAGCGCGCCTATCCATGTCGCAACTGCCATGGGGGTGCCTTTTGTGGCCTTGTTCGGCCCGACCGATCCGAGGCGCCATGTGGTATCATTTAAGGGCAACAGGATTATCAAAAAGGACCTTCGGTGCGCACCTTGCTATAAACCGCGATGCCTGTTAAATTATCGATGCATGAAAAAGATCACCGTGGATGAAGTCGCAGGGGCGGTCGGTGAATTGCTGGGTGCAGACAAATAGAGATCAAGAAGAGATACAAAAAGACATGAAAATCTTATTGTTAACAACTCATCTGCGCATGGGCGGTATACCTATATATGTTGTCACTTTGGCGGCGGCGTTAAAACAGCTAAAACACGAAGTCACTATTGCCTCAAGCGGCGGAGAGCTCGTTGAAAGGTTAGACAAAAACGAGATCCCGCACATCGGGTTAAACATCAATGTTAAGTCAGAATTGCATCCTAAGGTTCTAGCCGGAGGGTGTTCCCTCATTCGATTTATTAAGAAAAATAATATTGATGTGATCCATACGCATACAAGGGTTACGCAGGTCATGGGAGAGATGCTGGCTTTTTTGACAGGGGCTCACCATGTTTCAACTTGCCACGGTTTTTTTAAATTGAGGGTTGGAAGAAAACTTTTTAAGTGTTGGGGTGAAAAGGTTATAGCAATAAGCGATGCTGTCAGGGAGCATCTGGTAAACGATTTTAAGGTTAAAAAATCAAAGATCGCGCTTATACATAACGGTATAGATTTAGAGCCCGGCAAGAAAATTTTTTCCGAGGAACAAAAACGCGCCATAAGAAAAGAACTCGGGTTAAGGCAAGGGCCGGTTGTTGGTATAATTGCGAGGTTGTCATCCGTGAAAGGCCACAAGTTTCTGGTTGAGGCCATGAAGAGGGTAGTTGAAGATATCAAAGATGTGCAGCTTTTGATTGTGGGAGAAGGCGCGGAAGAGGTAAGCTTAAGAGGGCAAACTAAGGAATTAGGCCTCTCAGATTCGGTGGTCTTCGCCAAAAGCATTTCAGGCACAGCTGGGGTTCTATCTATCATGGATGTATTTGTTTTATCGTCGATCAAAGAGGGTTTAGGCCTTGTATTGCTGGAAGCGCTTTCTTGCGCAAGGCCCGTAGTTGCGTCTGACGCAGGAGGGGTATACTCCATAGTAAAGGATAACACAACAGGCCTTTTGGTCCCACCTAAGGATTCGGGCAGTTTGGCGTCGGCAATATTGAAGCTGCTTAAGGATAAGGCGCTGGCGCAAAGACTGGCCGAGAACGGGCAGAAGCTGGTACGCGAAAAATTTTCTTTAGATAAAATGGCGAAAAAGGTGCATGACCTTTACAAAGAGGTGCTTAAGTGAGCATGAAGAAGATTGCGGTGATTTTAGTTTCTTTAGGCGCGGCGCTGGTCTGGCTGCATTCAATATACGTAGCGCCGATAGCGATGTATCACGCGGTAGATGTAGTAACTGTTAAGGGGTATGAGTCAGTGACTGTCCGGCCCGATAAATTTAAACAGCAGATGGAATTTTTAAAAAGGCATAAATACAATATTGTCACCTTGGGCGAACTTACGGATTTAATAAATTCGAAAGAACGGATACCATGGAAGACCATTTGCATAACCTTTGATGACGGGTATGTGAATAATTATATATACGCCTACCCGGTTTTGAAAAAACTTGATATCCCCGCGACGATGTTTGTCGCCAGCGGTTTTATAGGCAAACCGGGGTATCTGTCGGTAGAGCAGGTTCGCGAGATGTCGGATAACGGGATTGACATAGGCAGCCATACAAAGATGCATTTCTGGCTTGGTAAGAAAAATAAAGACCAGCACAAAAGAGAAAAAGAGGAAATAGTTGAGTCGAAGGCGGTATTGGAAGAGATTACCGCAAAAGAGGTCAAGTTCTTTTCTTATCCGGGCGGTGGATTTAGAAGTGCGACAAGGCAGATGGTTATAGACGCCGGATATAAAGGCGCGGTGGCGACAAATACGGGCAAGAGATACCCTAAAGATGACGTGTATGCCTTAAAGCGCCTTAGGATTTCGAAGACGTCCGATGATCTACGGGTGTTTTGGTTTGAGACGCTTGGGTATTATACGTGGATCAAAGAGCACCGCGACGATGATTGAGCGGAATGACTTATTTGGGTTAGATCTTCGCGGGAACGCTTGCACCGGATTTATCTCTCAGGCATTGCCACACCGAGAGGTCTTTCGCGAGTTTTGCTTTCAGCGTTGTCGTGCTGATTTATAGTTATAGGCTGATTACTGTATCGGAG
>JABMQH010000040.1 GCA_013203355.1 Candidatus Omnitrophota bacterium | reverse complement strand
CGTCCACCTTCTCCAGGTCCTTTTTTACGACATTCCACTCATTTCCCAAATAACGCCCCGGCTTTGATACCGTCGGCAATATTTCTTCAAGTTGTCCTTTATCTATCGTATTCATCATATTTATAGCGTTTTTTATAACGGGACATAGCTATTGGGGTTATGGCTTGAGCGATGAGCAACGGGTGTCATATTTCTTTTTGGTATTGACAGGCCGATGGGGTCTTGAGCGTACAAGTTTTGCGTAGCTAATGACTACCACCTAAATACCTCCGATACAGTACTCAGACTATAACTATAAATCAGTACGACAACGCTGAAAGCAAAACTCGCGAAAGACCTCTCGGTGTGTCAATGCCCGAGAGATAAAACCGTTGCGTCATATTAAAGACCTAACCCAAATAACGCCATTCCCTTTATCTAAAAACGTGTGCGCCGCATGCCCACATTAAGCAGCAGCCCAATCGCTATGAGTGTTGTCCATAGTGAGGAGCCGCCATAGCTTACCAGCGGAAGCGGCAGTCCCACAACGGGCATAAGCCCGATGGTCATAGCAATATTTACAAATATCTGAAATCCGAGCATCGTGATGATCCCCGTGCCGAGCAGTTTTCCATAGATATCAGTGGTCCTGTCGATAATGCGGATGCCCCTCTTTAACATCAAGAAATATAATCCCACTACTGCTATTGCCCCGATAAAACCCCATTCTTCTCCGACAACCGAAAAGATAAAATCGGTATGTCGCTCAGGTAAAAAATTCAACTGGCTTTGGGTCCCTGAAAGCCACCCTTTACCAAAGAGCCCACCGGAGCCAATCGCGATTTTAGACTGGATGATCGTATACCCGGCGCCAAGGGGATCTATATTCGGATTCAAGAAAACCAAAAGTCTTTTTTTCTGATACATCCTGAGAAAATTCCAAAACAGCGGGGACGCCATCAGTCCGCATATCAAGATACAAAAGAGATGCCTGAACTGAGCGCCTGCTACAAAAAGCATTGCTAAAAATATCGGGATCAAAATAAAGGCCGTCCCTAAATCCGGTTGCATCAATATCAGAACAAACGGTATTGCTGTAAGTAAAATGGGGGTAAGTAGCCCTTTGGCATTTACAAGCTCTGCCCTTGTATGTCCAAGATAAGAGGCCATCACAATAATATAAAATATTTTCATGAACTCCGATGGTTGAATTCCAAACCCGCCGATCGTAAACCATCGCTGAGCACCTAAGCGGGCCCGCCCTAAAAAGAGAACTAATAATAACAGTAAGAGCCCTATTACATAAATGAAATACCCGAGGTCTATAACCTTTTGATAATCTACGAGGCATATCATAGCCAATATTAGAATCCCCATGAGCATCCAGATTATCTGTCGCAAAACAAAACTTCTCTCGAGCTCAAGGCTCTTAGTGTAAGACGCACTGTGAAGAAAAAATAGACCCAAGATAAATATTGTGACAACTAAAACAAGGAGTGTTTTATCAAACTCTTTAAATTCTATCATAACAAACCGATTTCTTTAGCCTTTGCAAAAACCTTTCCGGAAAATTCTGCGGCCTCCACCCCACCCTTGCCGCCATGTTCAATAAACGTAACCAGTACAACCTTTGGTGTTTCTATCGGGGAAAACCCCGAAAACCAGGCATGGCTTAACCCCCTTGGGTTTTGGGCCGTCCCGGTCTTCCCGGCTATGCTTAGGCCTTCCACACCTGCGCGGCGCCCCGTTCCCCCTTTATCCTCAACAACCTTTTTTAAACCAGTCTTTATGATATCAAGCGTCTCCTTTGAAATTCCGATATTGTAGGATTTACTCGTCGCTATTTCAACCCCTTCTATTTTTTTGACAATATAGGGCTGAACCAGATTTCCTCCGCTTGAAATCGCGGCCATCATTCTTAAGACCTGTATCGGCGTAACGAGGATGTAGCCCTGGCCGATAGAGTAATTTACGGTATCCCCCTCAAACCATATCTGGTTCTTTGTTAGCCGCTTCCAGGATCTATTCGGAACAAGCCCACTTGCCTCTTCAAGAAGATCAATACCGCTAGGCACGCCATAGCCAAATTTAGTGGCAAAGGCAAAGATATCGTCAACGCCGACCAATCTACCGAGTTGATAAAAAAGAATGTTACATGAATTTTTCAATCCCTCGCGGACATCCTGGTTGCCGTGTCCTTCTTCGTCCCAACACTTAAATTCTCTCCCGCCTAATTTATATGTACCTCCGCAAAAGAAGGTGTCCTTGAGTTTAATCTTCTTTTTTTCAAGTGCTGCGGCCGCGACCACTGGCTTAAAAACCGAACCCGGCGGATACAGTCCTGATATTGCCCTATTGAACATAGGGTGGTCTGGCCGACTTAGGAGGGCCTTCCTCTCTTTATTCTTTTCCGGACTCAAAAAAACGTTTGGATCAAAACCCGGGTTACTTACTAAAGCCAAAATCTCCCCAGTATTAGGTTCCATCACTATACAGACACCATTCCTGTCAGAAAACAAATTTTCAATAAAGCTCTGTAATTCTATGTCAATCGTAAGTACTAAGTTCCTTCCGACGGTTGCCTCTTTTTTACCTAATGCCTTTACAAAAAAACCTTTATTGTTAACTTCGAGCTGCATGCCGCCCTCTTCACCTTTTAAATAATTGCCGTAATTTTTTTCAAGCCCGGCCTTTCCCACAAGGTCTCTTATCTGGTATCCATATCCTGTTAGCCTCTCAAGCTCTCTTTTGTCGATTTCACCTAAATAACCAAAAATGTGAGACCCTATTTCCTTAGTTCGATATTCCCTCTTAGGCCTAACTTTAACCATAACCCCCGGCAAATTTAAGGCCTCATCTTCCAGGATAATCGCCTTTTCTTTAGATATATCCTCTTTGATCACAACCGGTGCAAAAGGGGCGATATAATTTCTTTCCAATAACTTGATCGTCTCCCTTGTTTCAAGGCCAAGGATCTTGCTTAAACGGCTCAATGCACCAAATGAATTTTTTAATTCTTGCGGTATAGCCACAACATCAAAAGAAGGCCTATTATCTACCAACAGCGTTCCGTTTCTATCGGATATAATGCCTCTTTGCCCTGCTATCGGAACAAGCCTTATTCTGTTATTTTGAGATAAAGCTAAATATTTTTTGTTTCTAAAAATCTGGGTATACCCTAAGGCGAGGCATAGAATGATAAAGAGGGCTGAAATTATAGCGGAAATAAACTTAATCCTCATCCTTTAAATCCTGATCCCCCTAAGAAAACGAAATAAAAAAATTGCAGCGGCCACAGTATATAGCGCTACCGGCAGGAATAATTTCAAAGCATAACTAAGGATATCCAGCGGTAATTGAGCATACAATAATTGATAAAGATAATGCGAAAAATAAATAAACGCCGTTGCGCAAAAGATCATGAGGATAAATGTCGAAAGTTGCTCTTTGTAAAACCATCGGCCTATGTAGCCAACCGTAAGGCCGGTTAAACCATACAAAAAAATACCCAGCCATAAAGAACTAGTGCTGAATAAGCCGCTAAAGATTCCGAAAAAGACGCCAATCAGCAGGCCCAGCCTCAAGCCTTTTTTTAAACCAAAAAACACAAGGGTGATGATTTGCAGATCAAAGACAGCTGTTCCAACCCGTGTATAAGGAACTACGGTAATCTGTAAAATCACAACTAATGCAGCTATAAGAAATATGGCCATCCTATCAGCCTATTCGATACATATGACTTCTTCGATCTTGAATAGATTCGATGCTGGCTTAACAAGGGCGCTTGCGTAAAGGGAGTGGGGGCCTTTTAAAACCTTCACCACCTCTCCTATTAAGATACCTCTTGGGGATATGCTGCTTAATTCACTCGCAATAACAATATCGCCGGGCTGTACCTCTGTGCCATAAGCCAAATAAATCATTTTGCAAAAACCGCCGCCAATCCCTACCAGTATCCCCTGTTCTCTTGTACGCTGGATTACCGCAGCGATCTTTGAATTAGGATTATCTATCAGGGTGACCTTTGAAGTATTCTTGCCTGTTTCAAACACGCGCCCCAACAGCCCTTCATCTTTCGCAACAGACATATTGACCCTTATCCCGTCCCGGCTACCTTTATCAAGTATTATAAAGTTGTCTAAACCCAGATGGCCTCTGGCTATAACCTCTGTCGCAATAGTTTTGGAGGAAATTCTTTTTTTAAACGCTAGTAGAGACCGTAATCTTTGGTTTTCTTCCAGGATCTCCTGTGTCCCTATTGCCTTTCTTGCAAGAAGGGATATTTTTTGCTCAAGCAGCAAAATCTTCTTTTCGTATCGATTTTGAAAACCGGCAAGATTATAGATTTTCCCTGTAAGTTTAGTGGCACCCTTCAAAGGAAATCTTATTACATCGATCGTCTGCGTTTTGATCCTGCTAATAAAAGAGGGGCTGGTTATCTGAAACCAGATTAGAAGTGTAATAAGCGCAAATAAAATTAAGGAGGTTTTTTTCATAAAAATGACTACAGAGATTTTCCCGCTGTAACCATTTTTTTATATCTCCACCCTTGGTGCAACTGTTACCCGTTTCAAATAATGTATCTCGCTTAATATCTTCCCGGTCCCTAAAGCGACTGCGGTAAGCGGGTCCTCTGCTACATGGACTGGGAGCCCTGTCTCTTCCTGTATCAATTTGTCTAAGCCTTTAAGTAGTGCGCCTCCTCCGGCCATGACTATCCCGCGCTCAATTAAATCTGCTGACAACTCTGGCGGAGTGCGTTCAAGGGTTATGCGCACACTCTCAATAATTTGTGAAATTGGATCGGCCATCGCCTCTCTTATCTCTTCGCTTGATATTGTAATCATCTTCGGGAGTCCTGCAACAAGATCTCTGCCTCTAACCTCCATCGTCAGCTCTTCCTCTAACGGGTAGGCTGAGCCAATCTTCATCTTGATATCCTCTGACGTCCTTTCGCCTATCATTAAATTATAGGTCTTCTTGAGATATTCTGTTATTGCGCTATCCATCTCGTCTCCGCCTATACGGATGCTCCTTGAAAAAACTATACCGGCTAAAGAAATAACCGCTATCTCAGTTGTGCCTCCTCCTATATCTATGATCATATTGCCGGTGGGTTCTTGAATCGGAAGCCCAACACCTATGGCCGCAGCAACCGGTTCCTCAATCATAAAAACCTCTCGTGCGCCGGCATGGAGGGCAGAATCTTTAACGGCTCGCTTTTCAACCTCTGTAATCCCGGAAGGTATGGCAATAACCATTCTTGGCCTTACCATATGCCTTGATTTGTGGACCTTCCGGATAAAATACCTAAGCATGCTCTCGGTAATCTCAAAGTCTGCTATAACCCCATCTTTCATCGGGCGTATGGCAACAATATTGCCGGGAGTGCGCCCGAGCATTCTCTTTGCCTCTTCACCTACAGCAAGGACATGGCTGGTCCCCTTCTGTATCGCAACAACGGAAGGTTCGCATAATACAATCCCGTTGTTTTTTATAAAAACCAGCGTGGATGCCGTTCCAAGGTCAATTCCCATATCATACGAAAAAAGTCCTAATAGCTTGTTTATCCCAATCGAAAAAACATCTAAAACTCTTTTGATTTTTTCATTCATGGTCTTGCTCCTTATAAAATTCTATTGTGATTATAACAAACAGACGGTGGATTGTCAAACTAATTTGCGCAACAGGCGCCAAACAATCGCTCGAACTCGGGGAATGATTTATCTATGCAATCCGTATTCAAGATGGTGGTTTTTCCTTTTGCCCTAAGGCCGGCCACCGCCATAGACATAGCTGTTCTATGGTCTCCGAAGCTATCCACTTCAGCACCGGTTAGTGTTCCACTGCCACTGATTATAATATCGTCTCCTTCAGTCTTAATATCGGCTCCCATCCTTTTAAGGTTTGTTAGCATAGAAACAATCCTATCAGTTTCTTTGACGCGTAATTCGCTAGCCCCTTTTATGACAGTTGAGCCTTTTGAAAACACAGCGGCAACCATAATCACAGGCAACTCATCGATTAATTTCGGTATCATGTCAGCTTCGATAGTAGCGCCTTTTAGAGCACTTGCTTCAACCGTAATATCTGCTGTCGGTTCGAAATAATCCCTTTTTTCATTGGTAATTGCAAGTTTTGCTTCCATCCTTTTTAAAACATCGATTATACCTATGCGCGTTGGGTTTATTCCGGAGTTTTTAATTGTGATCTTGGAAGATTTTGAAATTGCCGCCGCAACCATAAAAAAAGCGGCGCTAGAGATGTCGCCGGGAATATCAATATTACCTTTGGCGATTAATTTAGAGCTCTTGATTAAAAGCTTCGAACCCTTTATGTTGATATCGGCGCTGAATTCCTTCAGCATCCTTTCGGTATGGTCTCTCGATTGTAGGGGTTCCTCGATCTCGCTGGTGCCATTTGAGTATAAACCGGCAAGCAGTAGCGCAGATTTAACTTGAGCACTCGCAACCGGTAGTTTATATTTAATTGGCTTTAGGGGATATTTACCTTTTATTGTTAACGGCGGGAATAGTTCGATATTCGGTTCTCGGTTCTTGGTTTTCGGTGTTATTATAGCGCCCATCAAGCTGAGCGGTTCGGATACTCTTTTCATTGGCCTTTTTGAAAGTGATTCATCTCCGGATAACGTACACTCAAAATCCTGCCCGGCCAGTATGCCCAGAATAATCCTCATTGTTGTGCCGGAATTTCCAAGATACAGTTCCTTATTTGGCGCGCTTAGGCCTCTCAGCCCCTTCCCATGTATTGCAATCTCTGTTTTCTGTTCCCTATTTTCTGTTCTCTGTCGTATATCTATCCCCATTTTCCTAAAGGCTTCTATGGTGCGGAGGCAATCCTCCCCCATTAAAAACCCTTTGATCTCTGTAATCCCCTCAGCTATAGAGCCAAGCATGACAGCTCGGTGTGATATTGACTTATCTCCGGGAACTTCAATGATCCCATTGAATTCTCTTGCGGTATTTATGATTATTGTGGGCATAAGACAATTGCGACCCACTCATTTGTGGGCCCTTGCGAGTAGAATGTCTAACCTAAACACACTATATCTTGCCAGCTATTGAACAAGTAGGACGGTATCTCCCTCTTTTATATTCGCTTTTCGCCATTTAGAGGGAATTTTTGCAGCGGCCATATGTGTTTGGACCTTCTCAACTTTAAGCATTGCCAATAGGCGCTTGTCTCTGTAAACACCTAGGTCCATGCCAGTCTTCAATCCATCATCCTGTCCTAAGCTTACTACAACAAAATCAAATTTCTTATTTATGACTAAAATCTCGCCCACTGTACTAGTAGGGGTGGATTCACGAATAGGTTCATCGTGAGGCCATCCATCATCATCGTCGTCATCATTATAATCACCGCTTATTTCATCTTCGGGTTTGACGACAATCTTTTCAAGCTTGACTTCGCGCCTCGCTAAAAACTCTTTCAGTTTTCCTTCTAGAACTTCTTTGGCTTGTTGAATATTATACATATGTGTCTTAACCGTATCGCATTCCAGGTTAATATTCTCAAGGTCCGAAAGTATACTTTCTTTTTCACCCTTAAGGACTACGAGCTCTTCGACAAGCCGCTTTGATTCCTTTTTCTCAACTTCCAACTGAGAAAACAGGGATTCCCTTAACTTTTTCTCCTGATTAAGCTGGGTCTCTATTACCTTGGCCCTGTCCTGGACTTCCGTTAGTTTAGTTTCCATCTCCCCTTTTATTTTTTTTGCCTCTTCGAGCTCTCCAGAGAGCAGCACCTTTTCCTTCTTGATCTGGCTCAGGTTGTTTTCTAAAAGCTGCCTTTTTTCCATCTCGGTCTGGCGCATAAAAAATAGCGCTACCGCGCTGATTAAAAAGAACATGCATGCTATTAAAAGTATGCTTAAAATAAATTTTACGTTTTTTTCCATATTATCGCTTATGATATTTTAGTACAGTATACCATATAATCATAGGATTTCAAGTAGTCTTTTCATATCTTGCGGCATCTCAGAAGTGAATTCTAAATATTTATTATTAACTGGATGCGTAAAGCCCAGTGTGCAGGCATGCAATGCCTGGCGAGATATTAATCTACTTTTTGCGCCATAGGTCGCGTCACCTAAAATAGGATGTCCCAGGTAAGACATGTGCACCCTCAGTTGGTGCATCCTGCCCGTCTTAGGCATCAACTCAACCATTGTAGAATTGCTAAATCGTTTGGTCGCTTTATATCCGGTAATTGCGTCTCTTGATTCACTGAATCTAACCGTAAGCTTTTGACGCCGCGAGGGGTGCCTACCTATCGGAAGTTCGATCATGCCATCGTTTAGTTCTAAAGATCCTTTGACAAACGCTATATACCTCTTCCTCACCTTTCTTTCCTTAAATTGCGCTGCAAGGTTTTTATGCGCTTCATCGCATTTCGCTACGACCATAAGGCCTGAGGTGTCCTTATCGAGCCGGTGCACAACGCCGGGGCGCTCCAATGGGCCTATGTGTGACAATTTATTACAATGATGTAAAAGGGCGTTGACCAGTGTGCCGGAATTTATACCCAATGAAGGATGTGCTGCCATTCCTGCGGGTTTATTCACCACTAATAGATATTCATCCTCATAAAGGATATCCAGCGGTATTGCCTCCGGAGAAATATCTTGTGGTTTTTCTTTTGAAAGATCGATAACCACTATCTCGCCGCTTTTTAGCTTATGATGAGGTTTGGGAAGCACGTTATTTACGAGGACACATCCGTCGTCGATCAGTTTCTTGATATGAGACCGGGAAGTAAGCTGAGGCCGCGCCTCGGCAAGGAAAACATCTAGCCGCTTATTGATTCCGGATCGGTCTATTTTTATTATTATCTTTTCTTGTTCCATTTATGCTGACCCCAGTATCCGCAAATTCCAAAAATGAATACAGCCAGGCTTATCACTTGCGAAAGCGTGAAATTAAAAATAACATTTGGGTTGTCCGCTCTCAAAAATTCAATAAGAAACCTTCCTGCGGGATAAAGAATTAGATACAAAAAGAAAACCTGCCCCTTAAATCCCCTGTACCTAAGAATGACCCTTAAGAACATATAAAGAAAAAGCAGGTAGAGCGAAGAATAAAGCTGTGTGGGGTGCCTGGTGACACCATCTGCAAACGCAATACCATAGAAAGCCGAGGTGGCCTTCCCAAAACAACAACTATTTAAAAAACACCCGATCCTTCCGATGGAATGGCCAAGGGCGATATAAGGAGCGATTAAATCTGCGGTATCTACAATGGGTAGTTTTATAATCTTTAAATAAACCAAAGAGGCTATAAATGCCGTTCCCACGCCACCGTAAAATGCCAATCCGCCGTGCCAAACCATAATTGTCTCAAGAGGCCTTGATACAAAATATCTTAGATTGAGCAAGATGTACAACATCCGTGCACCTATAATCCCTGAGATTAAAATCCATAATGACAGAGCGGTGACCCTGTCTTGCGGTATGTGAAAACTTTCTGCGGTGCGCGCGGCCAGTATTGTCGCGGTAATAAAACCCAGGGCAACCATAAGACCATAAGAATATATTGTAATCGGGCCGAATTTTAAAAGTATTGGATGCATTTTCAGGATATTGATCTTTTAGCTTTCGATTTCATAAGTATGCGCACGATAAAAATTGAAACCCCGATTGTGATCGCTGTGTCCCCGAGATTAAATACGGGCCAGATGCGAAAGTCCAAAAAATCTATCACATATCCCACGCGCAGTCTGTCTATGAGATTGCTAAGTGCGCCTGCGATCATCAATATAGCCGCTAACCTATAAATTATGAGATTTTTGTGCAGGCGTATTAAGAAAAAGGTTAAAAAAATGACGGCCGATATTGAAATGGCAAAAAATATTACATTCGGCTGGCCTTTAAACAATCCAAAGGCGCAACCGTTATTAAACACTAATGTAATGTGGAAGATATTCTCTATAACCGGTATGGTTTCAGATGGACTTAATCGCGAGGTAATAAAAAGTTTTACGACCTGATCGGCAATTAAAAAAAACAGTCCTGCCGCAATTAACAATATGTGCCTGAGTACTTTGATATTAGCCTACCTTTTTTAATTCCTCTTCCTTGATTGCGAAGGTATGTTCTACCGCGGGAAATTTGCCGGCTTCCACCTCTTGCCTGTATTTCTTTACAGCATCTAAAATCTGGGGGGCTAATTTCACATACTGCTTAACAAATTTGGGTAGAAATCTTTCAAATAGGCCTAGCATGTCATTAATAACCAATACTTGGCCGTCGCAGTCTTTGCCCGCTCCTATTCCAATGGTTGGGATGCTTAGTTCTTCTGTTATAATCTTTGCTATTTTCTCAGGGATGCATTCTAAGACAACAGCAAAACATCCGGCTTCTTTTAGCGCTATTGCAGAATTTATTATTTTTTTTGCGGCTTCCGCATCCTTCCCCTGAACTTTGAGTCCACCAAGTTTTGTAGCACTCTGAGGGGTGAGCCCTAAATGCCCCAGGACTGGAATCCCTGCTTCAATGATTGCCTTCGTTACTTCTAGCACCCGCGGTTCTGCCGTCTCAAGTTTTATCGCATCACAACCGGCCTCTTTTAAGAACCTGCCGGCATTACGCACTGCCTCCTCTTCGCTCACCTGAAAAGACATAAAAGGCATATCGCCTACTAAAAACGCATATTTCGTTCCCCGGCGTACCGCCTTAGAATGATGAATCATCTCATCCATTGTAACCGGTACCGTAGAATCATAACCCAGGACAACCATACCAAGTGAATCTCCAACCAGAATCATGTCTATGCCTGCCTCATCTACGATTTTTGCTACAGGGTAATCGTAGGCGGTAAGCATCGTAATCTTTTTACCCTCATGTTTTTTTCTATACAAATCCGGTATTGTAACCTTTTTTCTTTCCATCTCTATGTTCCTCCGATTGGTTCTTGCGTCATTTTTTTCTATATGCGTTCAAGTACGAGTCGCAATAGATGCTTTTATTCAAGATCAATTCCGACGTTATCATCGCATCCATCAATTCTTTATCCAGCGGATCAACAATTGCGGCCGAAAGGCCAAATGCTATGGCCATAACCAAAAATGTCCTGTTTATAAGACTCCTGTCCTTTGTCCCCTGTGAAACATTGCTCAGGCCCACTACTGTTTTTGGGGGTGGATCTGAGATCACTTGAAATTCCCGCAGTGATTCTAAAAGTTCCATTGCCTGAGGCTGTGCGACATTTACAGGCATAACAATAGGGTCTATATAAACATCATCTAAAGGGATATCGTGTTCCATGCAGCTTGAGATTATCTTCAAGGCGTGCTCGCTTCTCTTGTGCCTATCCTTGGGCACGCCTGACTTATCTAAGGTAAGACCGATAATTTGTGCGTTATATTTCTTTGCAAGCGGCAGGAGCTTGTTCAGCTTTTCATCGTCGGCGGTTGTAGAGTTTATTATTGATTTGCCTTTCGCAAGCTGCAACCCGGCCTCTATGACAGCTGCCTTAGTGCTGTCAAAACACAAGGGTACACTCACGACCTCTTGGATTGTCTCGGTTAGCCACTTCATGGCATCAACAGGGTCTTTTGCAACCGGACCCGTATTTACATCCAGGACATCCGCACCTTGCTCAACCTGCTCCTTTGCTATTTTTTGTATTGCCTTCTTGTCCTTCTCAACGATTGCCTTGCCTACTACTGTGTACATTCCGTTTATTAGCTCGCCTATTGTTACCATATATGCTTTTTCCTCCTTTGTTACTTTGGCTCTATATGCACAACTACATCCGTAATACCACGTATCTTTTGCTTTATCTCTTTCTCAATCAACTCTGTGATATTGTGCGCTCTGTCTACATGCATATCCGGGCTAACCAACACATGTAGATCCACATGTACGTCATCCTCTCTTCCTCTTGTGCGTATCCTGTGGCATTCCTCTACACCTTTAATATCCATAACAATATCTTTTATTTCACCGGAAAAAACCGCTGCCCTGTCGCACAGGATATTTGAGGCATCTCTAAGTATTTTAAATGCCGCATAACCTATAAAAACTGCGATCATAACAGCTACGATGGTATCCATGGCAGGAAATCCCATCTTTATACTAACTAAAGTAACAATCACAGAGATGGATATCAATATATCGCTTGCCGTATGCATTGCGTCTGAATGCAGTATGTCACTTTTTAATTCCTTGGCCTTTTTGTTTTCATACCACATCACGGCAATGTTAATAGCCAACGTAATGAGTATAATATAAAAACTTAAGGCAGTGACCTCCGGGATAACCGGATTGAAAAATCTGAAGGTTGCACTACGCAATACATCGGAACAAATAAGCACCAGCAGTATGGCGATTCCCACTGCGGCAAAGGTCTCGTATTTTTTATGCCCATACGGATGCCCCTTATCAACCGGCTGGGAGGCAACCCATATCCCGACAAGGCCTATTATGTTAGAGGCCCCATCCGAAAAGGAATGCATCCCGTCAGCTCTCATGCTCGCACAGTTGGTGATTATCCCGTAGACGATCTTCATAAGCGAGACGAGCCAATTCAATAACAATATGCCTATTAAAATCTTTTTTATCTGAGCAAATCTCTTTGGCTGGTTCATTTACTTTTTCATTAATTCCTCAATTGTGCTTTTTACGCTCCTTACTGCCTCGGGATGCCTCATTACCAAAATATCCCCTCCGGCCTGAAGCATGGCTACCGCAGTAGTTGCTTCCCAGAGCGGCCCACGCTTTGCAGGGTCGCCCCATGCAGGGGCATCTTTCTGGCTTGCGGTGGCCTCTTTAACCCTCCACACCTCGTTACCCACAAAAAGGATAAAAGGCATTGAGAGCATCTTATCGCCCATCAGCGCAGCAAGGCGGCTTCGCTCCATAATGGAATACACATATTCCATTCCGTATCCCAATGCGCCTGCTGTCGGGTCAATAGCAATCTTTGTTGCATCAAATCCCATATCGGTGATTAATATATTCACTTGTTTTGCAATATTGATATCAATCGGGGATTCTGCAATTATGGAATGCCCATCCGCCATGCAAGAGGCAGTCAAGGTCTTATAATTGTCCTGGGTAGCAACCCCAAACAAGCAATTCTCTCCCTTTGCGGCCTGGCTGCATACAGCAAGAACCTCGTTATCCTTTTCTTTATCTCCACACCCTGTAATAATTAATGGGACTCCAACTGCCTTTAAAACCTTTTTTACGGTCTCCGCCGTTTCCTTTGGCGACGTGTTTTTCGTCTCTGGGTTTGCGCTCTTCAATGCAAGGCATATCAGATCTGCCTGAAAATCCCCAACGCATTTTTTTGCCCATTCACAAGGATCTTTTAGCGAAGCCCCAAAAGGTGCCTTCAGTATATCCGGCCAATCAGCGGGTTCGGTATCCCATACCTCCATGGCCACAACCGGCCTGTTAGGCAATTCACCTTCTTGGAACATAAACGGAAGGGTACTCTCTCCGCCGACCTTTATGGGTTTTTCCCGTGCGCCACCTTGTTCTTTTGTGGCCCCTATAACTAGTTCGTTTACCTGATTTACCCATTTTTCTTTTACGATTTCAACCGCCATATTGCCTTGCCTCCTTATTTTGTAACTGCTTCTTTTTGAGTAAACTTGATACTCGCCATTATTTTTGTAAATAGCCCGCTGGCCTTAGACTTTTCTAGATTATTAATAATCGATTTTCCAGCGAGGCTTAGATTTTCAATTTCCTTATCGAAAGGAATAATACCGGCCAACTTCAATCCCGTCTTTTTGATCTCTTCTTTAAGCAAAGATATGTCTCCGTCCGCCATGTTTACAATCAGATACTTGCTGCCGATCTTTAATTTCATCTCTTCTGCCAAATCCGAAATTCTCTTTGCGGAACGAACCCCCACTCTAGAATAGTCGCTTATTATGAAAAAGGTATCTATTGATTTCTCTATGCGCCTTGAAAGGTGCTCCATCCCGGCTTCATTATCAATCACCACAAAATCGTAGGCCTTAGACAGTTTGTCGATCAAGCCCCTTAGCACAGAATTTACATAACAGTAACAGCCCGGCCCTTCGGGCCTGCCCATCGCCAGAAGGTCAAATCCTTTGCTTTCAGAAACTGAGTTCTGGACTTCGTATTCAATAAATCTATTCTTCGTCATCCCTGATGGGGGGCCGTCCTTCAAGCCCGCAAGTTTGTCTAAAATCCCGACAACGGTATCATTCAATTCTACGCCAAGTACCTGATTTAAATTTGAATTAGGATCGGCGTCTATTGTCAATATGGAAGAGCTGCTTTGGGTTTTTCGTAGATAATCAATTAGTAATGCGGATATCGTAGTCTTACCGGTCCCGCCCTTACCCGCTAATGCAATCGTGTGACTCATCTATATTGCCCTCTTCTTTTATAAATAGCTTATAATTATAGCAAATTAACATCATCATGTATAGAAAGATTTAATAGCGATTGGCGTCTTTTTGGGAAGAACGGGTGATTGTACCAATTTTCTGCTGGAGGGTCCCCATCGGGCATATTGTGCACCAGCTTCGGTGCTTCGTTGCGATCCCCAAGGCGATGGCTATAAGAGTCGTTAATAAACACACCCCAACAAACACCGAGCCTATCGCAATAAAATTCCCACCTACAGAAATTATGCGGTAGATCAAAAAGCTTATAAACGCAGCGAATATTAGCCAGCGAAACCATTGTTTCGCAAAAATCTTGGGGGCAGGCCTGTTGCGGCTAATCGCCGACAACGCAATATCCAAAAAGGCCCCTCTTGGACATAGATTCCAGCACCAAAACCGACCCTTAAAAACGGACAAGACCAAAAAGAAGACCATCATTGCCACAACTAAATATCCCAATACCGGAATAAACAGGCCGCCTATAACAATGAGCGGAAGAAACCATATCATGATCAATTGACTTTTTTTCATCTCTGGACCCGATTTCTCGATTTATTTTTTGTTTCGCTCTGTCAGCTTTTCTATTATGATATCCAACCTGCGGACTATTGTCCTATCCAAAAAGAAAACGGCAGTGATTATCCCTATCGCGCATATGAGCATTATAAATTCCATTTTGCGCTTCCATTAATTGATTACACCAAGCCACATCTTGATTTATTTTATTGCTTAACGCTTGGAAATTTGGTTATGTCGGTATGCGGGAAAAATAAACTTGCGACGTATT
>JABMQH010000039.1 GCA_013203355.1 Candidatus Omnitrophota bacterium | reverse complement strand
TTAGACCGTAACAGTATCTAACGGGACTCATACCAAGACTTTTCCAATAGAAATTAAAGCAGCAACAATAATACCTGCTATTAGCACGCCCAAAGAGATCGCAAGGAATGCATACCGGAACCTGATTTTAAAAAGTGATGCCGCCACACACCCTGTCCACGCACCGGTAACCGGCAATGGTATCGCGACAAAAAGTATAAGTCCAAGGGTCTCAAATTTTTCTACTACTCCTGCTTTCTTTCGTGTGCGCGTAAAAAACCAATCAAAAAATCTGGCCAATATCTTAAAACGCCTCAATTTTGCCGAGACGGGTTCCAGAAAAATTAGAATCGGGATAATCGGGAGCATGTTGCCGATAACAGAAAGGAAAAAGGCCTTTTTCAAGGATATGCCCATGGCAACCGCTAAAGGCATCGCGCCTCTAAGTTCTGAGATTGGCAAAGCCGCAACTGCAACCGTAATCAGTTCTTTCTGTAAACCTTTTACAAAATAAATCAGCTGTTCCAGCATTTTAGTCTTTTTGCCATCCTTCCTCCCCAACTAAGGGCACAAATACACAGCCACAAATTTCTGTGGGCAACAATTTTTTACCTTTCTTCTCAATAACAGTCAGGACCTGGTTAAGACTGCCTCCGACGGGAATTGCCAGCCTGCCATTATTCTTTAACTGTTTTATTAATGACACCGGAGTATGAGGTGCGCCGGCCGTAACTACGATTGCGTCATAAGGTGCAAACTCCTGCCATCCTAAAGTCCCATCGCCCACTTTTATCTTAATGTTTTTAAAACCGATCTTATCCAGCACCTGTTGGGCCTTATCGGCTAAAGACTGAAATCGTTCAACAGAATAAACCTCTGCTGCAAGGCACCCTAAAACCGCGGCCTGATACCCTGAGCCTGTGCCTATCTCCAATACCTTTTCGTTGCCTTCAAGCCTCAGGCATTCTGTCATAAGGGCAACCATATATGGCTGAGAGATCGTTTGGCCTTCGCCTATAGAGAGAGGGTGATCTGCATATGCCCCACTTGATGTCTGGCCTGATATAAACTCATGTCTTGGAAGATCGCGGAAGGTCTCTAGTACACGCTTGTCGCCAATGCCTCGGCTCATCAGTTGCTGGGCAACCATTTCATTCCGCTCTGTCTCATATGCCATATCTACATCAGCGCCCTAAAGAGCATTGCAAAAAACCGCCATGTGTCCACAATCGGATTTATCAAGCTTGTCTGCCCTTCGTAGATCGATTTGATCGGGGCGGACTTAATCTTAAACCCTGTCCTGCTTGCCCTTATCAAGATCTCAGATTCAATCTCATAATTTAATGATACCAAGCGAATGGCCTTCAGCACATTACATTTTACCAATCTAAACCCACATTGTGTATCGGGAATATTCTGCCTGCAAATCGCCGAG
Organism: Candidatus Omnitrophota bacterium; assembly: GCA_013203355.1. GTDB lineage: Bacteria > Omnitrophota > Gorgyraeia > JABMQH01 > JABMQH01 > JABMQH01. Next base: position 23,082 of record JABMQH010000039.1, on the reverse strand, counting down.
ATTATAAGCGACATAGCAAGATTCGTAGCAAAGCGTATGGCTGGCATTGCTTCTGGATTTGCCATTCTATTCCCAACAACAATACCTACTTCAGAAGAAGACGCATTATCAATAATACTTAGAATATCCTTCGGCGAATGCTGCCCATCCGCATCCATCGTGATTACAGCATCGTAGTTATTCTGCAGAGCATAGTCAAAACCGGCCTTCAAGGCTGCGCCTTTCCCGGCATTCTTCTTAAAGCCAATCACGGATGCGCCGGCTTCTCTGGAAATCCTTTCAGTTTCGTCCGTCGAACCATCATCTACAATCAAAACATCGCCCACATAAGGATTAATCGACTTTATTAAGTCCCCGATTGCTTTTGCTTCATTATGTGCCGGCATGATCACGCAAATTCTCATTATTCCCAAAATCTCCTAAAGCAATACCATTGTGTGGGAAATTTCCTTATGTAATTCTCCATCACCCTGCTGCAACATTCCGTTAACTTCACAACATCTTCCTCAAAATTGCCTCCAGGCGAGTATTCAATAGGCTTATCAAAAATCAGCCTGCACTTCTGACCTTCATCTCGGATTACAAAAGCAGGCACAATGGTCGCTCCTGTTCGAAGACTAAAAACAGCCGGCCCTTTCGGCAAAATCGTTTTCTTCCCGAAAAATTTTACTACTACACCATTATTTGTAAAATCCTTATCCCCTACAATCGCCAGAAGTTCATTGTTTTTCAACGCAACGAAACATCGTTTCAATGCCATTCCTATAGGGATAACGCGTTCGTTGTTCGCCCGTCGCTGGTTGACGAAAAAATTGGTTACAAGCTTATTCGTGTGATCCAATGCAACCACATTTATCGGATAACCCAGGATACCCAGAACCGCGCCGCCAAGCTCCCAGTTCCCCAGATGCGCGCTTAGGATCACTACGCCTTTACCCTTCTTTAAGGACTCATCAATATAATTCCTGTTTACTACACCTACATACTTTTTGACATACTCTAAATTCAGCTTCCCGAATCTCAAAAAGTCTACTAGGTATATGGAAAAATTTTTAAATATTTTCCTGACGTGACCCTTCAGCGTCTTTCGGTCCTGTCCCGGCAGGACCAGCCTTAGGTTCTCGACAATTTGCTGTTTCTCGCGAGGTGAAACAAGATATTTGATATCGGCAAAAAAAGAGGCGAGGCAATAACATGCCTTGACAGGGATAGTCAGGGCCAACAAAGTTCCAATCTTGTATAAAAGAAAGAATAACATCTTAAAATTAATTCCGTTTTACCACTAGATCACTTTCAGTATCCGGCAACTCCGCTTCAGGCAGACCTAAGATCAATTCCGCGATTTTAATAGCGGAGTCTGGTTTTGCATGTGCCTGGATCCGCCGGGACATCTGTTCCAACTTATCGGGATTGTCTAAAAGCTCTTTTACTAACCTTGCCAGCTCTTTTTCGCTGTCGGCCTTTAAGGCTATTCCTTCTTCTAATAAAAACTTTGCATTCATCATCTCTTGGCCGGGCAGGGGATCTACGATAATCATCGGCAACTTCTTTGATAAGGCCTCTGCAGTGGTTACGCCGCCCGGTTTTGTAACTATGAGGGTTGCTACCTCCATAAGCTTTTCCACAAAGTCGATGTAACCAAAGGGTACGACCTTCCTTTTAAACTTTCTTTTTTTAATCCAGTTGTATAGCTTTTTATTAGCCCCTGCAACAACTAGGATTTGAAAATCCTGTTTTATCTTATCTAGCGCCAACAAAAATTTTGTTATTGCGCCAAGCCCTTGCCCTCCTCCCATTATTAAAATTTTTGGCAGGTTGTGCTCTAGGTTTAACTCCTCATTTATAGATTTGCTATCCAGCACTACGCTAAACCTAGGATCAATAGGAATTCCTAACGGTTTTACCCTGCTCTCCCTCACCCCATCCTTAATTAACTTCTGGCCTACCTTATGGGAAGGTACGATATACGCTTCAATGTTGTCGTAAATCCAATATGAGTGAGGGGCATAGTCGGTTAGTATACCTACGAGAGGCAAATTAAGGTTAAATGTCTTTTTGTAATCCGCAACCATGCCGCACGGATAGGCCTGAGTACAGGCAACCACATCCGGTTTAAAGTGATGGAAAAGTTTTTTTAATTTTTCGGTCTGGGCCCTATGGATCCTTTCCCTTATCCCCTGGGTCCGCCTTAATACCTTAGGATTATCATAAAGATAGTCCCATATCTCCGGTGTGCTTTTAACAACGCTCATGTATGCCCTATTTACAACACGCTCCCATATGGGATTCGTATAACTAAAGGCGTTGATATTTAGGACCTCTGCATCGGTATCAACCGCCTTTATTGCCTGTTCCATCGCACGGCTCGCCGAATGATGGCCTGATATATCTGAGATATACATTAAAATAATTTTCTTACTCATCTTTTGCGCTATTCAATTACCGCCAGGGTATCCCCAGCCATTGCAACCTCTCCCTCATCAACAATAATCCTTTTTACCCTGCCTGAGACAGGGGAAGACAAATGAAAAATTGACTCATCTGTTATGAATTCAACCAAATCATCATTATCTCTTACGGAATCCCCTTCCGTATAATGCCATATCGTGACCGTTGCAGCCGTTGCGCCGTTTGACAATTCTGGTAATTTTATTTCGAACATAACTCCTTCAGTTTTGTTGTTGTTTTTCTTATAACCTCTGCTGAATTTTTAAACTCCTGCGCTTCTTTCTCGGTTAATTTAAGATCTATAACCTTTTCAATCCCGTTCTTTCCCAACTTTGCCGGCACACCTATGCATATATCCTTCAGCCCATATTCACCATCGAGAAAGCATGAAACACACAAGGTTCGCTTTGTATCTTTTAATATCGCCTCAACCATAGAGAAGGTCGATGCGGAAGGGGCATAATACGCACTGCCTGCCTTGAGCGCGCCTACTATCTCGGCCCCCCTTGCCCTTGTCCTTTTCACTACCTCTTCAATCTTCTCGCTACTCAACACATTAGAGATAGGCTCGCCTTTGACCTTGGTATGAGAAATAAGAGGTACCATTGTATCCCCATGGCTGCCGATCATATATGTTTCTATATCTCTGTGCCGGACATTTAATTCGCCGGCAACTAATGCCGTAAATCTTGATGTGTCCAAAACGCCGGCCATACCCAAGACCCTGTTCTTTGGAAAACCGCTTTCCTTAAAAGCAAGATAAGTCATTGCATCAAGCGGATTCGTCACTACTATTATTATGGCCTCCGGGCAGAATTTTTTTATATTTCCGGCTGCCTCCTTTACAATTGAGGAATTTTTCAGAAGCAACTCCTCCCTGTTCATACCAGGCATGCGGGGGAATCCCGCAGTTATAACAACTATTTTGGAACCTTCTATGTCTTTATAGTTTGTGGTCGGGATTATCTTGCGATCGTGATTAATTACAGGTGCGGCATCGGTTAGGTCCATAGCCTTGCCCGAACAAATCCCTTCGGCGATATCCAGCAAGACTACGTCCGCTAAATCGTTTTCGGCTATCCGCATCGCAAGCGTAGCGCCGACATTACCGGCTCCAATTACTGATATCTTCACTTTAACCTCGCTATTATCGCCTTAGCCATCTCGGCTGTCCCAACAGCAGAAGGATCGTTTCTGTCCAGCTTCAAATCATAGGTGACGGATTTATTCTCTTTAATTACTTCGGCAACAGCCTTTTCGAGTCTTTCTGCCGCCTTTTCTTCTTTTAAGAACCTCAGCATAAGCGCCGCCGATAATATTGTCGCTGTCGGGTTCACTTTGTTAAGCCCTGTATACTTCGGTGCGGCACCATGCGTGGGTTCAAAAAGCGCCATCTCCTCACCGATATTTGCGCCTGGCGCAACCCCTAATCCGCCAACCAGGCCAGCGCATAGATCTGAAACGATATCCCCATATAAATTGGGGAGCACTAACACATCATAATTCTGTGGTTTTTGAACCAGCTGCATGCACATATTGTCAACAATCCGATCCTCAAATTCAACCTTTCCTTCATACTCTTTTGCTACTTGCCTTGCGGATTCTAAAAATAGACCGTCGGTATACTTTTGGATATTTGCTTTATGCACTGCCGTCACTTTTTTCCTTTTGTTTCTTAGCGCATACTCAAAAGCAAATTTGGCTATTCTCTTTGATGCGGACTCTGATATCGGTTTTATGCTTATCGCGGAATCCCTCTTAATTTTCTTCTTGGCGAGGGATTCTATCTTTTTAATCACATCGGAAACCTCGGGGGAGCCTTTTGCAAACTCAATGCCCGCATACAGGTCCTCTGTATTTTCTCTCACAACTACTAGATCAATATTTTTGTATTTAGATTGGACTCCTTCATAAGTCTTGCAGGGCCTTACACAGGCGTATAGATCCAGCTCTCTCCTCATCTGTACATTCACGCTTCTAAAACCTGTTCCTACCGGTGTCGTAATTGGGCCCTTAATAGCAACCTTGTTCTTTTTTATCGATGCAAGGACTAAATCCGGCAGAGGTGTGCCGAATTGCTTTATCGCCTTTTCCCCACAAATCACTTCTTCCCACTCAACCTTTACCCCAGTTGCCTCAACGCACATCTTAGCCGCATTGGCCACATCCGGCCCTATGCCATCTCCTGGGATAAGCGTAATTTTATGTGTCAAATTTGAACCTCCCATATTTTTTAAACTGTCCTATCACGCCCCCATCGGCAAGTAGCTTCTGCATAACTGCCGGTATGGGTTTTGTTGGTATTAAACTATTCTTTGTAACGTTTTTTATCCTATTTCTGCCCAAATCCATTTCTAAAAGGTCCCCGTCATCGATTAAATCCGTATCGGACTCAATAAGGCAAAGCCCGATATTAAAGGCGTTTCTATAGAAAATTCTGGCAAAACTTTTCGCAATAACCGCCTGTATACCTGCTGCCTTGATCGCCTGCGGTGCCTGTTCTCTTGATGAGCCACACCCAAAATTCTCGCCTGAAACTATAAAGTCTCCCTTTTTCACTCTTGAGCTAAAAGAAGGGTCTATATCTTCGAATACGTGTTTTGCCAACTCTTTAGGGTCCTGTATGCTAAACTTGTATCGGCCAGAAATTACATAATCAGTGTTTATATTGTTATTCTGCTTAAGCCTTCTTGCGGAACCCTTCATAAATATCTCCTTGGATCTGCGATCTTCCCCTCAATGGCGCTCGCCGCACAAGTAGCGGGACTGGCCAGATATATAAAGGCCTTTGGGTTTCCCATTCGGCCTTTAAAATTCCTATTTGCGGTAGAGATCACAACATCTCCATCAGCCGGTATGCCTCCATGTGTCCCGACACAAGGACCGCACCCGGGAGAAAGTATGACAGCGCCTGCTTCAATAAAAATATCAAGGAGGCCATCTTTCAAAGCCTGTAAATAAATATTTCTTGAGGCCGGGGCAATAATTAATTTAACGTCTGAGTTGATCTTCCTATTTCTTAGAATTTTAGCCGCTATTTCAAGATCTTCTAATCTGCCGTTGGTGCATGTGCCTATATACACCTCATCGATATGCTTTCCTTTTACCTCTTCAACTCCAACCACGTTATCTACGGTGTGGGGTTTCGCTACCTGTGGAGACAATTTGGAAACATTAAACTCCTTTATAGCCTCATACTCTGCGGAGATATCCGCAAAGACAGGCTTGGGCTGCCTCCCGGAATGCCTCTTAACCCAGTCGATAACCTTCTTATCTGGCTCCATTAAACCGCATTTCGCCCCCATTTCTACAGCCATATTGGATATCGTAAATCTTGCCTCGACACTTAATCTTTCGATTGCATCGCCGTAGAACTCAACTGATTTATAAGTGCATCCGTTGGCCCCCAACTTACCAATTATATGTAAAATTATATCTTTGGAATAAACCCCTTTTGGAAGCCTTCCTGTTACAATAATCTTTACAGTCTGAGGCACCCGGAACCAGTTCCTGCCGCTTGCAAGTGTTATGGCAAGATCTGTTGAGCCAACACCGGTTGCAAAAACATTAATGGCGCCGTAGGTACAAGTATGCGAATCCGCTCCTATGACTAAATCCCCCGGAACAATATGGCCCAACTCGGGTATGATCTGATGGCAAACACCTACTCCGATATCATAGAGGCCCACACCGCATGTTTGGGCAAATGTCCGCATCTTCTTATGTATTGTTGAAACACCGATATTCGGGCTTGGGCCCGAATGGTCTATCACCATAAAGAATTTTCTCTTATCAGCCGGTTTAACATCCCCCAGCTTCTTAAAATTATCGATTATGAGACCGCTTGTGCCATCCTGCCCGAAATAAAAATCTACGTTGCATATGGCTATATCCTCTGCCTTTACCTTTTTACCAGCGTGATTACTTAAAATCTTTTCAGCTATTGTTTGGTCCATTCTTCCAGCCTGTTCATGCCTTTCTCTATAGTTTCCATGCCTGTTGCAAAACTAAGACGGATATAATTATCCCATCCAAAACCAGCCCCGGGGACAACGGCAACCTTTGCCTCATCCAGTAACCTATTGGCAAGCTCAACCGAACCCAACCCGGTCTTGGAAATCTCACAAAAAACATAAAATGCCCCTATTGGTTTAAACGGAGAGAAACCTTTAATCCCTGATAACCTCTGAATCATATAATCCCTGCGCTTTGTAAATTCACCTACCATATTTGAAATAAAATCCTGGCTGCCTAGTATGGCCTCCAATGCTGCCTTTTGACTTATCGAAACAGGATTTGACGTAGAGTGGCTCTGTAAATTATTAATGGCAGCGATAACCTCTTGCGGACCTGCCAGATACCCGATGCGCCACCCGGTCATTGAATATGTCTTTGACACCCCATTTGCAACCAGCGTTAAATCGTATATCTTTTTATTAAAAGATGCGATTGAAGCATGATTCGTTCCGTCATATAAAATCTTTTCATAAATCTCATCGCTTAAAACATATATCCTTTTATCTACCGCCAGTTCCGAAATAACGAAAAGCTCGTTTTTGTCATAAACCGCCCCTGTCGGATTCGAAGGGCTATTGAGAATTAACAACTTTGTCTTTTTCGTGATTGCCTTCTTTAGCTCGTCCTTTGTCATCCTGAAGCCATTTTCCCTCTTGGTGTTTACTGTAACAGGGGTAGCCTCAGCGAGCTTTACCATTTCGGGATAACTCACCCAATACGGAGAGGGAATTATTACCTCGTCGCCTTTCTGGCACAAGACCTGTATTGCGTTATAAATAGAATGCTTCGCGCCGCAAGAAACAACAATCTGCGAGGGGTTATATTCCAGCTTATTGTCTTTTTTGAACTTCTGGCATATGGCCTCTTTTAATTCTGGAATCCCGCCTGCAGGTGTATATTTAGTAAAGCCTTCCCCTATTGCCTTATTGGCTGCGTCTTTGATATTCTTGGGTGTGTCAAAATCCGGCTCACCCGCCCCAAAGCTTACAACATCAATCCCATCCTTGCGCATCTTTTTCGCCTTTGCTGTAATAGCTAACGTAACGGATGCGCCAACCTTGAGAATTCTATTAGCCAGACTCATTTCCTCTCCTTCTGCTCAATATGCTGATTATAATATATACTATATATTAGCTTTTTATAACATAAAAACCGGGAAAAAACAAGCAGGAAATATTCGGTGAGAACAGGGGCTAACCGGTTCTTTTGCGGGCCACCCTGAGAGGGGGTGAAGAAAATTAGCCGCCCTTTGGCTTCAAGAACCTTTTCAGGCCTTGGAAGAATCCCTTTTTGGACTTCTCCGCAGGTGGGCGCTTTTCTTCTTTTGGAGGATATTTCTCTTTCTTTGGAGAATACTTTTCCTTCTTTATAGGTTTAGGGGGTTCCGGTTTTTGCGCAGGTGCTTCCTTTGGTAATTCTTCCTTGAGTGTCTTTTCGGCCTTTAGCGGCTTCTGTGGCTTTTCGGCTGCAGGTGCCTCTTTTTTTTCTTTCTTTGCCTTTTTTGTCGTAGGGGTAACTACCTTCTGCTCGGTAAGCTCTAATAAAACCATCTCTGCATTGTCGCCTTTTCGTCTATTCGCGGTCCTTATAATACGCGTGTAGCCTCCCTGCCTGGTTTTAAAACGCGGGGCGATTTCACTTACGATCTCTTTTATCAGAGACCTATCTAATAAAATAGAAAATAAGTTTCTTTGGCTTGAAAGATCCCCTCTTTTTCCAAGTGTTATAACATTCTCTGCAAGCCTCCTTGCCTCTTTTGCCTTCGCTAACGTCGTCGTAATCCTTTGTCTTGTCAAAAGCGCAGATACAAGGCTCTTCATAAGAGCTTTTCTTTCGGAAGCGTTTCTATTTAATCTTCTCCTTCTTTTCTTATGCCTCATGTCCCCTTCCTAGCAGATGTAATACTTTTTAGTCTATCTTCATCAAATTGCATACCAAGCGCAAGCCCCATAGCGGTAAGGATTTTGTTTATTTCTCCGAGTGACTTTTTGCCGAAATTCCTATATTTCAGCATTTCCAGCTCTGTCTTTTTCACTAAGTCCCCAATAATCTTTATGTGGCCTTCCTTAAGGCAGTTTGCGCTTCTAACCGAAAGTTCAAGCTCTGAAATCGGTAAGCTCAATTTTTCATAAAGTTCGGATTCCTCCGGTGTCTCTACTAGCTCTTCCTCTTCGTCGGGTAATTTCCCAAAATTTACAAATATGTCCAAATGCCTCTGCATAATATGGGAAGCATAGAGAAGGGCGTCCTTTGGGGTAATGCTGCCATTTGTCCAAATCTCTACTATCAGTTTGTCATAATCGGTCATTTGACCAACCCTTGTGTTTTCAACATTTAGATTCACTTTCGTAAGCGGGGTAAATATTGAATCTATTGGGATGACATGAAGGGGTTGGCCTTCTTTTTTGTTTCGCTCTGCCGGCACATACCCTCGGCCTTTTCCGACTTCCATCTCTATTTCTAATTTTGTCTTTTTTGTCAAAGTAGCTATATGCAAATCCGGATTTATTATCTCTATGGTCTCATCTGTAGTAATATCCGCTGCCGCAATCTCTCCTTTTTTATCTACCTTTAGATAGATTTTTCTCGGTTCTTTTGCATAACTCCGGATAATTAGGTTCTTGATATTAAGAATTATCTGAGCCACATCTTCCACAACCCCCGGGATGGTTCCAAATTCATGCTGCACGCCTGCAATCTTAATAGAAGTAACGGCTGCACCTTCAATCGACGACAAAAGAACTCTTCGCAAGGCATTTCCTATGGTTATGCCATATCCCCTCTCAAAAGGCTCAGCGACAAACTTACCGTACGTATTGGTATAGGTAGATTCATCGCATTCCAATTTTTTGGGCATTTCAAAATTCCGCCAGGTTATCCCCATTCGTCTCCTCCGTTTATTTTGAATACAATTCGATAATCAACTGCTCTTTTATTGGGAAGCCTACATCGGCCCTATCGGGTATCCCGACAATCTCTCCCTTGAAATTAGTAACATCGACTTTTAACCACTTGGGAGTGGTTCTATCCTTTGACATATCTATCAGTTCTTTTATCCTCTGTTTTTGTTTCTCACTACACTTAAGTTGTATTGCATCTCCGGTCTCCACGAGATATGAAGGTTTATTCACTTTGTGGTCATTCACATAGACACAGCCGTTGGTAACCATTTGCCTGGCCTCGCGGCGCGTCAATGTAAACATTAATCGGAACACGGTATTGTCTAATCGTCTTTCTAGAAATTCCAGCAGCTTCTCACCCGTTACACCTTTGGATTGCTCTGCTTTCTTAAAATAGAATCTAAACTGTTTCTCCATGAGACCGTATATCCTCTTCGCCTTCTGTTTTTCCCTTAGCTGAAGTCCATAATCGGAAAATTTCATTCGCCTGGATTTGCCGTGCTGACCAGGTGCAAACGGTCTTTTGTCGACAGCGCACTTTTCCGTATAACATCTTAACCCTTTCAAAAAAAGTTTTACTTTCTCTCTCCTGCATAACCTACAAACTGGACCTCTATATTTTCCCATTACACCCTCCGTCTCTTAGGTGGTCTGCACCCGTTGTGAGGTATTGGGGTTACATCTCTAATAGCCGTTATCGTCAATCCTGACGCCTGAAGCGCCCTAATAGCAGACTCTCGTCCTGACCCGGGACCTTTAATGTAAACCTCGACCTCGCGAACCCCGTATTCAAGTGCCTTTTTAGCAGCGTTGCCTGACGCTATCTGGGACGCAAATGGTGTTGACTTTTTTGATCCGCTGAATCCCGAAGCTCCTGTCGAAGCCCAGCAAATAGTATTACCCCCCTTGTCCGTTATTGTTATAATGGTATTATTAAATGTCGCCATGATATGAGCGATCCCGCTTGTAATTCCTCTAAAACCCTTTTTTTTCGTCTTCTGTTTAGGCTTTTGACTCTGTGGCTTTTGTTGCTGCTGCACCTTTAGCCTCCTTAGTTTTAATTACACCTACTGTTTTCCGCGGACCCTTCCTTGTCCTGGCATTCGTCTTTGTCCGCTGCCCCCTTACTGGGAGACCTCTTTTATGACGAATACCTCTATAACTACTTATATCTACCAGGCGCTTAATATTACCTGAAATCTCTCTCCTCAGATCCCCTTCGACCCTACATTCCTTTTGAATATATGAAGCTATCTTCGCGACTTCTTCATCGCTCAAATCCTTGGCGCGTTTGCCTGGATCTACCCCTAGTAGACTCAGGACTTTATTTGAAGTAGCGCGGCCTATACCATAAATGTATGTGAGGGCTATCTCTGCCCTTTTCTCTTTTGGTACGTCAATACCTAAAATACGCGGCATATTATATTCTCCTTTTGATATCGTGTGTTGGGACAGGTTCCTGTGCATAGTAAACTAATCGGGTTGGAACCAGCCCCTAACTGTAAATCTTGGTCGTGACTTCGCATTTAACCTTGTCTTTGCTTATGCTTAGGATCGGTACAAATAACTCGTATAACCCTTTTGCGCTTTATGATCTTGCATTTATCACAGATTCGCTTAACGCTAGACCTAACCTTCATCGAATTACATTACCTTTCTCTTCGTGTTATTCTGCCGCGACTTAAATCATACGGGGATAACTCAACAGTAACGGTATCGCCCGGCAGTATGCGGATAAAATGCATCCGCATTTTACCAGAGACATAACCAAGCACTTTATGTCCATTATCCAATTCTAGCCTAAACATTGCATTTGGAAGCGTCTCTACAACCTTAGCTTGAACTACTATTGCTTCTTCTTTTGCCATAATGTTAAAATTTTAGGTTCTTCTTCAGTAATTAAAATCGTATGTTCGAAATGGGCTGATAATTTCCCATCCCGGGTAACAGCCGTCCAGCCATCTTCCATAATCTTAACGTCATACGTGCCTTGATTTACCATCGGTTCAATAGCTAACGTCATGCCTGGTTCAAGCCTAACATCTTCTTTTATCCATTTAAAATTCGGGATTTCCGGCTCTTCGTGCATCCTTGAACCGATGCCATGTCCAACAAAGGCCCTTACAACGCTAAACCCATTCTTCTCAACAAAGCCCTGTATGGCGGCGGTAACATCCGAAAGTCTATTTTTGGCCCTTGCCTGTTCTATGCCCGAACTCAATGAGCACTCGGTTACATCAATTAGCCGCTTGGCTTCTTTTGAGATATTACCGACGGCAATCGTAATGGCTGCATCCGCATAATACCCTTCGAACTCCGCTCCTACATCCAAGCTTATAATGTCGCCTTCTGTGAGCCGCTGTTCACCGGGAATGCCATGCACAACTACATTATTTATGGAAGTGCAGATGTTCCCGGGGAACCCCTTATATCCAAAAAAGGCAGGCCTTCCGCCCAAGGACTCGATTTTCTCTTTTGCACTCTTGTCTAATTGCTTTGTCTTCACACCTGGCTTGATTTCACCGTTTAGCTTTTCAAAGACCTTTCCGACAATTTCACCAGCTTTGAGCATCAAACTTATTTCTCTGTCGGATTTCAGAACAATCATCTAATAAAACTTTGCTCTTTAAAAAATTCCACCATTTTATTTAAGAGTCCATCCACATTTAAATCTCCGCAAACAGTTTTCAGGGACCCTCTGGATTTGTAATAATCGATAAGCCCCGCTGTTTGTTGTTGATAAACCTTTAACCTATTTTTTACCGTCACTTCCTTATCGTCTTCTCTTTGATATAACTCCCCGGCACAGATGTCACATACGCGGTCTTTCTTGGGTCTCATCGTTATCGTATGATAATTCGCTCCACAATTTTTGCAGACCCTTCTGCCGGATAATCGTTTTACACTTGTTTCTTCAGAGGTATCAAAGTATATCACAGAATCAACAGTTAATCCTGCCTTTTCCAATTCGCTATCTAAAGAGGTCGCCTGCTTTTCTGTCCTTGGAAAACCATCCAATATAAACCCCTCTGCCGTATCAGGTCTGGCGAGGCGTTCCACTACTACTTTAATAACAAGTTCGTCTGGGACAAGGTCCCCTTTATCCATAAAGGCCTTCGCCTGTTTGCCGATTTCAGACTTATTCTTCACTGCCTCGCGAAGAATATCTCCGGTTGAAATATGAACAACCTTGAACTTCTTTGATATGGCCTTTGCCTGCGTTCCCTTACCTGCGCCTGGTGGGCCCAAAAAAATAAGCCGCATATTACCTTCTTCCCTTCACGCGGCCCCGTCCTATAAAACCATCATAGTGTCTCATCAGTAGCTGAGATTCCAAAACGCGGATGGTGTCCAACATCACGCCGACGATAATCAAAAGTCCTGTGCCGCCAAAAAAACTGGCAACAAGATAAGGAATTTCCAAAGAACCGCTTACAATACTTGGAAGAATAGCGATTATCGCCAAAAACACTGCCCCGGGCAACGTGATTCTTGTCATGACAAAATCCAAATATTCAGAAGTCGCCTTTCCCGGTCTAATACCAGGAACAAAACCGCCATACCTTTTCATGTTTTCCGCAACATCCGCCGGGTTGAACGTTATGGCAGTGTAAAAATATGCAAAGAAAATGATCAATAAAGAATAAACCACATTATAAATTATATTACCGCGCATTAAAAGACTGGCCAGATTTTGTATTGCCGAATTTGGAATCAGGCTTGCTATCGTTGCAGGAAATAGTATTATGCTCTGGGCAAATATGATTGGTATAACGCCTGCTTGATTTACACGCAACGGAATATACGTGCTTTGTCCTCCGTAAACACGCCGGCCGATTACCCTTTTTGCATATTGAATAGGAATCTTCCTCTGCCCTTGAGTTATCACTACAACCGCAACAATAACCCCTACAAGCATTACGCTCATAATGACTAAGGTGAATATATTAAGCTGTGCCTTTTCCGGTTGAAATGGAGACACGAGGCTAAATAGCTGATATGCTGCCGTCGGCATTCTTGAAATAATACCTGCGGTTATGATCAAAGAAATACCGTTGCCTATGCCCTTTTCCTGAATCTGCTCCCCCAGCCACATAATAAAAGCAGTCCCGCTCGTTAAGGTAATCATTGTCAATACCCTAAAAGGCCAACCCGGATATTGAACAATCTGCAGGCCGCCAAACCTCTGGGGGGCCTCAAGCCAAAGCGCAATAAAGAACGACTGTATTAACGCAAGGACAACAGTGCCATACCTTGTATATTGCACAAGCTTCTTATGGCCCGCCTCTCCTTCTTTCGACAATTTTTCTAACGCAGGGATGACTGTTGTTAAAAGCTGAAGTATGATGGAGGCGGAGATATACGGCATAATCCCCAGTGCAAATATAGTAAGCCTTTCTATTGCTCCACCGGAGAAAAGGTTCATTATGCCAAAAAGGGTGCCCCCTTGAGTTTTTGCGATATTGGCAAAGAACTGTGCCAGTTTTACACCATCGATCCCTGGTGTCGGTATATAGGCCCCTATCCTAAAAACGGCTATAAGCCCTAAAGTAAAAACAATCTTCTTGCGTAGGTCCGGGATCTTCGTTAGGTTTATGAACGATTGTAACATATTATAAGTTATATAATTTCGGTTTTTCCGCCGGCTTTTTCTATCTTTTCAACCGCAGTCTTTGAGAAGTTATTTGCTTTTATAGTCAATGGCTTTGTAATTTCACCGTCTCCCAAAATCTTAACCGAAATCTTTGGGTTTTTAACTAAATTCTCTTGTAAGAGTTCAACCTTAGAGACAACCGCATCTTTTCTGAATTTATTTAAATCACCGACGTTTACTACCTGGAATGCCTTCTTAAATTTATTGGTAAACCCTCTTTTTGGAATACGCCTGATAAGAGGCATCTGTCCACCTTCAAAACCAAGCCGCGGGCCTCCGTGTCCACCGGAGCGGGATTTCAGCCCCTTGTGTCCTCTGCATGAAGTCTTCCCATGTCCGGACCCGGATCCTCTTCCGATCCTCTTTTTTGGCCTGTTTGCCCCTTTAGGTAGCCCAATATCGCTTAACTTCATCTTACTCAGGAATCCTTTCTGTTTTCAGCCTTTTAAACCCATCTATCGTCGCTTTAACAACATTAATGGGATTATGAGATTTAAGGGCCTTTGTCAATATATTCTTTATACCGGCAGCTTCACAAACCGCCCTGACGGCCCCAGCCGCAATAACGCCGGTTCCGTCCGCAGCTGGTCGCAACATAACTGCGGAGGCATCCGAACGACCTATGATCTCATGGGGGATAGTAGTTCCCACTAGCGGTACTTTAATAAAATTTTTCTTTGCATGATTCAATGCCTTTTTTATAGCCTCTGAAACTTCCTTACCTTTACCAAACCCGTACCCCATCTGCCCCTTTTTATCCCCTGCAACAACTAAGGCAGTAAAAGAAAATCTCTTTCCGCCCTTTACAACCTTTGAAACCCTTCTTATAGATATGACCTTTTCTAGAAATTCCTCCTGCCCTACTGCTGTCCCTTTAAACGGTAAAGAACCTTTTTTGGGGCCTTGCTGTGGCAAAACTTTTTTAGGCTGATTATCTTCCATAATTAAAACTTTAATCCTTTCTTACGGCAGGCATCTGCAAAAGCCTTGATTCGGCCATGATATAGACATCCGCCACGGTCGAAAACAATTTTGGAAAACCCTTTTTTCGTAGCTTCTTCCGCAAACACATCTCCAAAAATAGTCGCGGCCTTGACATTCCCCCAAGATGCTGCCTTACCATTAAGTGTGGGAGAAAGGGTTGAGAGGGAAAATAATGTATGGCCTTTAAAATCATCCACTAGTTGAGCATCTAGATTCTTGATACTCCTGTGAATGCTCAGCCTTGGCCTCTCCTTTGTGCCAAACACCCTCTTCCTTAGATGCAAATGCCTTCTTTCTTTTCCTCTTATATGTGTCATGCTACTGCCTTACCTGCTTTCTTTCTCACGTATTCACCAACATATCTTATACCTTTGCCTTTATATGGCTCAGGTTTATAATACGCCCTTATATCTGCAGCAGCCTGGCCGACCTTTTGCTTGTCAATCCCCTTTACAACTATATCGGTTGGCTTTGGGGTCTCTATAACTATCCCTTCCGGGATCTGGAAATTTATCGGATGAGTAAACCCGAGCTGCATAACAAGGGTTTTTTCCTGTATTTGAGCCTTATAACCAACGCCTCGCACCTCAAGTCTTTTCTCAAAACCATCCGTGACACCTTTTACCATATTATTTATAAGCCGCCATGAAAGGCCTTGAAAGGCCAAGTCTGTTTTGGAATCAGACGGCCTTACAACATCTATTGCGCCTTCCTTGATGTTTAGTTTAAAGCCAGGTTGCAGCGTATATTCCAGCTTTCCTTTGGGCCCTTCCACGTTAACCGTAGGGCCGGCAATTTTCACTTTTACATTTGAAGGAACCTGTATTGATTTTTTGGCTATTCTGGACATTTTCTTAACCTTTTATTACCAAACATCACATAATACTTCGCCACCTACTCCTTGATTACGCGCATCATCATCTGTTAGTATTCCCTTCGAAGTGGTCAATATGCTCATACCAAGTCCGCCGTAGACCTTTTTGACATCTTCCTTCTTTACATAACGCCTAAGCCCCGGGAGCGACACACGCTTTAAGCCTGTAATAACGGGTAATTTGTTCTTGCGAAATTTTAGATACACCTTATAGGAACCTTGCTTTTTATCATCGATAAAACGAAAATCTTTAATGAATCTTTCTCTCTTCAAAATCTCCAATACCTGGCCAATTAATTTTGATGCCCTCACCTCGGCACTTTCCTTTTTGGCCTGGTTTGCATTCCGTATTCTCGTTAACGCTTCCGCTATTGGATCTGTTAAACTCATATACCTTCCCTCTCTATAATCTCTGTTACCAGCTTGCCTTCACTACGCCGGGGATTTCACCTCTGGAGGCCATTTCCCTAAAACAAATCCTGCAAAGATTAAACCTCCTCATGTATCCCCTCGGCCTACCGCATAACTGACAACGGTTGTATCCGCGTACTTTAAACTTAGGTTTTTTTCTTTGCTTCAGTATTAGTGCTTGTTTTGCCATGTCTATCCTTATTTTTTTCTAAAAGGAACGCCCAGTAATCTCAATAGTTCAAATGCCTCTTCACTAGAACCGGCATCGGTATTAATTGTTATATCCATCCCGTGAATCTTAAAGACCGTATCGTACTCAATTTCTGGAAAGATTATCTGTTCCGTTATGCCGAATGAATAATTGAAATTTTTATCAAAGGATTTTCGTGAGAGTCCGCGGAAATCCTTTACCCTGGGTATGGCTACATTTAGAAGCCTATCTAAGAATTCGTACATCCTTATCCTTCTCAATGTAACCTTGCAGCCCACAGCGGAACCTTTTCTTATTTTGAAATTTGAAATCGCCTTTTTGGCCCTTGTAATAACTGCCTTCTGGCCTGTAATTATAGCCAACTCCTGCGCTGCTGCTTCTAAAGGTTTTATATCCTGCGCGCCTATACCTAAACCAACATTTAATACGACCTTTTTGACCTTAGGCGCTTGCATCTTGTTCTTATATGCAAATTGCTCCATCATCTTCGGTACGACCTCAGTTTTATATTTTTCTAATAATCTTGGGGTATTGGCTTTATTCGTCATGATATTATCTCTTTACATCTCTTGCAAAAACGCGTCTTTGTACCATCGCCTAATTTAGTAGCACCTACTCTTGTTGGGCGATTGCAGGCCTTGCACAACAACACCAAGTTCGAAACATGTATTGGACTTTCCTTCTCAACGATGCCCCCTTGTTGGTCGTTTTGGGTCTTGCGGGTGTGTCTTTTTATGAAATTTACCCCTTCCACAACAGCTCGGTTATTTTTTGGAAACACATGTAAAACCTTCCCGGTTTTACCTTTGTCTTTACCGGCCAGAACTTTTATCGTATCGTTTTTTCTTATCTTATCCATTTTAAATCGCCTCTGGAGCTAATGAAACAATTTTTAAAAAATTCTTATCTCTTAATTCCCGCGCTACAGGACCAAATATCCTGGTCCCCCTTGGATTCATCTGGGCATCTATTACTACTGCTGCATTCGTATCAAACCTAAGATACGAACCGTCCATTCTCAGCAAAGGGGACTTCGTTCTGACAACAACTGCCTTTACAACCTCCCCTGCCTTAACAACCCCATCGGGAATTGCCTCTTTTATATTGCAGCTGATTATGTCTCCAATCTCGGCGTATTCTTTATTTGCGCACCCAATCACATCGATACATGAAGCCTTTCTGGCCCCAGTATTGTCTGCTATGTCTAAAACGGTACGCATCTGAATCATTCTTTACCCGCTTTCACTATTTCTACAAGCCGCCATCTTTTTGTCTTGGATAACGGCCTTGTTTCGGCGATCCTTACGGTATCGCCGCTCTTGGCCTTATTCTTCTCGTCGTGTGCCTTAAACTTAGAATATTTTCTAATAATCTTCCCAACCCAGGGGTGGCGAGTTAGGCGCTCCACCTGGACTGTAATTGTCTTGTCCATCTTATCGCTAACGACAATTCCAACCTTTTCCTTACGACTGCTTCTTTGGACTTCCTGCATTCTTTAATTCTCCCTCTCTGAATATTGTTTGTATTCGCGCTATATCGCGTCTTATCTGCTTGACCTTATGCGGTTTTTCAATGCGCCCACTAGCTGCTTGATATCTTAAATTGTATAAATCGGCTTTGAGGCCTGATAATTTAAGATCTAATTCATCCCTTGTTAAATTTCTTAAATCATCTGTTTTTAAAGTCATTAGTGTAATACCTCTGCCCTTGCGATGAATTTACATCTAAACCCTATTTTATGGGCGGCAAGACGCAATGCCTCCTTAGCTAACTCTAGGGGAACCCCGCCAAGCTCAAACAATATCTTGCCGCGTCTTACTACGCAAACCCAATACTCAGGCGCACCTTTACCTTTTCCCATCCTTGTCTCCGCGGGTTTCTTCGTAGCTGACTTATCGGGAAAAACCCTAACCCATACTTTTCCGCCTCCCCTTAGGTGTCTCATAATGGCAACTCTGGCTGCCTCTATTTGTGTATTTTTTAACCAGGCGTTCTCCTGAGCTAATAATCCGTACTCGCCGAAATTAAGTTCACAGCCTCTCGTGCTTATTCCTTTACGCCGGCCTCTTTGACTCTTTCTGAACTTAACCCTTTTGGGCATCAGTACCATATTTAGCTACTCCTTGTGTCTTTTTCTTGATAATATCACCTTTGTAAATCCAAACTTTGACGCCTATTGTGCCATAGGTAGTGAAAGCTTCTGTAAAGCCATAATCTATATCTGCCCTAATCGTATGAAGAGGGACCTTGCCTTCCTTATATCCTTCTTTTCTTGCGATTTCCGCCCCACCGAGTCTGCCGCGGCACCTTACCTTTATCCCGCCAGCACCGCTACCCATGCTTGTCTGAACGGCCTTTTTCATTACCCTCCTAAAGGGTATCCTTCTCTCCAGCTGAAATGCAATATTCGCAGCAACAAGTTGAGCATTCAGGGCTGGATTTTTAATCTCTGCTATGTCTATAAAAACCTCACTCTGTGTGATTCCCTGAAGATCTTCTTTTAATTTATCAATTTCTGCTCCACGTCTTCCGATAATAACGCCTGGCCTTGCGCTGTGGATCTTGATCCGCAACCTGTTTGAGGACCTTTCAATATTAACTTCCGCGATTGCTGCTTGAGAAAGGGCCTTCTTTATAAATTTTCTGATCTTGGCATCTTCAAGAAGTAACTTTGGATAAGTCTTTTTATCTGCAAACCACTGTGATTTCCAATCTTTTATATAGCCAAGTCGAAAACTATACGGATGAACTTTTTGTCCCATTTCTACTTACCTCTTTTGCCTGTAGTTAATTTGTTAACCTTTGAGTCTTTTTTCTTAAGCTTTGCCCCTGTCCCTTGTCGTACGGCCTTTGCCTTTGGCTTCTTCGCCTTTACCTCTTGTTGGGCCTTGGCCTCCATTTCTTTCATGGCCTTCTTCGTCAAATCAAGCTCTATAAGGATATGGCTGGTCCGGTGCTTAATCATCATCGCCCTCCCCATAGAACCCGCCCTATATCTTTTAAATACCGGACCTCCGTCAACTGTAATCTTGGAGATATATAAATCACTGGCGGAGATATCGGGGTTATTTTTTGTATTCGCAACCGCAGAATTAAGAACCTCTTGAACAAATATGGTTGCCCTTTTATCCAGATGCATTAATACGGCCTGTGCCTCATCTATGGCCTTGCCCCTTATCGTATCGGCCACTAACCTAGTTTTGCGTGGTGAAATCCTAACAAATTTTGCACTTGCTCTTGAAATCATGTTAAGTCCTTTGCCACCTCTGTGCGTGCCCCATGTCTCCTAAAGGATCTAGTGGGCGAAAATTCACCTAATTTATGTCCAACCATGTTCTCTGTTATAAATACGGGGATGAATTTCCTGCCGTTATGAATCAGCATGGTATACCCAATAAAATCGGGAATGACAACGGATCTCCGCGACCATGTTTTTATCGGTTTTTTATCTCCTGTCTTTGACATCTTCTGGACCTTTTCCAGCAAATGCAAATCAACGTATGGACCCTTTTTAATCGAGCGCGACATCTTTTACTTCCTCCGCTTTAAGATATATTTATCTGATACTTTGTTCTTTCTTGTCTTCAAGCCTTTCGTACCTATCCCCCAAGGTGTGACTGGATGCCTACCGCCGCTTGCTTTTCCTTCTCCTCCGCCGTGCGGGTGATCAACCGGGTTCATGGCAACACCCCTTACTGATGGACCTATGCCAAGCCACCTGGACCGGCCTGCCTTACCTATAGATATTGTTTCATGTTCAATATTACCGACTTGCCCTATTGCCGCATAGCAATCTAACTTAATACGTCTAATCTCACCTGACGGAAGTTTTATCTGGGCATAGCCTCCTTCTTTCGCCATGATAATCGCCATACCCCCTGCTGAACGAACAAGCTGCCCCCCTTTTCCTTTTTTTAATTCAATATTATAAATCGACGTACCTAATGGTATATTTGCCAATGGTAACGCATTGCCAACCTTTATGTCGGCACTTTCCCCGGATATAACCTCATTATTTACCTTAAGCCCATCCGGACATATAATATATCTTCTCTCCTTATCCTGGTATTCAAGAAGCGCCAGCCTTGCGGAGCGATTTGGATCGTATTCAATAGCAATTACCCTTGCAGGGATATTCAACTTGTTCCGCTTAAAATCCACAATCCTAATCATCCGTTTATGGCCACCACTGATATGCCTTGTCGTAATCCGGCCATATACGTTGCGCCCACCGGTTCTCTTTTTAGGGATAATGAGAGACTCTTCTGGTTTTTTCTTTGTTATCTCTTCAAACGTATATCCCGTGCGATGTCTTAAGCCTGGAGTTGTCGGTTTATATCGCTTTATACCCATACTTGCTCCTGTCCTTGCGAGGCGCGAAGCGCCGAAGCAATCTCTTCATCTGGGATTGCTTCGTCCCCGCCTTTGGCGGGGGACTCGCAATAAGTTCGGACTTATAACTTACGTCGGCCTTTTTGGCCTCCGTAAGTTATGTCCTCACTTAGGTTACCTCTATTTTGCTATCCTCTTTCAGCGTGACCAAGGCTTTTTTCCAATCTGGAGATTTTCCCTGGACGTATCTTACCCTGCGCTTCTTGCCCCTCTGCATAGATGTATTGACGCTTTCAACCTTTACCTTATAAATATCTTCAACTGCCTTTCTGATCTGTATTTTATTTGCTTTTTTATCAACCCAAAAAAGATATTTATTTTCAGACAAAAGCATCGTCGCCTTTTCCGTGCGAAGCATGCTTTTAACTATATCGTATGATATGCTCATGATTCTTTCGAAATCCTACGTGTAAGTATCAAAAGGGCCGGTTTTGTCAAAACAAGTGTTTTAAAACTAAGCACATCGATGGCATTCAGGTCATCTGCCCTTTTCAAGCGTACCCCTTTTATATTACGAGAGGCCAATTTTAAATTATTATCAATTTTGTCAAGAACGAACAATGCCGTTTCCTTCACCTTTAAGGAAAACAATACTTTCTTAAATTCCTTTGTCTTCGCTTTTTCAACTACCAAATCATCTACGATAAACAGTGTTTTCGCATTATATTTGGAATTCAAACTTGCCCTGAGGGCCTCTGTTCTTATTCCCTGGGGAAGGCTATATGAATAATCTCTCGGATGAGGTCCGAAAACTACTCCGCCTCCTCTCCATATCGGGGAGCGAATACTCCCAGCTCGAGCCCTACCGGTACCCTTCTGTTTCCACGGCTTTCTGCCTCCACCTGAAACATGTGCCCTTGTCTTAGTGGAAGCGCTGCCTTGCCGCCTGTTGGCTTGATACATATGCACAGCCTGATATAAGACATTCTTGTTCACCTTACCGTCAAAAACCTTCGGGTCGAGTTCTTTAGATATATTCTCTTTTGTCGTCTTCATCACTTATTTCTTCTTAGATGCCGCTGCTTTCCTTTCACCGGTTTTGGCTCCCTCTCCTCGTCGTTTTGTCTGAACCTTAAGTGTGAGTCTGCGTTTTGCCTTCTCGCTGCCTTTCGGAAGCCTCTTGGCTTCCTTGATGACCAGATAACTATCCTCTGCACCAGGAACAGGTCCTTTCACAACCAAAAGATGTTTCTCTTTATCTATTTTTAAAATCTCTAAGTTGCAAACGGTAATGGTTTTATTACCCATGTGCCCTGGCATGTGATGTCCCTTAGTAACCCTTGTCAGCCTGGGACCTGATTCTATTGAGCCTATCCTACGGTGCTGCATTGAACCATGAGAAGCCTCTCCACCCTTCCACCCCCATCGCTTCATTCCACCTTGAAAACCTTTGCCTATGGAGGTCCCGGTAACATCTACGAAATCACCGGCTGCAAAAATATCTACGTTTATCTCTTGCCCTACCTTAAACTTACCGACTTCTTTTACGCGAAGCTCTTTCATAAAGCGTCTTGGGGTAACTCCTGCTTTTTTAAAGCGGCCGCCATCAGGGCTATTTACCGAGGATTCACCCTTTTCTCCAAATCCCAGCTGTATGGCCTCATATCCATCAAGGTCTTTATTCTTTATTTGGATAATCGGGCATGGTCCTGCCTCAATTACGGTAACAGGAATGAATTTCCCGCCTTCCTTAAAAATCTGCGTCATTCCAAGCTTTTTGCCTAATAGTCCGTTCATTTTATCTCAATATGTACACCAGACGGTAAATTAAGTCGCTTAAGCGCGTCTATTGTCTTCGCCGTAGGATTTATTATATCTAATAATCTCTTATGCGTCTTGATCTGAAACTGTTCCCTCGACTTTTTATCTACATGCGGCGATCTTAACACAGTAAAAATCTCTCTTTTGGTCGGTAAAGGGGTAGGTCCTGACACAAAGGCACCAGTTTTCTTTGCAGTCTCGACAATATCTGTCGTAGACTGGTCAAGAACCCTATGGTCGTATGCTCTTAATTTAATCCTTATTCTTTGTTGTTCCGCCTGTGCCATATTACCCCCTAATAACTTTCTATTGTATGATCTCGCTGACTACACCTGCCCCTACAGTATGCCCGCCTTCTCTTATGGCAAACCTAAGCTCTTTCTCCATAGCGATAGGTGTTATGAGCTCTACCTCTGCCGAAACGTTGTCG
>JABMQH010000038.1 GCA_013203355.1 Candidatus Omnitrophota bacterium | reverse complement strand
AAGCGCTGCTCGCCTTTCCTTACGGGAACATAGACTTCGTAATCGGCTTTCAGCGCTTCCAATAACTTAAAGAGGTTGTTTTTGGAGATATATTGATCTTGCTTGTCTATGCTCATTCGCTCTGGATGATTCGTGCAACTTTGTGAAAATTTTCACAAATATAATGCAAAAAATAAAAATTTATCTTCTAATATTATCTCATCAAACACTTACTGTCAAGAACAATTTTTAAACTTTTTGTCTTAAGAAATGGGTTAGCTTCTCAAGCTCAATTGACAAATCTATATTGATCAGTTCAGCCGACTTCGGTACTTGCGGCCTTATCGGCGCAAAATTCAATATTGCCCTCAACTTTGCCTTTATTAGAGTTGTCACTATCTTCTGCGCCTCCTCTGCGGGGACGGCTACTATAGCCATTTGTATTTCTTTATTCTTTACGGTCCTGCGAAGCCCGTTTATATCCTGTATGGTAATACCTTCAAGCCTTTTTCCTATTTTTCTCAGGTCGTTATCAAATACCGCGGTGATGTTAAATCCTTGCTCCTTAAATCCCTTGTAGGATAAAAGCGCTGTCCCTAAATTCCCAACGCCGACTAATGCAACGTTCCAATTTTTATCTATCCCCAGAATTTCTAAAATCTTTTTCTTTAAATCACTTACGATGTAACCTCTCCCAGGTGTACCGAATTGACCGAAATAAGCAAGGTCCTTTCTGATTTGAGCAGGGGTGCATCCGGTTAAATCCGATAGTTCACCGGAAGAAACAACTTCACTGCTCTTATGTAGAAGGAGAGTTCTGTAGTAAATAGAAAGTCGCGGTATTACGGCGCGGGATATCCTTGATCTCATTTTTCAACAAATCTATTCGTGATGGGCATTCTTCTGTCTTTGCCAAATGCCTTTGGTGTGATTTTTATACCGGGAGGGGCCTGTCGGCGTTTATACTCATTTCTATCAATCATCTGAATTACCTTTGCTACAACTGATTTTTTAGATCCCTTCCGCACAATATCCCGAAGAGCCTTGTCCTCCTCCACATATGCCTCGACTATTGGGTCAAGGAGTTCATACGGCGGGAGCGTATCTGTATCCTTTTGGCCCGGCTTTAATTCTGCAGTCGGCGCCCTTTCTATGATCCGTTTCGGTATAATTTCCTCGTCTCTATTTACAACATCGTTTGCCAGTTTATATACCAGCGTCTTCGGTACGTCCTTGATTACTGAAAATCCTCCTGCCATGTCTCCGTAGAGGGTACAATACCCGCAGGAGACTTCGCTTTTATTTCCAGTTGTTAACACCAAATAACCAAATTTGTTTGAAATAGCCATCAGGATATTCCCGCGTATACGAGCTTGTATGTTTTCTTCGGCTATATTCTCTGGGTAGCCTTTGAAAACCGGCGCTAAGCTATTTAAATATACCTCATACATATTGCCAATAGGGATATTAAATAATCTTATCCCTAATCTCTTGCCGAGTTCAACGGCATCGGCATTGGTCTCTTTTGAAGTAAACGCAGAAGGCATCAATACACCTATTGTGTTATTCCTCCCTAAGGCCTCTTTTGCTATTACTGTTGTTAGTGCAGAATCTATCCCGCCGCTTAAACCGATTAAAACTCTTTCAAATCTATTTTTGGAAACATAATCTTTTAAACCCAGAATTAACGCCTGATAGACCTCATCCAAGAGCTTAATAGACTTATATTTTCTTTTTGGAATTGATACCGTTTCGGTTTTTACTTGTTTTTTAATTGAAATGGCCTTTCTTACGATATGCCGTTTGGGGCTGATGCGTACATCAACTACCAATAAATCATCCTTAAATGCCTCTGCCCTTCCAGCCACCCTGCCATTATCATCTACAATAAAACTCTGTCCATCAAATATAAGCTCATCCTGACCGCCTACTAAATTCGTATAAGATATAAAAACCTTGTTTTTTCGGGCTTGGTTATTTAAAACCCTTTCTCGCTCCTTGATCTTCCCCATATAATAAGGAGAGGCATTTATGGCAAAAATGATGCCCGCCCCCTTCCTTGCCTGAACTTTAAGAGGGCCGTCCGAATACCAGATATCCTCACATATATTTATTCCACAACATATATCGCCTATTTTAAAAATGAGAGGATCCTTGCCTTCTTTAAAATAACGCTTCTCATCAAACACGCTGTAATTCGGAAGGTGGATCTTATGATGCACCCCTTTAATTTTTCCCTGCGCAATTAAGGCGGCAGCATTATAGAGACTCCCCTTTTGCTTATCTACGAATCCGACGACCGCAGTTATCCCGTCTATGGAGCCTGCGATACGCTTTATATTCTTCAGGTTCTCTTCTATAAAGGAAGGATTAAGGAGCAGATCTTCCGGAGGATAGCCGCAGAGTGAAAGTTCGGGGAAGGTGACTATATCCGCCTGAAGCCTTTTGGCCCGACGGACGTACTCCAGGATCTTTTGAGCATTTCCGTCTATATCCCCTACTGTTGAATTTATCTGCGCGATTGCAATGCGTAAAGCCTTTGCCATATCTGCTTCCTCCTTATTATGTAATAATACTATATTCTTAGGTTTAATTCAAGATATTGTTATGCTATACTTTAAGTATGAAAAGGCGAATCCTTTCTGCGCTGATCCTGATGGGCTTTACCTCTTTGGTGGTGCAGGCGCTTCTGATCAGAGAATTTTTAATCACCTTCTACGGAAATGAACTTACGATCGGCCTCATCCTGGCCTGTTGGATCATATCAGAGGCCTTAGGAAGCAGCCTTGCTTCCAAATTCAGCAGTAAAGCAAAATCGCCTTTTTTAACATACAGCCTTCTTCAAATCTTTATATGCATCTATTTACCTATAAGTATCTTTTTGATACGCTCAATCAAAAATATCCTCCCGATTACACCGGGTGAGGCGGTAGGGATTATACCGGTTCTTGTCTCCTGCATCTTTATTATCGGGCCCTTAAGCATCTTTGACGGGATGCAATTTCCGTTCGGCTGCAGGCTGCATTCAATATACCAACGGGAATCCAAGCAAACGCCCGGCAGGGTCTATATCTTGGAGGCAATAGGCTTTATTATAGCCGGGGTTGTGTTCACTTATGTATTTTTGACCAGGCTGCACTCCTTTCAGATAGGGCTAATAATAGGACTCATGAATCTTGTAAGCGGGTGGCTGCTGCTGAAAGAGGCCCCTTCCTTTTTGAAAAGGCCTTTAAGGATTTTTGTCTCTGTACTCATATTTTTTATACTCTATCTCCTCTTTTCTAATCTTTCTCCGAAACTTCATACCTGGTCAATTGCAAAACAGTGGAAAAACCAAAATATCGTTGAATACAAAAATTCCATTTATGGAAATCTAGCCGTATCAAGGCAGGCGGAGCAATGCACTTTTTACAGTGACGGTATTCCGATCATAAACATCCCCACGCCGGATATCGCTCAAACAGAGGAATTCGTTCACTTCGGCCTACTCAGCCACCCGAACCCGCAAAAGATACTCTTCCTAAGCGGGGGTGCTGGTGGGCCTATCACCGAAGCACTCAAGCACCCTGTAGATAGGATTGACTACGCGGAGCTCGATCCTCTCCTGATTAAGCTGTTAAAAAAATTCCCGAAAGAGATAACAAAAAAAGAGTTGAGCAACTCGAAGGTAAATTTAAAAATAACTGACGGTATCCGCTTTGTGAAAGAAACGGATTCAAAATACGATGTGGTTTTTGTAAGCACCCCTTCCCCCGCGACGCTACAGTTGAATCGTTATTATACAAAAGAATTCTTCGGCCTAATCAAGGAAATGCTCTCACCCGGCGGACAATTGATCTTACGGCTTCCGGGCTCTTTAAGCTACATAAATGAAGAGCAAGGGCTGTTAAACCTTTGCATCCTGACAACTTTAAAAGGCGTCTTTCCGCATGTCTTTGTAATACCCGGGGATAATAATCTTTATATCTCATCACCCTCACCTTTAAAAATAACTCCAGAAATCTTTACGAGGCGCATTGAAGAAAGGCGAATTTTAACAAATACCTTAACCCCAACCCATCTTGAATATCGTTTGAAAAAATATTGGCAGGATTGGTTTTATGATTCTATAGACGATAAAACCCTTAAGGTTAAAGAAAATAGGAATCTAGCGCCTATCGGGGTATTTTACGGGCTCTCCTATTGGAATTCACTCTTTAGCCCATACTTAAGAGGGCTCTTTAAAACACTTGATAGATTAAAGTTTAATCATATTATCCTCTACATGCTTCTTTTTATAATAATTTTAATCATCTGTAAAACGTTGTTTTCTAAATTTAGGAATATGGGCGTTGGAGTATCTATCGCAACAACGGGATTTGCGGGAATGAGCCTTGACCTGATATTTATATTATCCTATCAGGTCTTCTTTGGATATGTATATCACCACATAGCATTGCTGATTACCTCATTCATGGCCGGTCTTACATTAGGCGGCTGGATAGTCACCAAGAATCTGGAAAAGATAAGAAGGGACTTTGCCTGGTTCCTGGCAATGGAGATATCTGTAATTTTATTCTGCCTTGGTTCCGGTTTGTTTTTAACCTACTTAAATGGAATCAGGCAATTCGGCTTCTACCCTGTCTTTTATATCCTGTCTTGCGTCTCGGGGCTCCTGGTCGGATTTGAATTTCCGCTGGCAAACAAACTGCGTTGGCATGATGCTAGTTATTTGAAAACGGCGGGGGTATTATACGCTATGGACCTTTTGGGTGCCTTTTTTGCGGCGTTATTAGTATCCATAATATTTATTCCGATATTCGGCGTGTTAAAAACCTGCGTATTCCTGGGGGCCTTAAAAACTGCGGGCCTTCTCTTATTCCTTAACTCCAAACGCCTGCGATAGGGTAGTTGCAAAATTTACACGTGCCTGCTTTTAGATTGATTTCCCGGATTGAGTAGCCGGTCCTTCCTATGACTATCTTGCCGCATTTGGGGCAATAGGTGCTCTCTGCTTTATGGCCTGGCACATTTCCAATATATACGAATTGCAATCCTGCGCCTTGGGCTACCTCCCTGGCCGATTCAAGGGTTGAAACAGGCGTGGGCGGCAGAGTCTTTAGCTTATACTGGGGCCAGAAACGGCTAAAATGGATGGGGGTCTCTTTTCCAAGGTTCTGACGAACCCAGATGGACATGTCTTTTATCTGTGTTAAATCATCGTTTAAAGTAGGAATAACCAAATTTGTAATTTCAACCCAAACACCTTTCTTCTTTAAAATCTTAAGCGTACTCAATACGGTATCCAGGTAACCGGCGCATACATCATAATAAAAATCCCGATTGAAGGCCTTGAGGTCTATATCTGCTCCATCAAGATATTGGGTAAGCTCTTCGACCGGCTCAGGGTTTAATGAGCCGTTTGAGTGGTACATGTTTTT
>JABMQH010000037.1 GCA_013203355.1 Candidatus Omnitrophota bacterium | reverse complement strand
GATTCTTCGCCGTAAGCTCAGGCAGTCCTTCCTTATAAAGATCAAGCGTGTCTATCTCAGAATTAGGATATCTATTCTTCAGTCCGTCTATAAATACCTGCGAGACCTTAAGGGTCCTGGAATCCTTATCCCTGGGTGTCGCGATAATATGTAATAGCTTCTTCATATTGATCTATACCTCTGGCGTTTTTTTACCTTACGCTAATTTCCTTTGTGCCTTCCCATAACCCATGTAAATTGCACTTCCCCCATGCCTTAAGAGGGCCGTGAGAATGGCTAATCTTAACCTTGAAAGTTGCATTGGGATAACTTGTCCCTCCATTATAATGAACCCTGCCTAAAAAGGTATCGCCTGAATAAAGCTCTACCCACTCAATAAAATGACCGGGCTCATTCGGGTGCGCCAACAGCTTACCCACTTCCACCTTTACCTCAAACGTATCGTCTTTCTTCACCGTTTCCGGAGCATCGATTACGGGAATATGCTTCTTCTCCAAATCGATTAAATTTCCCTTATCCTTTGGCTCATTTAACCCACATAGAATATCCTCTTTACACGTCCATTGTTTTTCCATTTTGTTCCTTCTCCTTTCTAACTATGAATGATACCATTTCAGTATCATTTTGTCAAGTAAAAATCACGCGCCGTTAATCTTTCAATTATTTTTACTTTTGTAGTCCGCAATCCTTAAGAAACTTGTCTTTTCCTATTTCTTCTATTAAAAAAGCAAGTCTTTGACGTGGTTTGGCGTATTGCTTGTAAAACGTTACCACCTTTTCAATCAAAGGCAATAATTCCTCTTCGGTAAAAATCTTGTTTAGCTTAAAACCTGTATGTGGTATTTTTCCGCCGCAACCTCCTAAATATACAGCATAGCCTATTCTTTTTTGTGGACCTGAAACATCCACTTGGCCATGTATGCCTATTTCAGAAGCCTGGGCGCGGGTACATGTATTCGGGCATCCTGAGATAGCTATCTTGAATTTATGCGGTAGGTCTATCCCGCACCGTATACCAAGCCCACTCTCAATTTTACCAAAAAGCGCGAAAGTGTCAATAAGTCCACTCTTACACCAATTATTGCCGGGGCAGCATGTTGTTGCCCTTATCCGCGGCCCTGATGCTCCTATATGGACACCCGCAGCTTTAATATCGCGCTCTACATTATCAATATCCTCAAATCGTATGAATGGAATCTCTATTCCCTGACGGGTAGTAGCATGTAAAATGCCGCGGGCATATTTCCCGGATATTTCAGATAAGGCCAAAAGATGCTCTTTCGTGTATTTGCCTGATGCCATTCTAGTTCTTAACAGAAAAAACCCGTCTTGCCGCTGCCGAAGAAAGCCTCTTTTCTTTAAAGCATCGTAATCAATGTCGCTCATTATGCCCGCCCCCTCTCTGCAAGGATGCCAAATACCTTCCTTGCCGCGTTTATAGTTTTTTCTATATCTTTTTTGTCATGTGAAAATGAGATAAAATTTGACTCCTGCTCTGATGGAGCAAGATATATCCCTTCTTTTAGTAACGTCTTATGAAATAGACTGAAATAACCGCTCTTTTTAAAATATATGCTGAACATGGTTCCGAAATGGCGTATCGACACATCTATATTATGCCTCTTGGCTTCCTGACTTAGGGCTTGGCTTAAATATATAACTAGATTATTAAGGTGCCGATAGCTCCCCTTTAATAAGTCCAGGCGCTTTAATGTCGTAATGCCGGTATGCATAACAATCGGATTGCCGGAGAATGTTGATGCTTGATATACATTGCCCAGCGGGGCAAGATGATTCATTATTTTTTCACCGCCACCATATGCCCCTATAGGTAATCCGCCGCCTATTATCTTACCCAGGCACAGTATGTCAGGCTTTACATCAAAGTAATCTGCCGCAGAGCCAAAATGAAAGCGAAACCCCGTTATAACTTCATCGAAGATCAGCAATGCCCCGTATCTCTTTGTAATATACCTTAAGTGTTTTAGAAAAGGCTCGTTTGGAAGTACGACACCGTTATTGCCTCCTACGGGCTCTACGAGAACAGCCGCGATGCCGGATTTGTTTCTTTCAAATATTTTATCCAGATACCCATTATCTGCATTTGGGGCAATAAGCGTATGCTGTATGAAATTTTTTGGGACACCTCCGCTTTTTACCAAAAGATAATCCGCATGGCCATGATAAGAGCCTTCAAACTTAATAATTTTGTCCCGGCCCGTAATACCTCGGGCTAATCTTACCGCACCCATAACCGCCTCGGTCCCAGAGCTGACAAACCTGATCTTTTCTAACGCGGGGATTGCTTTCCGCAAGCGTTCTGCAAGTTTAATCTCGAGGTCATGTGTTGCGCCAAAACTCAAACCGAAATCAACTATTTTCTTGATTCCGTTGATAATCTCCGGATTGGCGTGGCCCAAGATATGCACACCGTATGAAAGCACGTAATCTATGTACTCCTTGCCGTCGTAATCATACATCTTGGAGCCGCGGCCCTTCCGTATGGGTACGGGATAACCGCCTACCTGTTTGAAGGCGCGTATCGGGCTGTTTACCCCACCAACAAAAACTCCCTGTGCTTTTTGAAGTAGCGCGCGATTTTTTTCCGTTATCATCTTAGGTTCCTCTATCCCCGTAGCCATTGTGCTATATCAAGGGCATGGTATGTAATAATAATATCGGCCCCTGCTCTTTTTATTGCCGTCATAATTTCAGAAACCATTTTTCTCTCATCCCAGAGGCCAAGCCTTGCGCCCATTTTTACCATAGCGTATTCTCCACTCACATTGTATGCTGCCAAGGGATAATCGAATTCTGCTTTTGCCTCACGAATTATGTCAAGATAACATAATGCGGGTTTAATCATAACGATGTCGGCCCCTTCATTTATGTCATTGCCTACCTCTGTTAATGCACGTTCTCT
>JABMQH010000005.1 GCA_013203355.1 Candidatus Omnitrophota bacterium | reverse complement strand
CCATATGCTGTGGGCGGGAGAGAAGTCCGCCTATGGCGACAAAACACTCAGGGCAAAGGATGTAGTAAGGCACATCGACGAAGTCACTATAGATGATGTACAGCGAGTCAGTCGGGATGTCTTTAAAAATGATAAGCTCAGCCTTGCTTCAGTCGGCCCAATAAAGAAAAAAATCGAAGAAGAGGTCAAAAAGAGGCTTTCTGATCTATGAGAGGGGCAATAAGGCTTTTTACAATTTTTGGGATTTCAATCTATATACATATCACATTTCTGATATTGCCGATTCTATTCTTTATCAGCGCGGGGGTTAAGGGGATCTTTTTGGTTTTTTTTGTTTTCAGCTGTGTTATAATGCATGAACTTTTTCATAGCCTTACTGCAATGAGATTCGGCATAAAGGTCGGTGCAATAACCCTTTTTCCCATAGGTGGTGTTGCGTCAATAAAGTCTCTTCCGGAAAAACCGCGCCAGGAATTTTTAATTGCATTGGCGGGGCCCACTTTCAATATATTGCTGTCGATAATTTTATTTTACCCTTTATATAAAATCTTGGGTGGGGAGGTATTATTCAACCCGTCTTTGCAAACATGGCGCCATACCTTTGCATATGCCTTCTGGGTCAACCCGACGTTGGCCATGTTTAACCTTTTACCGGCATTTCCCATGGATGGCGGCAGAATATTACGGGCCTTTTTGGCACAGCGCCTTGGCCTGCGCAGGGCAACTCAGATAGCAGTCGGCATCGGACATTTTTTCGCACTGTCCTTTGGCCTTATCGGGATCGTGTACGGACATTTTTTACTCGTTATCATAGCCATTTTTATTTATGTAGCCGCTTCGGGCGAAGGAATCCAAGTGGAAATCAAAGAAGGAACCATTGATGATATTTCGCGGGGGAAAATAAAGGACGCGTAATACTGCCAAAACTAATACACGGAGAATAGCATGGACAAAAAAATATTAGTGGCATCGAGTTTGCTGTCGGCGGATTTTGCCAATCTGGAAAGGGATATAAAAAAGGTTCAGGCCGCGGGGGTTGATTGGCTGCACATTGACGTCATGGACGGCCATTTCGTGCCCAATATAACAATCGGGCCGGTTGTAGTAAAAAGCATTAAGAAGGTATCCGATTTGCCCTTGGACGTGCACCTCATGATCAAAGACCCGCAAAAGTATATAGATCCCTTTGTTGAGGCCGGAAGCGATATTATTACCTTCCACATCGAAACCGTAAAGGATCCAGAGGGCATAATCCGTCTGATAAAAAATTCCGGGAAGAAGGTTGGTGTTTCAATAAAACCCAAGACTAAGGTCGCAAGTATACAACCAATTTTGGATAAAGTGGATCTTGTTCTGATCATGAGCGTTGAGCCGGGTTTCGGAGGTCAAGGATTTATCGAGTCAGCAGTACCAAAGATACAGGAACTCAGGAAAATCTATACGGGCAATATCTCGGTTGATGGCGGGATAAATGACAAAAACGCCGGTATGGTAATACAGGCAGGCGCGAATGTTCTGGTAGCTGGCAATTATGTCTTTAGCTCTAAAGATGTAAATGATGCGATACGGAGGTTGCGAAAATGAGTATTAAGTTCGGGACAGATGGATGGAGAGCAGTTATTGGCGAGGATTTCACGTTTGAGAATGTAAAGATTGTTTCACAGGCGATTGCTTATTACATAAAACGACAGAGGACAAGCGATAAGAGGCAAGGGGTAGTTGTCGGATACGATACGCGGTTTATGGGACGAGAATTTGCTGAAGCCGTAGCAAAAGTTTTGACGGATAACCGCATAAAGGTATTCTTATCAAATGGCCCGACCTCAACCCCGGCCTTGAGTCTGGGCATAAAACAAAATAAATTAATAGGGGGAATTATGGTGACGGCCAGCCATAATCCGCCACACTACAGCGGAATCAAATACAAGGCCGACTATGCCGGACCCGCCGGGCCCGAGATCATCAAGACGATTGAAAGTTTCCTGGGTAAGGGTTCCGTATGGATAGTCTCTAAGAAAAAGGGGCAAGAAACGGATTTACCTATTGGAATAGATTTAAACAAGCCACATATCAAATTCTTAAAGTCATATATCGATACAGGGCTTCTTAAAAAATCACGGTTTAAGGTTTTGGTAGATATCATGTACGGGGCAGGTGACCATCTTTTTGAAAAAGTCCTTGAGGACACAGGGTGTAAGATTGAAACTATACATGCGGACCTAAATCCCGGATTTGCCGGTACCCCTCCTGAGCCGATTGAGCGCAATCTTGGAAAGCTGATCAATATGGTTAAAAAGGGCAGATACAACATTGGGTTGGCAACCGACGGGGATGCGGATAGAATAGGTGTTGTCTCTTCCAGCGGGAAATATATAACAAGCAGCCAGGTTATTGCTTTGCTGTTGGTTCATTTTGTTGAGGATAAGGGCTGGACCGGTGCGGTCGTTAAAACCACCTCCGGCAGCTTACTGATTGATGAAATTGCAAAGGCGTATAAGCTTAAGCTGCACGAAACCCCTGTAGGGTTTAAACACATTTGTAAGCTGATGCGTAGCGGCAATGTATTGATCGGCGGTGAAGAATCAGGCGGCCTAGGATTTAAAAATTATGTCCCGGAAAGGGATGGCACGCTGGCAGGGCTTTTATTGCTTGAAATGATGGCATGCCGAAAAAAATCAATTAGCCAGATTCTGCGAGATATAGAAAAACGGTTTGGCAAATTTGTCCAGGGCCGAATTGACCTTAAGTTTTCAGATGACAAAAAGGCGCGATTGTTTTCACAATTGGCGTCAAAACCGCCAAAAAGTTTAGTGGGCGAGAAGATTCTGTGGACCAGAACCAATGATGGGATTAAACTTATCGGCAAAGATAAAAGCTGGCTTCTTTTCAGGGCGTCCGGGACGGAGCCCATTCTGAGAATCTATTGCGAATCCAGTTCAGATGCAAAAATGGAAAAGTTGCTGAAATTCGGGAAATCTTTAGCCCTGAAAGCTTAATATGACACACTTAATACTTGTAAGGCACGGTCAGACGGATTGGAATAACGACAACAGGGTTCAAGGCCAGCTGGATATACCCATTAATTCCAACGGCAAGCGGCAGATCGCGTCTATTATCTCAGGCCTTGCGCACCTGAAGGGCATAAAGAGTATCGATGCGCTGTATTCGAGTCAGCTTTCACGGAGCTGGGAAACGGCTGAGGCGATCGGTAAGACATTCAACCTTAAGATAAAAAAGTTAGCCGAACTAAATGAACTAAATCAAGGAGTATGGCAGGGGCTTTTAGAGCAGCAGATAATGAAAAGATATAAAAAAACATATGCCATCTGGAAGGAAAACCCTGTTGCTACCATACCGCCTAAGGGTGAAGGCATAAAGGATGCTCATGACCGGATCATACCTGTTGTGCAAAAGCTCATTGATAAGCATTCGGATGGGAACATCTGTATCGTAGTGCATGAGATAGTCTCTCTAATCATAAAGAGCCACTATATGAAAATTGATATAAAAAAGATCTGGCAAGATCCCCCCAAGAATGCTTCATGGGAAATCCTAGACATTAAAAATGAATAAAGAAATAATTAGAAATTTTTCAATAATAGCCCACATCGACCATGGGAAATCAACCCTTGCAGACAGGATACTGCAATCTACAGGGGCAATAAGCGACAGGGAATTCCGGGACCAGCTTCTGGATGACATGGACCTTGAGAGGGAAAGGGGTATTACGATAAAGGCAAGTGCGGTGACCTTGAATTACAAGGCATCCGACGGAAAAACTTATACGCTTAACCTAATCGATACCCCGGGACATGTAGACTTTACATATGAGGTGTCCAAATCCCTCGCGGCCTGCGAAGGCGCGCTCCTGGTGGTGGATGCATCGCAGGGGGTTGAGGCCCAGACTGTTGCAAATCTTTATTTGGCAATGGAGCGAAATCTGATAATCATACCAATAATAAACAAGATAGATTTGGCAAATGCGCAGGTAGAAAAGGTAAAAACACAAATAACGGATATCCTTGGAATAGACGAAGACCAGATACTTCTTGCGAGCGCAAAGGAAGGCATTGGGATAGACGGGATCCTGGAAGCGATTGTAAAGAGGATCCCTCCGCCAAAAGGTGATAATTCAAACCCCTTGCAGGCCCTTATTTTCGATTCTGCCTATAATACGTTTAAGGGCGTTATAATATATGTCAGGATAGTGAATGGTTCGCTAACGAAAAACATAAAAATAAGGATGATGAGCAATAATAAAGCTTTCGACGTTCAGGAAGCCGGGATTTTTAAGCCAAGGCCGGTTGTTACGGATTATCTGAATTCAGGGGACGTTGGGTATCTAACCTGTAATATAAAGGACGCGAAGGAAATTTTAATCGGGGATACAATTACCGATGACCAACACCCCACAGCCAGTCCATTGCCCGGCTATAAACAGTTAAGGCCTATGGTTTTTGCAGGCATATACCCCGTTAACAGCAAGGACTTCCAGTCCCTGCGGACAGCGATGGAGAAGATGCGGCTTTCCGATGCTTCATTTATTTATGAACCTGAAAGCTCGTCTTCATTGGGGTTTGGGTTTAGGTGCGGTTTTTTAGGCCTGCTTCACATGGAGATTATTCAGGAGCGTCTTGAAAGGGAGCATGACCTGAATCTAATTATGACTACACCAAGCGTGGTGTATAGGATTATCAAGCAAGATGGCGCCACTATTGAGGTAGACAACCCTATGAAATTACCTCCGGCAGGAGAAGTGAGTTCTACCGAAGAACCATACGTGCGCGCATATATCTTGATTCCCAAAGAAGCCATTGGCTCAATTCTGGAACTTGCGGAATCCAGGCGCGGCAAGTACGTAAGCACCGAATATTTAGGGCCTCAGAAGGCGCAGATTGTTTATGAGCTGCCGCTTTCTGAGATATTGGTCGATTTCTATGATAAAATAAAGTCTTTGACTAAAGGGTACGGCTCTTTAGATTATGAACTTTTGGATTACAGGCCAACCAAGATTATTAGGCTGGACATTTTAATAAATGGAGAGCCCTTTGATGCGCTGTCGTCCTTGGTCTACAAGGAAAAGGCATACCAAAAGGGAAGGGCGATAGTTGAAAAATTGAAGGAAATGATCCCCAGGCAGCTTTTTAAGGTAGCTCTGCAGGCAGCGATTGGCGGCCAGGTTGTAGCCCGCGCGGATGTACGTTCAGTGGGCAAGGACGTAACCGCAAAGTGTTATGGCGGGGATATTACAAGAAAACGCAAACTCTGGGAAAAGCAAAAAGCGGGAAAAAAGAGGTTAAAACAATTTGGGAAAATCCAAATTCCGCAAGAGGCATTTTTCGCAGCGCTAAAGGTATAAGCTAAAGGGACAAAGGGAGTGAAATGAACAAAAAAGTTAAGCGTGAGATCAAAGAGTGGGCCGAATCTATAATAATTGCCTTTATATTGGCAATGATCATACGCACGTTTGTTGTGCAGGCCTTCAAGATCCCGTCCGGTTCGATGAGGCCTACATTCATAGAGGGAGACAGGATACTAGTTAATAAGTTTATTTATAGATTCAAAAAGCCGGAGCGGGGCGATATCATTGTATTCAAATACCCCGAGGACATGAAAAAGGATTTCGTAAAAAGATTGATAGCAACACCCGAGGAGACAATCGAGATAAAGGACGGAAATGTCTATATAGACAACCAGCTAGTTGAGGACCCGTATGTGATTAGAGAAATTTTTTATTACAATCGAGGCCAGTATGGAAAAACCGCCCGGAAGATAGCTATACCTCCGGATTCTTACTATGTATTAGGGGACAATAGTTCTTCTTCGCGCGACTCACGATACTGGGGATTTGTGCCAAAGAAAAATCTTCTAGGAAAGGCATTTTTTATATACTGGCCTTTGAACAGAATCAAAACTGCTAAATAGAGGGAATTTATGAATCTTGCAAATAAGCTCTCCATTGTTAGGATTTTACTAATTCCATTTTTTGTCGGTTCAATAGTTTATTATAAAGTTGAAGGCGGGTTTATCACCTATCTTCCTTTTATGATCTTCCTCATCGCGGTTATAACTGACGGCATAGATGGTTTTATTGCAAGGAGGTTTAATCAAAAGACTGAATTAGGGACAATAATAGACCCCATTGCGGATAAGCTACTGCTGATCTCGGCATTTGTCTGTCTTGCGTTCTCAAAAAGCATTCCGTTTAATTTAAGGCTTCCTCCTTGGCTGCCTATCCTTGTGATCAGCAGAGATATCATCATTGTCATAGGTTCTGCAATAATTCACATGATCAAAGGCCATATTCAGGTTGTCCCCACCATACTAGGGAAGGCCACCACTTTTTTTCAGATGTTGACGATTTTAGCCGTCCTTATCAAGTTTCCCCATTCTTTTGTTATCTGGAATTTAGCCGGTGCCCTGACTGTCGCATCGGGAATAAACTACATCATGAGGGGGAGCAGGCTTTTTAACGAAAACAATGCCTAAAGGTAAAGATCAGCTCCCCAAGGTTACAATAATCGGCCGTCCGAATGTCGGAAAATCCTCGTTGTTTAACCGAATAGCTAAATGCAGGAAGGCTATTGTCTACCAAGAGGTAGGCACAACCAGAGATAGAGTTAATCAGGAGGTAACCGTTCAAGACAAGCGGTTTGTCTTAATTGACACAGGCGGATTTGCCCTGGAGGACAAAGACGAGATTTTTAAGCTGATAAAGGGACAGATCAAAAAGGCAATTGATGAATCGGATGTATTATTATTTGTCTGCGATGGCCAGGCAGGTATTCACGCCCAGGATTTTGAACTGGCTGCGCTTTTAAGGAAAACAAATAAACGTATCTTCCTGGCTATAAACAAGGTTGATAATGAAAAAATAGAAAAGCAGCTCCTTGATTTTTATGAGCTCGGGTTTGATGAATCATACCCGGTTTCAGCTATACACAATATCGGCATAACGAAACTAGTTGAGGATTTAGTGGAAGGCTTTCCGGAGTCAGCCTGTCAAGATGAAAAGACAGAGGCAATCAAAGTCGCAATAATCGGCCGTCCGAATGTTGGCAAGTCCTCGTTTGTCAATTACCTCTTAAAGGAAGAAAGGGTGATAGTCAACGAGACGCCGGGGACGACCCGCGACACAGTAGATATATACCTCAGGGAGGATGAGACCGATTTTATCCTGATAGATACGGCTGGTTTGCGCCATAAAAAAAAGGTCAAAGAGCCGATTGACGTTTACAGCATGATGCGGACAAAAGAGGCGATTG
>JABMQH010000036.1 GCA_013203355.1 Candidatus Omnitrophota bacterium | reverse complement strand
CGGATCTTCTGGCGCGATAAAATTCCGCCTCAAGCACATCTTCGAGATAATGGTGATTATAAAGGCCTGTATGGACATCTACCAAAGATGACTCTTTTAATTTCTCATTTGATTTTAGGAGCTCCTTGGTTAATTTCTCGCGTTCTTCCTCTGATCTCTTGCGCTCGGTGACGTCTCGCAAAATAGCCAATAACCTTCTCTTACCCTTAAACTCAATCGTAGACCCTTTGACTTCGATGTTAATCAGGGTGCCGTCTTTACGGATATCCGCCGCTTCAGCATAAAACCCGATGCCTTTCTGTAAATCTCCTTTGAATTTATCAAAAATATGTGCGTAATCGCGATGAACCAATCTCTTGGCGTTACTGCCGATCAATTCCTTGTATAAATAGCCATGCATAGTACACATTTGCGGATTTACCTCCAGGATGACGCCGTTAAAATCCGCGATACAAACTCCGTCACCGGCGGCATTAAATATTCTGTGATACCTTCTTTCGCTTGCCAATAACGCTGCCTCCGCGCGTTTGCGTTCTGTAATATCCTCCCCTGAGCTAATGGTCCCGGTAATATTTCCTGTCTTATCTTTCAACACTGCATTGTGCCAGGCAATAATCTTCTCTTTTCCCTTTTTAGTTAAAACAGAATTCTCGAAATACTCAATAGGTTTAATTTTCCCACCTACAAGCTTCACGAAGACATTTTTTACCTTAGCCCGTTCTCGTCTTGGAATAAAATTATTAAACCAGTTCTTGTCGATAATATTTTTTTGCCCACACCCTAAGATCTGGCAGCCTTTTCTGTTTATAAGCGTAACCTTCTGGTTTGCATCTATAGCCACGATTATAACCCCGGCAATGTCCAGGTATTGTTTTGCCTTATCTTTTTCTTTTTGCGGAACTATTTTTTTTGTATCCTTGTATCTATGTATATTTCGTTTTGTACTCATAGACCCCCTTATTGCCGACTATATTTTAAAACCCTTTGTATATATTTATTATACCACGCTTTCAATATCTCATTCTCCAACAAACTGCAGGATCACCTTCCTCTGCCGTGGGCGGTTATCAAAATCGATTAAGGCCACCTGCTGCCAAGTACCCAAAGAAATCTTCCCTTTGCATACAGGAAATGTCTTCGAGGTTCCTAAAATCGAAGACCTGAGGTGCGCGTAACCATTTGCATCGCCCCAAGTATCATCGTGGCAATAACGCTTTTGTTTCGGGATGAGGTTTTCCAGCAACTCCTTTAAGTCCTTAACCAATGCGGGTTCGTATTCAATTGTAGTAATAGCGCCGGTTGACCCAACAAGGCTTATATTAACAATACCTTCTTTTAGTTTCACTTCATGCAGGGCATTTTCCACTTCGCCGGTGATATTGATTATATCCGTATCCCCTTTCGTAGGTATATCTAAAGTTATCGTTTTGACTTTTACCAAATTTTCTTATCTTCTCTCTTAATTGGTTTGGTTCTTATTCCCAACGTTTTTCTTATAATGCCATCCCTAATTCCAGCGCTTTTTGTATGGCGCGGATAATATGGCCGACCTCTGCGGGTTTTTCAAGATAATCAGAAACCTTCAACTTGAATGCCTTGATCCTACTTGTATCGCTGCCCGAAGCAGAAAGGATGATTATAGGAATATCTTTCCCGATCGGATCATCCTTTAGCATCTCACACACCTGCAGCCCGCTTACCTCCGGCATAAGCATATCCAGCAATATAACATTGGGTCTGAATGAATAAATCGTAGCGAGGGTATCTTTTGCATTTACAAGCCCCATGACTTCATAATATCCTGTACTTTCCAAATTTAATTTTATTACTTCTATAAAACCTTCTTCATCATCGATCATTAAGACCTTCTTCTTGCCGTCCACTGGTACCTCCTTTCTCGTTTGACTGTCCTTCGTATCTGCTTATTTATCAATAAGTTGCATAACGCTAGGGTGTCCCCTTGGGGAACGTCCCCTTAAATTGTTTTTAGATTATAGTCGATGCTGCCGAGTCCTTTTTGAGAGGCATATTCCAATACCTTGCGGTATCCAGACTTGCCTTGCTCTTTCAAAAAAACATCGTCATCTTTATTTATTAAATCAATCGTTGCCTTATCAAGGCTTACCGCATCCGTTGAGGCCAGTATCCCTAAATCATGAGTTATAATTTTCTCATTCTTATTTGATATACAATCACATTCTTTCGTAATGTCAAAGGCAAAATTTACAAAAAGTTTATTTTTGAATTTTGACAATATAAGGCCCGCAACCTCCACCATCCTTTTATAAAATATGAGGATATCCTCACCCCAATTTACAAGTATTGCATCAAACTTGCAGGCACTAAGGCACTCTCCGCAGCCAACGCAACGGTTTTGGTCAATAAGGGCTTTATCGTTCTTCAGGGATATTGCCGATACGGGACACATATCAACACAGCAGCCGCACGCAGTGCATTTGTCCTTAACCACACTAGGCTTTAAAGAAGAATGCTGGACTTGTTTCGAGGCTTTACAAGACATGCCCATAGCCACGTTCTTAATAGCGCCTGCATATCCCGCTAGAATATGGCCGGTTATGTGAGAAAGGACCACAAGGCTGTCCATCATACCGACAAAGGAAGGCAATCTTACCTTATCAATATGATCTGATTCTATCTGATGTTCCTTCCCGTCGTGGCCGAAGACCCCGTCCGCTATTATAAAAGGGGCTCCTACCCTTGAATGGGCAAAGCCCTTATTGTTGGCAAGTGTTAAATGATCCACGGCATTGAGCCGCTCCCCCGTGTATATAACATTTGTATCAAAGATAAAAGGTCTTGTCTTTCGTTTTTTTAATGCTGTTATAATTGCCTTTACCATTTCAGGACGAAGGTTATAAACACACTGACTATCCCCTATGGTAATCTTTACAGGGACAATCTCATCCTTCTTGTATTCCGGAACAAGGCCTGTTTGGTCTATCAGCCTTGCAAGGGCAGAGGCCTTTTCTTTTGGATCATTAGTTCTTAGCTTTGCAAAATAGACATCGCTTTTCATGTCCTTTAGGGGCCCCTTGAGGAAAGACCAATTTTAAGGTGAGATAATATCTATTAATTTAAGAATACTCTCTATTGTTGTTTAAACTCCAGTGATTTGTTTACAAGGGCTATGACATTTTCTGTCTGAATAGGTTTAACCAGATAACCCACAACCCCTAATTTGAACGCCTTAACCTTATCCACGTCCTTATCCAAGGCAGAAATGATAATTATGGGGATGGTCTTCCCGATAGGGTCATTATTCAACATTTCACAAACTTCCAGGCCTCCTATCGTCGGCATAATAAGATCCAGCAATATAACCTGAGGGCGGAATGAGTGAACCGTAGAAAGTATTTCCTTTGCATTCATCAATCCCATAACCTCATAGGTTCCGGCCTCTTCCAAATTTAATTTCAGCATTTGGAGAAAGCTTTCTTCGTCATCAACAATTAAAATCTTCTTCTTTCCCATATCTAAAACTCCTTCCTTTGTTTATCCCCTTCTTTTATTTCTATTATATCCTTCGATACTTAAATAATCAATGTAAATATCTATTCTTCCCAATTGACTACATCATCCTCGCTCTCCACCTCGTCCCTGCCCAGAGAAGATAAATCATAGTCATATATGCGGTGTACCCCCGGGCATTTATAGGTAAAAGGCTTCCCCCAAGGATCAAGGGGCTTCTTTTCTAAATACGGCCCCTTCCAATTCTTCGCTGACGAAGGAGGTGACAGCAATGCATCCAGCGACTCCTCGGTGCTGGGATAGGCGCCGTTGTCCAGTTCGTAGAGCTTTAAAGCGGTAGCAATGTTTAAGTCTATATCCGCTTTGGCCACCCCCCTTTTTGCCTCTTCAGACCTGCCGGTTAGACGAGGAATAACCATCGCCGCCAAAACCCCAATGATAATCACAACTAGCATCAATTCAACCAAAGTAAATCCTCTGTGGAACTTATGTTTGTTACGATACATTTATACCTCCCTTTCGCATAAAAGTACTATCTTTAAAATTCCTGCCACTGTTTTATGTTTTTTGCATCCATAACAACTACGTATCTCATCGCCGTCTTATTCAGAATATTCGCCTCTATTTGCATAGTGAAATTTTCGGACTCTACTGTTACTGCCCCCTGTTCTATGATTCCAAGAAGCATCTCCTGCTGTTGTTCCAAAAGGCTCCTGAATGAATTCAATTTATCCACGATTTCACCGGTGTTTTCAAATACCTCGTCATCCTCGGTGGCCTCTTCGAGGTCTGGCCCTTTGCGGAATTCTTCTATAATACTGGCAACTTGACTATCTATACCTAATGCCGTTAAGACCTCGACGGGTGCGGTATTGACATTTACTTTGCCATTTGAATACACACTAATAAAATCCTTGCATTGGTCAAAGGACTTATCGCATCCCTCCAAAAGTAAGAGCTCTTCCTTGACATGAAACGGCCTTGATGGAGAACTGATTATCCTTTGAGCCAGGTCCAAATCTATCCCGGGTAGGCGCGCAATAACTTCTTCGG
>JABMQH010000035.1 GCA_013203355.1 Candidatus Omnitrophota bacterium | reverse complement strand
GTATATGGGATACCTTCATCCTCTCTTGCGTAGCAAACTCATCCCCGTGAGTATCGTAGTAATTCCTCGCCTCTTTATCGGAGACCGTTGTCTTTTCTTCAATCTCATTTTGAATAAGCTTTGAGATAACAATTTTCTTATGCGCCTCTTCCAGTATCTCCTTGACCTCTTTATCTTCCTCAAGGCCTTTCTTCTTCGCCTCATCATACAGAAGTATTTCTAGAACCATATCATCCAACAACTCCGCCTTGCGGCCCTGAAGCATCTTCTGATAGTGAGCTGGCATCCTGGAAATCTTTTCATCAATCTGGCTTAATGTGATAACCTTATCACCAACTGTTGCCACAACATCCTTTTGCGGAACAGGTGCTTTAGATTCGGGGGATTTACCTTTCCCGCACCCAACAAGCAAAACCAAATACATAGCCATAACACCAATACCGAAACCTATCCATTTTCTTTGCATCTTGCCCTCCTATTTTGTAATATCATATCATAATTATATGAGAAATGACAATTATTTTATGCAATGCCTTTTAAATTGCTTACCGCAC
Organism: Candidatus Omnitrophota bacterium; assembly: GCA_013203355.1. Lineage (GTDB taxonomy): Bacteria > Omnitrophota > Gorgyraeia > JABMQH01 > JABMQH01 > JABMQH01. The sequence goes on along the minus strand of JABMQH010000035.1, from coordinate 26,557 downwards.
CCTTTAATAGCCTGCAATATAAATCAAACCCAACCGCTTCGATGTATCCATGCTGTTGAGCGCCAAGAAGGTTGCCCGCCCCCCTTAACTGCAGGTCTTCCATCGCAATCTTAAAACCGGAACCCAATTCGGTACACCTCTTTATCGCCAGGAGGCGTTTTTGTATATCCTTTGTCATAATAAAGCCTTTTGGGATCAAAAAATATGCAACTGCCTTTTTCTTGAACCTGCCCACCCGGCCCCTTAATTGGTACAGGTCTGCTAATCCGAACATGTCCGCCCTATTTATTATTATTGTATTTGCATTTGGTATATCAATTCCGGATTCAATTATTGCGGTAGAGATCAAAATATCTATGTGGCCATCTATAAATTTCGTCATTGTCGCCTCGAGAACCTTTTCCGGCATCTGCCCATATGCAATTTCTATACGTGCGCCGGGTACAAGCGCCTTGATCCGATGCGCGATCTTTTCAATCCCCTGAATTCTGTTATGCACAAAGTAGACCTGTCCGCCTCTTTTGATCTCAGAATGTATTGCCCTTTTAATCAGGCCCTCGTCGTATTCAGCGATATGCGTCTCAACTGGGAGCCTGTTTTGCGGAGGTGTATTTATCACCGACAGACCCTTTGCACCCATAAGCGACATATAAAGCGTCCTGGGTATAGGGGTTGCCGTTAATGTAAGCACATCTACCAAAAGTCGTAATTTCTTCAGTTTCTCTTTGTGCTTAACCCCGAATCTTTGCTCCTCATCGATTACAACCAATCCTAAGTCCTTAATTTTTATATCGTCCGAAACAAGCCTATGTGTACCTATCACAATATCAACGCTTCCGTCACTAAGACCTTTTAAGATATCATCCTGCTCTCTTGCAGTTTTAAATCTACTCAGCATTTGGACGTTGACCGGATATGAAGAAAGGCGCGAACTAAACGTTTTATAATGCTGTTCCGCCAAGATCGTAGTTGGAACTAAAATCGCCACTTGCTTATTATCCATCACCGCTTTAAAGGCCGCCCTTAATGCGACCTCCGTCTTGCCGTATCCTACGTCGCCGCATATTAATCTATCCATGGGCTGCTGGGATTCCATACTCTGCTTTACCTCAATAGTGGAACGCTTCTGATCGGGGGTCTCTTCGTAAGGGAACGAGTTTTCCATTTCGCTCTGCCAATCTGTATCTTTTGAAAAACTAAAACCGGAAAGGGCGCGCCTCTTGGCCTGCACCTCCAAAAGCTCATGCGCCAAAGTAAAAACGCCTTTCTTTGCCTTCTCCTTGACCTTTTGCCATAACCTTGAGCCTAATTTATAAAGTCGCGGAGGTCTTCCTTCAAAACCGATATATCTTTGCATAAGGTTTAGATCGGCAAAGGGGACGTATAAAATTTCCTTATCTTTATATTCAATAACAAAATGATCCATGAATTTATTTTTTATTTTTAGACGCTTCAGCCCCTTGTAGATTCCGATTCCATGTTCAACATGCACAACAGGATCCCCGGGTGAAATATCCACGAAATTATTTATCGGGATCTCTTCGGTGAAAATCAGCGGCGTCTTAATCTTTTTCGGCCTTAACCTCGACAAGGGCAGGATAATCGCGATCTTGTGCTCTTCGACGTAATGCCCTGTCTGGGGATCAAAACTGCGTATCTTTTCGATCACGTCGCCGGCAAGCTGGATCCTTATCGGCAACTCGAATGTAACGGGAAATATATCCACGACTTCACCCTTGTGGCTGAAATCCCCTTCTTCGGCCACACTGGCTACATTCGCATAGTCAAATGCCACAAGCTCCCTGAGCAGCTTCTGTACATCAACGGTCTTCTTTGCGTATATCTTTATACATTCAAACATAATCGCTCGCTTCGTGGCAAAGGTGATGAAATTGCAGGGGCAGGACGATGGGTCTTGAGCGTATCAGTTTTGCGCAGGTTAGCATCGCCACCCAAGCATCTTCGCTACAGTAAAGTTATTGTAACTACCGAGTACGGTAAGACAACGCTGAAAGCAAAACTAGCGAAAGGTCCGCGGCCTGTCCCTGCTACCAAGCGCAGCATTACATTTTTTTCGGCGCGGAGACCCCGAGAAGTTTCAGTCCATTGGCAAGCACAATCCGCGTGCAATTTACCAAAAAGAGTCTCGCCTTCGATAAGTCGGCATCCTCACCTATAACTCTGTGCTTATCATAGAAAGAATGGAAGGTTTTTGCAAGTTCCTGAAGATACGAACAAAGCCCGTGCGGCTCAAGATAAAAACCGCACGATTCAATAACGTGCGTGAATCGCCATAGAAACTTAATTAGGTTTATCTCTTCCTGCTCCTTGAGAATATCTAATTTAGCGCCAGGAATATAGGCCAAATTCGCCTTTTTCAATATACTGCATATCCGGGCATGTGCGTATTGGACATAATAGACGGGATTTTGCGGGCTATGCTTCTTCGCTAATTCCAGATCAAAATCAAGGTGGCTATCGGTCTTTCTCATTACAAAAAAGAATCTGGCGGCGTCTTTTCCAACCTCACCAACCAGCTCCCTTAGTGTTACAAACTCACCCTGCCTGGTAGACATGGATACGGGTTTGCCCTCCCTAAACAAGGTTGATAACTGTATAAGTATTATTGCCAGATCGCTTTCCTGAAAACCCATGGCTTGAATGGCCGCCTTGATTCGCGGCACATAGCCGTGATGGTCCGGCCCCCAGATATTTATAAGCTTATTAAACCCCCTACTAAATTTGTTGTGATGGTAAGCAATATCTGGTGCAAGATAGGTGTAGGTGCCATCGCTTTTTCTGATAACCCTATCCTTATCATCTCCAAATTCGGTAGATTTAAACCACAAGGCCCCATCTTTTTCATAAACATACTTTCTCGTTCGCAGAAATTCGATCTTCTTCTCTACCTCTCCGGATTTTCCTAATTTGGTCTGGCTGTACCAGGCATCAAACTTGACATTGAAATCTTTTAGGTCCCGCTTGATGTCGGTCATGATGCTCGTGTAGCTAAATTTCAGAAAAAACTCCTTCCAGGGCTTTTTCTCTTCCAAAAATTTTTCCTTGTGCTGTTTTTTTAGCTCCTTTGCGATATCGTATACATAGGCACCCTTATAACCATTTTCCGGGAAGGTGGATCCCCTTTTAGATAATTCCAGATATCGTGCGCGAACTGAGTCGGCCAACAGCGACATCTGGAGGCCTTCATCATTTATATAATACTCCCTCTTAACGCTATATCCGCAAAATTCAAGGATATTCGCCAATGAGTCCCCAGCGGCGGCCTGCCGCGCATGGGCGATTGTAAGCGGCCCTGTTGGATTTGCGCTGACAAATTCCAATAAGATTTTTTTGTTTGCACCTATGTTGATCTTCCCAAAATTTCCTTTCGTTTTATAGATATCACTTAAGGTGTTATAAAATACCTTTTCTGAAAGCCAAAAATTCACATATCCGGGCGGTTTTACCTCTATTCTTTTTATTGCCTTTTTGATCCTGGAATGCTTTAGGTGATTCCCTACCAACAAGTTTAGTTTTTGGGCAATCTCTATTGGCTTCTGCCCTATCAGGCCTGACAGCCTAAAGGCGACATTGGTACAAAGGTCACCGTGCCGGCGGTCTTTGGGAACCTCCATCTGGATAGGGATATGCCCTTGAGAAACAATAGGAAATTCTTCGCTCAGTTCATCTATTGAATTTTGAATTAGGTGGGAAATGCTTTTTTCGACGAGATTTTTTTGCATTTTCTCTGCTTCTTAAATTTAGAAACATCAACACACGGCACGTCGCCCCATAATCTTTCAAGCCTATAAAATGAACGTGTCTCGTTATAAAAAATATGGACTACTACGGAAATATAGTCCACAACTATCCACAGCGCTTCCTTGTAACCTTCAACGTGCCAGGACTTGACCTTCTTTTTCTCCAGTGTCCCCTGGAGTGCATCTGCAATGGCCTTTGCCTGCCTTGTAGAGTTTGCGCTGCATATAAAAAAATAATCGCAGAGATCAGAAGCCCTGCGCATATCCAAAACTACTACGTCCTCTGCTTTCTTATCCTTTACTATCTTATCGATAAAGGAAACTAACTTTTTGGATTCTATAAAACGATCTCCTCCCGTTCTTATTTTTTGCCTAATATTTTGAACATCCCTGTCCCGCAAGTCGGGCATTTGCCTTTCATTGCATCTCGGCCATTCTTCATTGTGACCTTTGCGGCATCCTTCATCTCTCTCTTTTCTTTACACTTTAAGCAATATCCTTCCATCCTATTCCTCCTTTTTGAATACTAATTCCTTGAACACTAATTGGTAAAGCTTACCATACTTCGTCTTATTCGGTCAAGACAAAAATATTTATATATACAGTCCATTTTTCTTTATATACTCCCTGGCTGCATCCGGAACCACATCTTCTATGCCTTTTTTTCCCTTTAGCCTCTTTCTGATTTCGGTAGATGAAATATCCATTTCCGCCATAGTAATAGCTTGAACCTGGCTTGGCACCTCCTCCATTGGGAAACCGGGTCTTTTGACCACTACAAATGTTGAAAGCTTAAACATCTCATCTCTTTCCTTCCATGTGGCCAGCTCCTTAAGGGAATCGGAACCCGTAATAAAAAAGAATTCTGCGCCAGCTCCATATTGATCCTTGAGCTTCCTTAGGGTGTCTATTGAATATGCCTTTTGTTTAAGGTCTACCTCTATTCTCGATACTTCAAATTTTGGATTCCCCGTGATGGCCAGCACCACCATTTTGAATCTGTGTTCTGCGTCTAAAATACCTTCTTGGTCTTTGTGCGGAGGCAGGTAGGAAGGAACAAAGATAAGCTTATCAAGTTTTAATTGCCGGGCTGCTTCTCTTGCTAAGGTAAGATGCCCGATATGTATAGGATTAAACGTCCCGCCAAGTATACCTATTCGCATTTATTGCCTGGTTTGCCCGTTTCCAAAAACGCAATATTTATAAGTCGTCAGTTCTTCTAGGCCCATAGGGCCTCGGGCATGTAATTTTTCGGTAGAAATACCCATTTCTGCACCCATGCCGAATTGTCCTCCATCAGTAAATCGTGTTGAGGCATTTACATAAACACATGCCGAATCTACCCTTTTTAGGAATTTATCAGCATTGCGCTTATTATCCGTAACGATTGCATCTGAGTGCATGGAACCATATTTTGCAATATGGGTTATCGCTTCATCTAAAGTTCTTACTACCTTTACAGACAAGATCAAATCCAAATATTCCGCATACCAATCTGTTTCAACAGCAGCCTTTATACCTTTTGTTATTAATCGCGTTTTCTTACACCCTCGGATTTCAACACCAGCCGCTTTTAATTTTCGAATCATCGATGGCAAAAACCTCGCAGCCACATCCGTATGAACAAGGAGTGTCTCCATAGCGTTGCAGACGCCGGGCCGCTGGACTTTTGCGTTAAAGCAAATCTTCTCAGCCATATTCAAATTTGCGTTTTTATCTACATAGACATGGCATACCCCTTTATAGTGTTTAACCACAGGAATGTTTGATTGTCGAGCTACAAAATTTATAAGCCCTTCCCCTCCGCGAGGAATTACCAGGTCTATAATGTTCTTTTGCTTCAGCAAGGTATTCACGACTTTTCTATCAGTCCTTTTAATCAGCGTAATTGAAGCGGTGGGAAGGCCAAAAGACTTGAAAGACTTCTGTAAAGTATCAAAAATGGCAATGTTAGAATTTATCGCTTCGCTGCCGCCTCTCAATATAACCGCGTTCCCGGATTTAATACAAAGTCCTATGCAATCGCTTGTCACGTTAGGCCTGGATTCATATATTATGAATATGACACCTATGGGGACACGTGTTTTGTTAATTCGTAAGCCGTTTGGCCTTTTTCTTGTGGATATGACCTGCCCTACAGGATCCTTTAAGGAGGCTATGCCCCTCAAGGAATCGGCCATCGCCTTGATGCGCCTTTCATCAAGTCGAAGCCTATCCGTAAGCGCTGAGGATAAACGGCTCTTTCTAGCCCTTTTAAGGTCCTTTCTATTCGCAGACAGGATCCTTTTCTTCCCACGCTCCAAGCAAGATGCCATATCCAGAAGGAGGGCATTCTTCTTTGAGGTCTTAAGAGCGCTCAATTCAGCCGCGGCCTTTTTAGAAGCCATCGCCAATTTTATAACAGTATTTGTCTTTGACATTGTTCACCTTATGATCTCATTGATATTATATCAAGAGGCCGCATCCATGACAAGAATTTTCTATGTTGTCGGGGTCCTACCCAAATTAATTGATCCGGAACTACTTTAGTTTATTTATTAACGGCAAACACAAAAAACTCGTGAATGCCGACAGAACTATAAGCCACTTCAATCCTATAACAGGCAGCAAAAAGGCCCCTGACAGGTTACTCGCCACAAGGGCCAGGTTGCTTATGCTGCAAAGCAACGCAAATGAAGTAGCCTCCAGGCCCTGAACTGTGCTCCTTGCCATAAAGTCCATAACCATAAGGAAAATAAACATCCCCATAAGGTTGTATAATATGTCATAAACAACTGCCGTAACCGGCGTATAATAAAGGTAACTTAAAGTGGTTACGGCCCCTAAAAATACAGAAAAAAACAGCCATTTTTTAATATTGATCTTTCGGCTCATTCGATAATAGAACAGCGCCCCTGCAATTCCAAAAATCGTCCCTATCGTAGTTAGCGCCCCTATCCAAATTTTACCCCACTTAAACATATCTCGCTGTATAAAGAAAAGTGGCGTGCCAAAGGATGGGGAATACTTGTAGAGGAATATAAACAACCCTACAATGATTATCTTTTTGTCTGCAAATATCTTTTTTAAATCCATCACAAGGGTCGAGGATCTTTTTACCCGGTTTGAGTTTTTCTCTTTGTAAAACTTTGCAATTACGCCCACCATTATATAAACAGGGATAAGTGCCAGAAATGCCGCTTTATAACTCCATTTCTCCGCGATATACCCGCCTCCTATTCCTGTCAGCATCAGTGCGACTGAAATAGATATCCATTGGATACTCTGGATCTTGCCGGTTGCCTCGTACTTCTTCCCTTCCACGCACATTATGCCATCCACAGAGACGTCCCGGAATGCCGAATTAGCCGAATTAAAAACAAGCATCCCCACGAGAATCGCAATCGGTAAAGAGACTATCCCTAAAAACAAGACGGTTGCTATATCAAGCGCCAGGGAAATAAAGATCCATACCTTCTTATTAAAAAAATTGTCTATGACATAGCCTATTGCCGGCTTTACGAGCCAGGCAAGGGTTGTGATGCTGGAAATGAACATTATCTTTTCGGGTGAGAAAAGCAGGTTTTCTTTAAGGTGGTAGAATAGGCCCTGAGCGGGGAGTTGCTCTATGCCCTGCGTGAAATAAACAACACTGCTTAGAGAAAAAATCCAAAATAACTTTTTTTTATCCATTAGCCAAAGCGGGTAGGGTGCAATAAAAGATCACTCGGCTTTCGGCACTTCCTGTCTTGCTTACTCAATGGGAAATGCAGATCCCTCTTGGGTGGTTTCTCCAGCTGTAACTGGTTGCCCTGCCTCTTTCGGTTCGGTCTGTTCGAATCCTATAGGCGGTGTTTCTTCTGTTGCGGCTCCTTCTTGAGCGGGTATTTCCCCTTCATTTACTAAATCTTCAACCGCCTCTTTTAGCCTCTGCCTGTCCATTAGCGAACGGGATCTCCTTGTAGACAAGGCGGCTAAACTTAACGAGGTTAATAGGAACATAATAGCGCAAATGGTGGTTGCCTTCTGCAGAAATTTTGCAGCAGACGTACCGAAAAAGGTCTGAGTCGAACTTACCCCAAATGACTCACTTAACCCCCCGCCTCTGCCTGCCTGAAGAAGTATTACAAGGATTAAACTAATCGAAGCTATTACATGGATTACTATTAAGAATACGTACATCGCTTTTTCACCTCACTGCTCTTTCTTACTATTTCTGAAAAGGAATCAACCTTAAGACTGGCCCCTCCAACTAAGGCACCGTCTATATCCGGCATCTCCATAAGAGAGGAAATATTTTCCGGAGTTACGCTTCCACCATATTGAAGTCTAATAGAAGAGGATATTTCTTTTGAATACATCTCTAACAAAAGACCTCTTATAAACTTATGGACCTCCTCGGCCTGTTGAGGTGTGGCGGTTTTGCCGGTCCCTATGGCCCAGACAGGTTCATAAGCAACGACACAATTCAGAATCTCTTTACCATTTATATCCTTAAGACCGTTTGTAACATGATCTTTTATTACATCAAAGGTCTTGCCGCTTTCTCTCTCATTTAGTTTTTCACCGACACATACGATCGGGAAGAGTCCTGTTCTTAATGCTGTTTTTGTTTTCTTATTAACGCCTTCGTTGGTTTCTCCAAAATATTGCCGCCTTTCGGAGTGGCCTACAATAACATACCTGCAACCCAAATCCTTTAGGAAAACAGCAGATACCTCACCTGTAAAAGCCCCCTTTTCCTCCCAAAATATATTTTGTCCTCCAAGATGGATGTTTGAATCCATCAGTACCTCTGCCGTATCACTTAGGACAGTAGACGGTGGGCATACTACTATATCCACATCCTCTATCTTGTAGAGATTTCTCTTTAGTCCGTTGACCAGCTCAATCGCATCTGAGATGGTCTTGTTCATTTTCCAATTACCAGCAATTATCGGTTTTCTCATATTAGCATACTTTCCTTTTGGTCACAACTTTGCGTGTGTTGCAACTATGGGGACAGGTTCCTATGTGGCCACGACTCGCAGTTTAGAACCTGTCCCGACTGTAAACTTGGGCCGCGACTTCGCTTATTTATCTTCCAGGGCCGCGATGCCCGGTAATGTCTTCCCTTCAAGGTATTCCAAAGAAGCGCCGCCACCGGTTGAAATATGCGACATCTTATCCTTCAGGCCATACTTCGCAATCGCCGCTGCCGTATCGCCGCCGCCGATAATCGTAGTTACATTCAGCTCAGCGATAAACCTGGCGATCTCTCGCGAACCCTTACCGAATTGATCAATCTCGAAAACGCCTAACGGCCCATTCCATAGAATAGTCTTGGCATCCTGCAGCTCTTTTTTAAAGAGCTCTATTGTCTTAATCCCGATATCAAGCCCAAGCATGCCGGCCGGTATTGTTTCGCCATCCGTAATCTTTACTTCTGCCGACGCATCTAATTTATCAGCACAAACATGATCGACGGGCAATAATATCTTGATCTTCTTTTTACGGGCCTCACTTAGAATTGCCTTCGCCAGATCCAGTTTGTCGGCTTCAAGCTTTGAGTTTCCGATATCCACACCTTTTGCCTTCAAAAACGTATACCCCATACCTCCGCCGATTAAGATTGCGTCTACCTTATTCATTAAATTCTTGATAACCGCGATCTTATCTGAAACCTTCGCCCCGCCTAAAATCGCAATATACGGCTTTGCCGGCTTCTTTAGTGCCTTTTCAAAATATTCAATTTCCTTTTGCACCAAAAAACCCGCAACGGAGGGAAGATATTTCGTCACCCCTTCAGTCGAGGCATGCGCCCTATGCGCAGTGCCGAAGGCATCATTTACAAAAATATCCCCGAAAGATGCCAGCTCTTTTGCAAAATTGGGATCATTGGCCTCTTCTTCCTTGTGAAATCGCAGATTTTCAAGAAGGACCACACCTCCCTCTTTTACCGCATCTACGCTCTTTTTTACCTCAGGGCCAATACAGTTAGGCGCCATTGATACCTTTTTTTCCAGCAATTGGCTTAATCTTTCAGCAACCGGCTTTAAGCTATATTTGGGATTCGCCGATCCTTTGGGCCTGCCAAGATGGCTCATCAAGACTACCTTTGCATTTTTGCCAAGGGTATATTGTATCGTAGGAAGCGCGGCCTTTATCCTTGTATCGTCTGTAATTTCTAATTTATCGTTTTGCGGGACATTGAAATCAACCCGCATTAAAACCCTCTTGTTTCCAATATTAACGTCCTTTATTCCTTTCTTTCTCATCCCGTTAGATGCCCCATTTTCGACCCCGTTAGACCGTAACAGTATCTAACGGGACTCATTTAGTTATTTCCTCTCCGCACTACCACCGGCTTGATTGCCTAGCATCTTGTTGATCATATCTTCAACAACTTTTGAGCTTACCGGCTTCTCCAAATATCCATCTGCACCCACTTGCTTGGCCACAGCCTCTTCCATTTTGGGGTAAGCGCTGATCATCACAATCTTTGACCTAAGGTTCTTCTCCTTAACATATTTAATTAGTTCAAGCCCCGTCACTTTCGGCATCTTATGATCTGCAAAGATGATATCATAATTATTCTTCTTTATCAAAGCCAAGGCCTCCTGCCCATCAAAGGCCACATCTATTGCACGTCCACTTTCTGCCAAAATATCCTTCATGAATATAACGAAATCTTTTTCGTCATCAGCAATAAGGATTTTCGTTGGCATATATACCCCCCCCTTTTTTACTCGACCTTTCCTGCTATTTTCCTTTTATACGTCCCCACAATGTTCCTTTCTTGTCGCCTTCGCCTTGTTCTCAGAAAGCCTCTGATCGGCTACTTTGAACATCTGGGATTCATCTATAATATTAGGCCCATAAGTCACTATGCCTGCACTCACGGAAAAGGTTAATGCTGTTTTAATGCCCTGAGCTGTAAGTTTCTTATCCTTTATGTTACCTTTCAGCCTCTCTATTGCAATTGCTGCATGATTGCTGTCGGTTTCCGGCATAATAATTGCAAACTCATCTCCTCCATAACGTATGATTATATCGGCCTTTCTTAATGTCTTTTTCGCTATTGCGGAAAATTTTTTCAGGATAAAATCACCTGCAGAATAACCATATGCATTATTTATCTGCTTAAGATTATCAATATCCATTAAGGCAAGCGAAAAGGGTTTTTTGTATCTTTTGGCTATATTGAAAAATATGGCTATCTGCTTTTTGAAAAAGTTGTCGTTCCAAAGCCCTGTAAGCCCATCAGTTGTTGAAATCTTCTCGTAAAGCTCGTTCTTGCCCGCTGCGGCATTGACCCGCGCAAGCAATGCCTGGCTATCAAGCGGTTTTGCGACATAATCATCGGCACCCAGGTTGAGGTCTTTTGCCTTGGCCGGAATTGAATCCTTTTCAATTAAAAAAATCGTAGGTATGCCTACGGTCCTGGTGTCTTCGTTTAGTTTAGCCTTTATCTTCAGGCCATCAAGGCCCTGCATCATAATATCTAACAGAATAACATTGGGGGTAATTTCTTCAATCTTTTCAAATACAAGCCTTGCATCCGACAGTTGGAATACGGCATAACCTGCGCCGGATAAATCTTTTTCTACGGCCTCTAATAAATTCTCATCAGCACCAACAATCAATACTCTTTTATTTTTCATATAGCCAGTCTACCACTCTTGGTCTTTGAGTGATGAGGATTTTGTTTTGTGTAAGCCTTTATATGCCCTTGCTGGCAATATAGTCGATCAAGTCTACAACCCTGCAAGAATATGCCCATTCATTATCATACCAGCCAAGGATTTTAACAAGTTTGCCGCCAACAACGCGGGTCAATTCCGAATCGAATACACAGGAGAAACTCGAACCATTGAAATCTTTTGAAACCAGAGGAAGGTCGTTATATTTTAATATACCTTTTAACGAACCCTCTGCGGCCTTCTTAAACGCAGCGTTAATGGATTCAACGGTTGCATCCTTTTCGACATCACAGCTTAAATCTGTAATTGAAACGTTCGGGGTCGGGACCCGTATAGCGAGCCCATCCATTTTTCCCTTAAGTTCCGGTAAAACCACGCCTATCGCCTTTGCCGCCCCTGTAGTAGTCGGGATCATAGATACTGCGGCAGCGCGGGCCCTTCTTAAATCTTTATGGGGAAAATCAAGGATCCTTTGATCGTTCGTATAGGAATGTATCGTGGTCATAAGCCCCTGCTTGATCCCAAAATTATCCAAAAGGACCTTTGCCATTGGCGCAAGGCAATTTGTAGTGCAAGAGGCATTCGAAATAATATGATGCTTCTTAGGATCGTAAATCTTCTCATTCACTCCCAAAACAATAGTTGCATCTTCGCCTTTCGTCGGTGCCGAAATAATGACCTTCTTTGCCCCCTGCTTAATATGCCCTTGGGCCTTTTCCCTATCTTTAAAAATACCCGTTGATTCAACTACAACATCAACCCCTAAATCCTTCCAGGGGATCTCCGCGGGCGATTTATGGCTTATTATCTTTAATTCCTTTCCATCTATGATCAAAGATGAATCGGTTGCCTTGACTTCCTTTTTAAGTTCACCGAAAGTAGAGTCGTATTTTAAAAGATACGCCAATGTCTTAGTCCCAACCGGCAAATCATTCACCGCCACAAAATCACAGTTTTTATTATCAATGCCAGCCCTAAATACCAGTCTTCCGATCCGTCCGAATCCGTTAATGCCTACTTTCACTGCCATTTCTCTTTCCTCCTCATTTGTACTATTGTAGCTTGATTGTTAAATAATCAGTAAATTATACCATGGAACTTATATTTTGCAACATATAAAAGCTACCCCAGCGCACCACCTACCTTTAACTTGTGCCCCCTCAAGAATTCATCGAACGCCATAGGCCTTGAACCCTCAAGCTGAAGCTTTTGAATTGCAAGGCACCCTTCTTTTGTGTGAACTAATATTCCAAGGTCCGGTTCAATTCCGGCTACCTGGCCACAATCGCCAGACTTTTCATTCCTGCATGCTTTGGTTTTTAAGACTTTAAGCCTCTTGCCGTTAAAATACGTAAATGCGGATGGCCACGGCAAAAACCCCCTGGTCCTATTATGTAATTCTACCGCAGACAAGTTCCAATTAATAAGCCCATCCTCCTTTTTAAGCTTTGGGGCAAATGTGGTAAGCCTTTCATCTTGCCTTGTAAGCACGGCCTTATTCTTGTCTATCAAGTCGACAACGGTAACTAATAGCCTTGCCCCTATTTGCGATAATTTTTCACTCAAGGTAATCGCGGTATCGGTATCTTTTATATCGACTTCTTCTTTCGCGATAATGTCGCCTTCATCCATCCTTTCTACTAATCTAAATACTGTAGCACCGGTTTTTCTTTCTCCGTTGACAATAGCCCAGTTTATGGGCGCGGCGCCTCTGTATTTTGGCAGAAGTGATGCGTGCAGATTTACTGAAAACTTTTTGGGTATCAATAAGGCCTTCTGACTTAAAATTTGACCAAATGATACAACCACAAATAAATCCGCATTCATCTTCGTTAACCGCTCTATGGCCTCCTGCCCGGAAATCCGCTCCGGTTGAAAAATAGGGATATTGAGACTGGACGCAACCTCTTTTACTGCAGGAGGTTTTAAGTTAAGGTGCCTTCCCTTTTTCCTGTCCGGTTGGGTAACCACCAGAAGAACTTCGTGGCTGGACTCCGCTAAGGCCTTAAGGCTCGGTATTGCAAAAATGGATGTACCAAAGAAAATAATTCTCATCTCATACCCTCTTACTACACTAATACCACTTACCGATGCAAGTTATTCCTGTTTTCTTTTTATATTTATTGACAAGCGCTTTTCTCTTGAAGAAACCAATTCTATCAATAAATAAAACGCCTTCTAAGTGATCGCATTCATGGGCTATGATCCTTGCTAATAAACCCTCGGCCTCAAGTTCAAAGTCCTTCCCGGATGGGTCCTTGCCCGTGACGCTGATTTTTAAAAACCTTACGACCTCGGCAGATATTTCCGGGATGCTTAAGCACCCTTCGCAGTCCTTTACCTTTTTCCCTTTCCTGTAACGAACATGAGGGTTTATTATTGCCAGCTCGTCTGACCGCTGCCCTGTGGGATTGCAGACTATAATCTGTTTTGAAACACCCACTTGAGGCGCTGCCAGGCCGACTCCGCTTGAAAGATACATGGCTTCAAACATATCCCGTATTAAATCCCTCTCGCTTTCCGTAATAGTGGTTACGGGCTCTGCCTTTTTTCTTAATATCTTGTCCGGAAATTGTCTTATCTCTAATACAGCCATCTTTTGGGTTATTACCCGCTAATAGGATCCACATCCACCACCATAAACGCGCCTTTACCTTTTTTAAATTCTGCTATAATACTGCGAAGTTGTAAAGGAAAACCTTTATGTGGCTTAAACTTCAAGAATACATTCCACCTGAACCTGCCTCTCACCTTTATAATCGGTGATGGCGCGGGTCCGATTACGCTAAAGCCCTTCAAAGACTTTAACTTCTGGGAAAGCCCTTCCGCTGCCTTCTGGGCCTTTTCTTCCGTACTGGCCTTGAATGTGAATTTTATAATTTTATAATAAGGCGGGAATCCCAGAAGGCGCCTTGTTTGAATTTCCTTTTTGTAAAAGGTCTCATAATCATGCCGGCTTGCAGATACAATGGCGTAATGCGTAGGTGCATATGTCTGAATTATAACTTCTGATATCTCTTCTCCTCTCCCTGCGCGGCCTGCGACCTGAGTCAATAAATCAAATGTCCTCTCAGAGGCCCGGAAATCCGGCAGGTTTAAAGAGGTATCTGCCGAGACTACACCTACCAGCGTGACTTGCGGAAAATCCAGTCCTTTTGCTATCATCTGTGTGCCGACAATAATGTCTGTTTTTCCATCTTTAAAATCTTCTAAGATCTTCTCATGCGACCCCTTTTTTGAGGTTGAGTCCGTATCCATTCGCGAGATCCTTGCCTGCGGAAATAAGCGATGCAATTCCGACTCAACCTTCTGCGTCCCTAAACCAAAAAATTTCATATAAGCGCTTTTGCATGAAGGACATATCTTAGGCACGTCGACCTTTCTGTTGCAATAGTGGCATGTAAGCTTATTTGTGTCGGAATGATATACCAAAACGGATTTGCACTTCTTGCATTCCATAACAAACCCGCAGCGCTTACAGTCTAAATGGGTAGAAAAACCCCTTCTGTTTAAAAAGAGTATTGCCTGTTTTTTTTCTGTTATAGTTTTATACAGATCATTCTGCAGCATGGTGGAAAAAACCGCAACCCTCCTCCTTTGCCTAATTGCTTTACGCAGATCAACGATTTTTACTTTTGGGAGGGGCCTTTTTAAAATTCTCTCTGTTAATTTAACCAATTTATACTCCCCGTTATCGGCATTGTGATACGATTCCAGGGAAGGTGTCGCGCTTCCTAAAATCACTATTGCCTTTGAGAGTTCGGCTCTTTTTATCGCAACGTCCCGCGCATGGTAACGCGGGCTGTCTTCCTGCTTATAGGAAGTCTCGTGCTCTTCATCTAGAATTATCAGCCCTAAGTTCTTCAAAGGGCTAAAGATGGCTGAACGCGGTCCGATGACTACGCGGCTCTTACCTTCATTGGCCCTCTGCCACTCCCTGAACCGCACACCTTCGGAGAGCCGTGAATGAATAACCGAAACTTCGTCTCCAAACCTGGATTTAAACCGCTGGGTAGTCTGCGGCGTTAAAGATATCTCGGGCACCAGGACAATACTGGACTTGCCTTGTTTTAGCGCAAAACTGATCGCCTGCAAATACAGTTCTGTCTTACCGCTGCCGGTAATGCCGAATAACATATATATATGAGGGTGATCTTTTTTGAGGTCTTCCAATATCGGCTTAAGTGCCTGGTCTTGCTGGTCAGTCAGCTTCAAATCAGAGCTTGGCTCATATAGTTTTTCCTGAGGAGTCTTCCGCGGCCTTATCTTTGTCTTGCCTTTTCTTAGCGTGGCCGGCAGGCTAGTCTCGACCGCTTCCCCCCAGGAGCAGAAATAGTACTCGGAAATCCATCTTGTTAATTTCAACATCGTATCATCTAAGACCGCATTTTCGTCAATTACATCCTCTATCTCCTTGATATTGACTATATCTGAGGTCTCGCTAAGACCAACTATATAACCTACGAGCCGTTTGGGACCAAACGGGATCCATACGCGTTTTCCAATTCCAATCTTGTCTTTAAGTGCCGATGGAACTGAATAATGGAAGGTTTTATCTATCGGCAGCCCAACAACAACTTCAACTATCATATCCTTTTTAGCTCGTCCCTTACCTTTTTTAAATCCTCCCAGACCAATTTTTTATCGGCGGGATTGCGTAACAGGTATGCCGGATGAAAGGTCGGCATTATTTTAAAGTCATCAATGTCGTAAAATCTGCCCCTCAATGCTGAGATCGGCTGCTTGCTATTCAACAAAAATTGAGCTGCGAATTTTCCTAACGTGCAAATGACCTTTGGCTGTATGATCTTTATCTGCTCCATAACAAAATGGGTACAGGCTGAAACCTCATCCGGAAGAGGGGGCCTGTTGTTCGGCGGCCTGCATTTCAGGATATTTGCAATATAGGCATCGGTCCGTTTCATATTGATCGCCTCTATCATCTTTGTCAATAATTGCCCGCACCTGCCTACAAAAGGCTCGCCCTTCAAATCCTCATCCCTGCCCGGCGCTTCTCCTATGAACATCAATCCTGCGGCGGGATTCCCGGAACCAAATACTAAATTTGTCCGCTTTCCATGCAATTGACAGGCCTTACACTCTTCCGCTTTTTTATTAAGTTTCTGTAATGCGGCCTCCTTTTCCTTGCGCGTCGAAAATAACACTGTATGTACTATGTCGGATTCTTTTCTTGTCTGTAAAATCTCTTCTATCCCTGCCAGTTTATCCGTCTCCAGATGCACCTTCAGTGAGTTTACTATCCGGTCGAATTCATTCATATATCACCTAAACTTTTAAAGAAAATTTTGCAATGTTTATGCCGGCATCCTGCCTTTTAATTCGCTGAATATTTTTCTTCATAGTCTTCAGCATATCTCGATTGTGGTAAATATTTTGAACTATTCTTTCTATGCGCCTTGGGTTATTTAACCTAAAAGCCGCGTTGTTTACCAGAAGCAGCCGGCAATTTCTTCCTTCCTGGCCCGGTATCGGGGCAATAATGATCAATGGCAGTTCCTTTGCCAGTGCCTCGGAACAGATAAGCCCCCCCGCCTTTGTCACGGCCATATCGGATACGGTCATCAACTCGTCTACATAATCTACAAAACCATAGTTCTTGACTACAACTGCTGATCGCCGGTTTCCGGAAACAAGTTTATCTATCTTGTCTTTTAAGTTTTTATTGTGCCCGCATACCGTCAAGACCTGAAGCGGCTTATCCATCTTAAGCAATGTTTTAACCAGGGCCATGATCGGACCGACGCCAAAGCCCCCGCCGGTAATAAGTACTGTAAATAGATCTTCTGATATGCGCAGCTTCCTGCATAAATCTTTCTTTTCCTTAAGCTCATAAAATTTTGGATTGGTCGGTATCCCTAGAATCTGTATTCTTTCGGAGGGGATACCCCATTTTTTTACCAGATCCATCCTGGTCTCAGAAAACCCTACACAGAAAAAGTCTGTTTCTTTTGAAACCCAGAAGGAATGTATCCTGAAGTCGGTAATACAGGTTACAAGTTTTGTTTTTAATCTGCCTTTTCTCTTTAAGTTAGAGATGACCTCGCCAACCAGAAAATGGGTGCTTACCACTACATCCGGATTAAAATTGGATAGAAATTCCTCGAAGGGTTTTGCGTTAATACCGTTTACGAGACGCCTGGCTACCTTCACAAATGGATACATCCATTTCCAATCCAGCACATAGTAAAACAGCCCCCAGATCCTGGGGATGTGAGTAACCATAAAAATATAGACTGCGAGATACGAGCGTTTAAAAAATGTATTGGTGTAATCCAAAACATCGATTATTTTTATTTGAGCTTCTTTTGGATTTAATCTGTCAAACGCATCCTTTATTGCAAAGGCCGCCCTCTTATGCCCTTCGCCGGCCGTTGCGTAAATAATTAATATCTTTTTCATATTAGCTTATTTTGTCTCTCTTTTCCGATATTTCCAAACAGCGGCAACCACTATGGTAAAAACTGCCAGGTTAACAATATTATAGATTCTAAAAATAGGATCAGAAGAAACAAGGGCCCTTGGTGTCATCGCTGCCAAACAGCCCCACACCCCAAATGTCCAGTATAAGCTAATATCCTCCGAAGATCTTCGTTTTATCATCCTTATTATAAGCGGTATGTTCCACAACGGCAAAGTCACTGCCGCAAAAAGTGCCATTTTTTCTATCACGTAAGCCTCCTTTTAATCTACGTCAGTTCCTATTAGGTTTTCATAAAATTCTTTATAGTCTTCCTTCTTAGCGCTTTTGCGAAGGGCCATGGCAGCCCTTGGGTGTTCATCCAAAATACCCGTTATGGCGTACGGGATGATATACCCCCACTCTATCTTTTCTCGCAAGGGAATGAATTCCTTTGATATTATATCAAGGATGGGCCGTATATTAAATTTCGGATTTTTTAAAAACCCGAGTATGAGCTCCAGCGGGCAATTGCCGGCAGCCCTCCCTAAACCATAAACCGTTCCGTCCACATAATTCGCATCATGTATTATTGCCTCTATGGTGTTACCAAAGGCCAGCTGCTGATTATTGTGCCCATGTATACCTACCTCTTTAGTTTTCAGGATTGTCTTTGCCTTCTTTATCAAAAATTCGGTCGTCTCCTGATATAGCGCGCCGAAGCTGTCAACAACATATATGACCTTTGCCTTGCTCTCCTCTTCAAGCTGGTGGAGGGCCTGGTTTAACTCATTATCAAGGGCCCTTGATATCGCCATTATATTCACGGTCGTCTCATACCCTTTTTCGGCGAAGTGGTTTACCAAAAATATCGCTTTATCTATATCCTTTACGTAGGCGGCTACCCTTATCATATCAACGGGGCTGTCCTTGCACGGTTTAACATCCTCTATATCTACGCGGTCAACATCTACCATAACAGAAATCTTCGTTTTGGAGTCTATCCCTTCTATCACCTTCTCTATATCCTTATCATCGCAAAACTTCCATGGCCCGTATTCCTTGGGAGAAAAAAGTTTCTTGGAGTTTTTATAGCCCAACTCCATATAATCGACGCCCGCTTCGGAAAGGGCCTTGTATACAGCCCTGACGAACCTATGGTCGAAATCGTGGTTATTAATAAGTCCCCCGTCTCTTATGGTACAGTCCAACACCTTTATCTTTTCTCTAAACATCCGCTCCTCCTATTATTACTTTTACCGCTTCCCGCAAATCCTTTTTTATAAAATCCGGCTTAATCGGCCAGCTCGCGACCTCTTTTCCATCTTTTATCTTACCGCTTAAAACCAGAATTGTCTTGCATCCAATAGTATCGCCTGCTTCGATATCCCGTCTGGAATCTCCGATAAAATAGGTCTTGCTAAAATCAACCTCAATATCCTTTGTTGCATTCTTAAACATCCCTGTTTTGGGTTTTCTGCAATCACAATTATCTTCGTTTTTATGCATGCAGTATTGTATTGAATATATCTTCCCTCCGGCAGATTCTATTTTATCCAACATCTTTCCGCTAATTTCATACAATCCCTCTTTTGTATAAAGACCCTTTCCGACCCCGGCCTGATTTGAAATTACTACGATCTTATAACCGTTATCCGTTAAATTCTTCAATGCCTCCAGAGTGCCCGGCAAAAACTCAAAATCCTCCCAGGAGGTAACGTAATCCTTCCCGGCCCACGCTGGGTCTTTGTTTATAACACCGTCTCTGTCGAGAAATATAAATTTCATAATCATTACTTAACAAACCGATACTTGATCAAGGTCCATACTGCGTGGACCCCATGCCACCAATGAATCTTCTTGCCTTCCTGGTAACTGCGCCCATAATACGAAATGGGGACTTCGTAAATCCTTAATTTCATCTTCAATAGTTTTGCTGTAAGCTCCGGCTCGATCTCAAAGCTCTTTGACTTCAGGTTCAATTCCTTAAGTAAATCGGCTCTAAACATTTTGTAGCAGGTCTCGATGTCAGTAAGGGTTGTATTATACATAATCCCGGTAAGAAATGTAATAAATTGATTGCCTACCTTGTGCCAGAATAGATATGCCCTCTGCGGTTTTGCAGATGTAAGCCTTGTGCCATACACCACATCTGCCTTTCCTTTCTGCATAGGCGCAATCATTTCCTTGAATTCTGCAGGATCATATTCCAGGTCGGCATCCTGAATAGCAACCACATCGGCGGTTACCTCTTTAAAGCCAGTCCTTAGCGCGGCACCTTTACCCTGATTTTTCTGGTGGTACATAATTTTTATCCTTGGCGAAGCCAATTGCTGTAAAATTTCTTTTGTACCATCCGTAGAACTATCATCGACAATGATCAACTGCTTGACTATATCAACCGCCAGAACCTTTTCTATTATTTCATTAATGGTGTCCTTCTCATTATAGGTCGGCATTACGACGGATAGCGAAAGCTCTTTCATTTTGGCCCCCTTATCTTCAACTCCCAATATTTAGCATAACTTATAATCTGATAAAGTCCTGCAAAAAACGCAACCATAAATCCGATAAACCCGTCCTTGTACCCCTTTTTTATAATAAACGTTTTAACAAATCTGTTTAATGACTTGTTTATCGCAATACCGAAGCTCATCCGCCTTTTATCGTCGACCCATTTCTTTGCCTCTTGTGTAGTCTGCCAATTCAGACTCCCCAGAAAGTGTTCAAAATCCGGATAGCCTTTGTGTATTATGTCCGATTTTAGACAGCTCCATTGCCCGTCCAATATCGCGCGCGGGTGCACCCCAACCTCTTCATATTTAAACTTATCTCGTTTGACCAATCTCAACTTACCTGCGGGATACCAGCCCCCGTGCCTTACCCAATAATCACCGATATAATTCCTTAGCGGTATGGCAAACCCGCTGAACTCTGTGCCATTCTTTAGCATTTCGGCTATCTCCTTAGCGAGTTCAGGGGTTGCGGTTTCATCTGCATCTAGGCTCAAGACCCAGTCATTTTTCGCCTTCTGGTACGACCAATTTCTGTGTACTCCTTCGATATCCATTTCCCGCATAAAAACTTTATCCGTAAATTTCTTTGCGATATCGACCGTCTTGTCTTGGCTAAATCCATCGACAACGATCGTCTCGTCTGCCCATTGTGCGCTCTGTAAACATGCCTCTATATTTCTTTCCTCATTTTTTGTTATCACCACTACCGACACAGGAACTTTTGTGCTCATTTATTCTTCATCTCCTTTGCTGCCTTTGTCTTCATTGCACACAGCCCTTCGCTTAAAGACATAGGCTTAATCCCCACCTCCAGGTTGAGTTTATCCACCTTAAGGCCGCCTTTTCTGGGCCTTTCGGCTATTTGCCGTAGTTCTTCTGAACTACCCTTTTCAATGAGCCCTTTATCCAAATTAAAGGTTTCGGCAATCTCTTCCGCAAACTGAACCCTATTTACATAATCACTGCCTACTACATTAAAAATCCCTTCCTTTTTGCTGTTTATTAAATTTAGCGTAATATTCGATAAATCCCCAGCATATGTCGGAGTGCCAAATTGATCATCGAACGCCTTAAAGGTTTCTTTTGCTTTTAGGGAATTCAAGCTCTGCATCGCAAAATTTTTGCCTTCCCTTTGGTATCCATAGATACTGCAGGTCCTAATAATCAAAAACCTATCAAGTTCTTTCTGGATAATCTGCTCTGCCTCTAACTTTGTTTTTCCGTAAAAGTTTATAGGGTCAGGCCTATCCTCCTCGGAATAAGGTCCTTCTTTTCCATTAAAGATATAATCAGTTGAATAAAATGCCAGAAACCCTCCATGCTTTTTTGCCGCAACCGCGACCTCCTTAGCCCCTTCTACATTTACCCGCCATGCCAAATCTTGATTCTGCTCGCTCCAATCAACCGCTGTGATAGCTGCTGACAATAGGATGATTTCCGGCTTAAATTTCAGGAAGACATCCCGTATTCGTTCTTTTTGAAGTAGGTCAAGGTAAGCTATGCCATCGACTTTATCATTCTTGTCAACACCAAAAACTTCGTTTTGCTCTGAAAAATCCTTAACCAATTGTCCGCCCAAAAGTCCTGAAGCGCCGATTACTAAGATCTTCATCTCCTTAAACTCCCTCGAATCTCTTCTGTTGTGAAGTAGCATGTATGAGTTTAAAATCACTGCCGGCAATAACCTTTGCCCTGTGCAAGAAGTTAAACTGTTTGATTAATGCGGCTGTACCATTATCATCCGTGACCGCCATATCGTATTTCTTCTTCCTTTTCTTCAAAACCCTCCATAGACAAAACCACTTAAAGAGGCTGCCCTTATATAAGTTTAGATGCACATTCGCATGCTCTGTCAGACCTGCCCTTTTAAACACTTCGCTTTTATCATGCAGTCCTTTTTCCTGTGTAAAAAAATAGACAAAATTTCCTTCCCTTGCCAATTTAACAGCAGCGCCCAGTAATTCTTTAAAAGCCCTGTCATCTACCCCTGCGGTCGAACACCATATGATGCGAAGAGGTTTACCCCATTTTTTATAAAAGCGTGCCTTATTTTTTTCGGAAATGGCCTCCATTTTCTTCACACGTCCCGTTGAACCGTGCCCATAGTGCCACACGTAAGCAGATCTCGCTATCACGCATCTATAACCGGATGTGCTTGCCTTCATCGAATAATCCGTATCCTCATACATGGCCAGTATGTAATTCTCATCAATAAGCCCTATTTTGCTTACAACCTCTCTTTTTATCAGCATACAGAAAGAGATGCACTGGCCGACTTCTATATAGCTATTTTTAAGCGGCGCAAGGGTCTGGGCATATTCGTCTAATGGAATGCCTTTTGGAGGCACCTGGTTAAAATTATTGCTGGACGGATTGACCATGCCTATTTCCGGATAGGCATGGGCAAGGCCTATCATGTTTGACAACCAGCCGGGGGTTACGGTAACATCGCTATCAACAAAACAGACATAGTCCGCATCTATTTGTTTAAGCGCTATATTTCTCGCCTTCCCGGGGCCTAGATTTGTCTCATTGAATATCAGCTTGACGTCGACCCTCTCATTGCCCCTGACGCCCTTAAGGTAATTTTGCGTATCCGCGTTGCTGGCATTATCAACTACGATCAGCCGGCTTTTGACGTTGGTGTGTTTCAATATGCTCGTAACACATTCCTTAATGTAATCCAGCTTGTTCCATGTCACCACAATTATATCGCACCGGTATGATGTCTGTAAGCTCACTGCCTGTTGCCTCCCTTATATTTCCTAATAGTATCCAGCATAAACGAAGCCCGCTTGGTGTAAGTGTGGCTTGGGGTCACCAGCTGTTTTCCCGCGGCGGCAATCTTTTCTCGCTCTGGATCATTCTGCAAATAATGTTCCAGCATAGAAAATATCTCTTTGGGTGATTTGTAGGTCACTAAATTTTTCCTGTCCGCAAAAAGGCCACCAAAACCATTATCTGCGATATGGTTCGTCAAAAGCATTGCCCCGCACGCCATTACCTCAAAGGTGCGCATATTGATATCATCCTCTATGGAATAATTGAACCCCACTTTTGCGCTGCTGTAAATCCTGGAGATACCCGTGTGGGGGGCATTCCCTATATAAGAGTTTGGAAATCTTTCACGCATCTCTTGAAGCAAAAATTTTCGTGGAATACCTCCGTCATTTCCGATAAAGGCAATATCCAATTTTCTGCCGCAGTTCAAATCGCAATGTAGCTCCGAGTCGTAGGCATGAGGCAGCCACGAGAATTTACCACCATACATATGTTCTAGCTTTAGGTAACCATTATATTGTGCGCAAAAAACATGGTCATAAAAACGCGCAGCCTTCTTTATTGCCAGAAATGGTTTTTTTAAATGGACGTCGCTTGCGTAAAAAAAGGACGGGCTAAGTCTTTTATGAGGGATGTCATACTTGTAATCACCGTCGTCTATCCGTAAATAGGCATCATAAACGGGTTCTATGTCATGGGAATCCCTAAGCCAGAAATGTTTTACTTCAACCCCCAGCTTTTCAAAGGCCTTTTTGTAATAGACGCCAAGCGTGGCCTCGTTAAATCCGTCAAAGATAATCGCTAGCTTCATGTGTATTGAACCAACTCCTTCAGATCTTCTACCTTTTTTTTGGACTTGTTATAAAGTTCGTAACCGTCCCTGGTTTCTACTAAAAGCAATGCGTGAGCCAATATAAGCTTCAAAAAAAATCTCATCCTCTTTCTGGTGGGATCTTTGCTAAAAACAAACAAGGGCGGCTTTAACAAGCTTACGGGACTTAAGATCTTCATTACCAGCACCGGCATGAAGAAAAACCGGGATATGGATAAAATCCTTACCTTTTTGTATGGAGTGATTATACCCAACACCTCTCTGGGCACCTTGCCTTTTATAAGGACATCACAAGGAACTAGCTTCTCACTAAGGAATAAGGCAAATTCCCTCATGCCTTTCCATCCGGTTTCGGAGATAAGTATTACCCTTTTAGCACCAGCCATATTTCCATTCTTTCGGGGGGCTATTTTTCATTAGTGCCAACCCCTTTTGTATATCAAGCGCCTGAACCGATAATTCGTCCTGCATCTTATTGATGTCATAACTTGTATTTTTAGGCCTGGGCGCTATCGATGGGAAAAAAGAGCTATTTACCGGATTGATCAAATTTTTATCCAGCCCGAAAACATCGGCCACCCTACAGGTAAGCTCATACCTTGAAACGATCTGGCTTCCCGCTATGTGGTACACGCCCTCTTTATCATTTTTTATAAAAGACCATGTTGCATCGGCGGCATTGTCCACAAATAAATGGTTATTATAAATGTCATCAACTATGTTTATTTTTGTTTTTTTTGTCAATTTTTCTAAAACCCAGGTAACCGGATTCTGCCTTTCAAGCGGATGGTGCCAGCCATACATCGTAATCAAGCGCATAATTCCATATCTTATCCCGCCTTCGGCAATATCCAGTTCCGTCTGTAATTTTGTATTCCCATAGTAATCAATTGGGTTTGGCTTATCGGTCTCTTTATATGGCGCATTTTCCCCGTCAAACACGGCGTTTGAAGATGTAAATACCAATTTTGCGCTTTTGTTCCTACAGGCCGCAATTACGTTCCTTGAACCCTCCACATTGGTCCGCCACGCCTCTTCCTTGTTCCTTTCGCAATAATCAACGTTACCCAAAGAGGCCGTGTGTATCACAATATCGGGACACACCTTATTAAATACATTTAATACCTCCTCCCGGCTCCTTATATCAAACAGGATGTATTCTGCCACATCCGCATCAGGTAAGTGCTCTTTTGGAAAATTGTAGTATCCTGCGTATATATCGAATCCTGCGGGTTTATTTTTAATAAGCGCTAATCCCAAGAGTCCGGTACTGCCGGTTATCAAGATCTTCCTGTTCTTACCCATTTCTTACCTTATGCCCCTCCGATTTCGCTGCCTAAAAAATTATCGATTTCCGCCATAACCTCTTTAACCTCGATCGTATTCAGGCAATCCAGGTGTTTGCATTCTTTTAATTTAAACCGTTTATAGCATGGCTGACAGGCCAATGCCTTCTTAACAACAAGATTATTTTCACTTTTGGGATACGGCCCATAAACCAAAGGATCTACAGGTCCAAACATAGAGATACTCCTAACCCCCTGGCTTACTGTAATGTGAAGCGGCCCCCCGTCATTACATACAACCAATTTACATCGTTTAAGCAATGCGGCAAATCTTGAGAGGGTTGTCTGTCCGCAAACTATCAAAGGGGTCTCTTTCATTAAGCTTGCCACCTGATTGCAGAGCGCAACCTCGTTTGCGTCACCGAATAATATGATTTTGGGGTGAAACCTATCGGAGATTTGGTTCCCGAGACTGGCGAACCTGTGAATGGGCCACTGCTTCTTATAGGAAGTTGCCCCCCAGCTTGCGCCGCCGCCCGGAACCAATCCTATGAGTATATCGTCATTGGTTATTTTGTTTTCATCTAAAAAATCCTTTGCCCATTCTAAATCCTTGCCCACCAATGGGAATTCTAAATCTCTTTGTTTTGGATCTTTGCCGATCAATTTTAAAAGCTCAAGATAATACTCGGCGATATGCTTCTTATTGTAACCTGATATACAAATCTTATCGGTTAAGAATATTCCTCTTTTTCTATAGTCATACCCAACACGTTTTTTGATCCCTGCAAGCCACAAGAAAAAGCCATATTCCTGCCCCAGGGAAAGATCGAAGGCAATATCGAATTTTTTCTTTTTGACCGAATTCACCAGCTTGAAAACTTTCCTAACGCATAATATTTTGGATGTATTCCATAATTTTCTGAATTTGTCTTTTTCATAAATAAAAACCTTATCTACTTTAGGATTATTTAATAATACATCCTTTGTCCTCGCATTGCAGACATACCCGATATAGGAATCAGGGAATACCTCTTTCAGATTCGCGATAAGCGGTGTCGTAAACAACACATCTCCGATACCGAAGGGATTAATTATCAATATACGCATAATATTAGTAGCAACTATTAGTTTTTCCTATGGGGACAGTTTCCTGCGGCCTCCCTGGAAACTGCCTCGACTGTGAATTTTGGCCGCGACTTCTTCAGGCAAAATGTCTTCTATCTTATCTTTCTGAATAACTATATGTCTCTCACCGTAGGGGCCCCAGCGCTTGGGCCTGCTTCCCCGATCAGCCTTTCC
>JABMQH010000034.1 GCA_013203355.1 Candidatus Omnitrophota bacterium | reverse complement strand
TTTCCGGTAGACTTCCGCAGCGATTTGTAGAGAAAATAGATAAGATACGATACTACTATAAATACCGCTATTCGCATCAGAAAGAATACTATTCCCATTACTTAAACTGCTCCATGTTCTTTATTCTTGGACCGTTTCCGGACTTCTAGATCCATTTAATAATGGGGTCCTTTTTCTTAGGCCGTACGCTATATAGTGCGCTAGAATCACCTTAAAATAAACCCCACAAAAGAGATATGCAATAAGAGCCGATATTGCGCTCGGTTCTGTTATTTTCTTATATAATAATTTGTTGCCCTTGCCTTACCCTCTTTTTTTATGATCTTAGCCTCCACAAGAGGAGAAATAAGCTGGTTTACTCTTGCCCTGTTAATCTTCAGTAATTTACAAAGTTTTTTAGAGCCCAACGAACCGTGCATATATAATAAGTTAAGTAGCTCCTCTTGCTTAGGCGTGATAGTTATTTTTTCCTGGCTAGAATATGATAGTTTATGTATTCGTGAATATGTCTTTTTTAATGTCGCTAGTATTCCCTCAGCAACATATTCAATCCAGCTGGTAAAATCGTAATCAAGCTCCCTTGCCTGCTGAATTTTGCTATAATATTTGTCCCTATCTCCTGCGTAGAAATCATCCAATGAAAGAATGTGGTAAGGATCAAAATTCTTCTGATAAAGCATCCATTGTGCGGCAGCTCTGGCTACCCTGCCATTTCCATCTGAAAAAGGGTGAATATTTACAAATTGATGATGAAAAATAGCGCTAAGAATAATAGGATGTGTTTTTATACCTTTATTGGTCCAAGCTAAAAGTTCGGAAATTAGTTTCGAGCATTTTTTTGATGCAGGCGGAGTGAAAACAACCATTTTATTTTTATCAACAACAAAATTTTGTTTCTTTCTGAACTTACCGGATTTTTCATTAGGAAGCAAGTTTCTTGTTATAAGCGTGTGAAGCTCCAATAAATTAACCCTACTTAACTTCCTTTTAGGATTCTTTATTATCCAACGCAGAGCCTTGAAATAATTAAGCACTTCTTTTTTTTGTTTGAAAGCAGCGGACACATCTCGGTTGTGGTTTAGAGCGGAGACCTGTGCCAAAGAAAGCAGATTTCCTTCGATAGAAGTTGATGAGTGTGCATTTCGTTCTAACGCCTCACTTTGCAATCTCGTCATTAAGGTAAATCTTATTTTTTTCGATTCAATCTTCGATGAAATAGCAGCAATCTGCTCTATAAGCTGAAGTAAATATTCTGTTATCCTATAATTCGGTTTAAACATACGCATATAATATCATATTGTATAGGTATTGTCTAGTGTATTGTATAGGGTATTCTTGGGCCGTTTCAGGACGTCTGCTTTAAAGAAAAAAACTAAAAACTGTTATCACGACGCCTGCCCAGAATAAAACGGATGATGCTAGGATCCAGCCCAAAATCACGCACCCTGTCGCGATGAAACGCAGGATGATCTTAAATATAAGGTACTTTCTTTGCTTGTCCATGTTCTTTCTAGAGGGGACGTTTCGCTTTACTGTAACCCCTTGCAAATAAAGGACTTACAACACGTAGTTTTCCAAAAGGAATTCTGAAACGGTCGAGAACGATCGAGAAACTATCCTACTTTTTCTTCTATCTTCGTTATTCTTTGTTCGTGGTTAGTTAAAGTGGTATCGAGTTTTTGCTCGACTCTTTCTTGTCCGTTTTTTAACGCCTTTATTTCTTTAGCGCTTTCCATAACCGCCATCTCAACTGTGGCAGATCGGCTTTCCATAGAATTTCGCAGTTGTGTCATTTCTTCTTTAACCGAACCGTGCTGCTCAGCTACTGTTCTTACATCAGAACTGATCCTCTCCAACAAAACTCTTGTCTCTCGCCCTGAATCATGCTTGGGTGTAGGTTTTCTTTTTTTGGGCATTTTATTCTCCATTTCAGGTTACAGATTACAGTATATCTCAAAAACGTATAAAGTCAAGGTCCCTTCGTATATATAGACGCAAGAAATGTCATTTTGCGGGCATTATTTTTTAAAAAAGATTGTATGGGAAAAAAGAAGGATTGTGTGATTCCGGAAACGTTGTCGGCCCTAACAGGACGCTGCTACTTCTTCTTAACAGCTTTTAGCCTGCTCTTAAGCGCCTGTTTTCGCTCCCGCACTAATCGTGACAGATTCTTTTGCCTGCGGGTTATTCGCTCTCTGGGCATTACCTAAACATTTCCTTTACTCT
>JABMQH010000033.1 GCA_013203355.1 Candidatus Omnitrophota bacterium | reverse complement strand
TTTGTCGGTTTTAGAGTTCATATGAAAGCAGAGCCTATTAGAACTGTAACAAGAAAAAAGATAAGGCGTGTAATCCAAAAATTAGCAATGGCGTAAACATTAAAAGCTCGCCCCGTTCCAGTAAATTTTTGAAAAATAAGGTATGTCCCGATTTAAAAAATTATATATAGAATAATGGGACCTATAATTATATTAGACAAATCCGCAATTCAATCTTTTTCCAAAAGAGAAGTGTCATTTTTATTTAAGCATTACATGGTTGTGATCACCCCTATTCTGATTCATGAAATACTTGGTGATTTGGAGAAAAAGCCTAAGAAAGATTCGCTCAATAAAGAGGATATTATACATCTATCCCGCAAATTGGAAGGTATGGGGAAAATATGTGTAGAATTTAAACACGCGTTCTATGGTTCTTTAATGGGTGCAAACGTTCCTATGACTGGACAAATACCATTACCAGGTGGGATAGAAATCCAGTCAAAAGATGGGGAAAAAGGTGTATTTTTTGAAGAAGCACCAGAATGGAAACCCATAAGGCGTTGGAAAGATGGTATTTTTTCAGACGATGACAAAAAATTCGCAAAAAAATGGCGATTATCATCTAGAGCATTTGATCTCCAAGGGTTAAAAAGGAGTTTTAATCGAATAATTAAAACGAAAACGATAAATAATCCTATAGAGTTAGCATTAGAAATTGAGTCCGCTATTGGCGAGCCGTCACCTGACAAGCAGCAATTAATTTTACGTTCATGCATGAATATGTTAAGGCTTAGACGGAGCGATAGGGGATTTATACTATCACGTTGGGTTATGTCTGGTCACAAACCAATTAGAGAATTTGCCCCCTACGCATTTCATTGTTACAAAGTATGCCTATATTTTGTAATAGGACTATTAACCGGTTTCATAACTCCTAAGCCAACGAATATAATCGATATTGAATATTTGTTTTACTTACCCTTTTGTTTTGTATTTTCCTCCGGTGATATATTTCATAAAAAAATAACATTCTTGTTGTTGCGAAATGATCAGAGTTTTATAGATAGGGATATTTTAAAATCCGATTTGAGATGGATAGCCAATGAATGGGACACCATTAAGGACAACAAGGAAGAGCGTGAAAATCGTTTCTATAATTATGGAAACTATCCACCAGACAACCCAAATTCTATTACCTATCAGATGTGGAAGAAGTATATGAAACCGCGCAAACAAGGCTCAGGCAATATACGTATGACAAAAGAAGACGAAGAGAGGCTTATGCAAAAACTTAAACCCATGACGGATGCAATAAAAGATTATGACAAGCAAAGAAGAATTAATGGGAGAAGATAGGGAATATAATGACGCTTCTTATAGGAGCCAACCTCAATCATTGTACAGTTATAGCTGCTGATACGAGAACCTCATGGCGTCACCCATTACTAGGTGACACTCATACAGACGGAGACCATAAGATCGCTATGTGTACTTTGGGGCTTGTTACTGGTTCAGGTTATGTCGACGCTCTTGATCCGGTGAAAAAAGAACTACTGTCTAAAGAAATAATGCATACAGACCAGATACTGACAATTGTGCAACAAAAGGCCTTACCAAAAATTGAAGAATTACGTAAAAACAACCTGAGAATCAGAGACAAAACATGCTTTCTGCTGTCATATTGCACAATAAGTGATAATGCAAAGCTATTGCGTCTTGCCCTGATTCATCCTGATTGGGAATATAAATTAGCATTCTATGATAGTGTTGTCGTGGCAATGCCTAGCGATTCAAGCGAAGAGGAGAGTATCAAGTATAATAAAGTGGTCACAGCAGATTTAATTAGGTTGGAGAACAAGGAATTTATGGCACAAGAAACAATTGCTAAAGATATTCTCGTTAATCTTTATAGCAATGTTAAATCAATCGCAAAACATTTTCATGAAATATCGAAGAAATCTAAGTATGTCAGTCCAGACATGGATTTTGCAGCACTGCTTTTGAACGGGGCCATTATATATGGCTATGGTGAATCGTCCGAAATCATGAAGGGAATATTTAGAATGAGTGTCATCCCTCCTGCTCATCAAACTCAGTTTTTGACTCCGGAGCTCTTTAAAAAAGGTAATAAAATTAATATATAGTTTTAATGGACATTTGGTACCCGCCGTTCCTAGATCTGTACCTACGTAGAATAGATTTCTACGTTCATGAATAAAGGAATTTATGTCATACTTAATGCATATAGGATTTGACAACAATTGTCGCTTATCACGCAGGGTATATTATTTTGAATATGGAAGCATTAGATATAAACTAATCCAGAATAACATGAGAAAGTGGCAAGATGTATTACTGACTATAATTGGCGGGATCAATAATGGACCCTCAAAAGAACAAGCATATAGCGTGGCTGCAGAATTTTTAAGTGCATTAAGTTGGGAGAATGATTCTCGAATAAAATTAGAACATATCGGAGGGCCAGGAAGAGGTAAAAGATTTACACTAAAAAAAGCAAAATGCCAATCATTTACTTTTCCACGAGTCCCATTTGGCGGATATGCAATTGGATATAATATTTCTAGAATCCCAAAAATTGAAACAAATGAACAAAAAATAGCATTAACATTATTCAGAGAAGCATCGAGCTCAAATAATTATTACCTATCTTTTTTGTTTTATTGGCAAATTTTAGAAATAGCTAAAACCAACCCAATTGGATGGGTAAATAAAATATATAAAAAACGACACCAAAATAAATTTTATATAGAACAAAGAGATTTGGATATTTTGTCTATAGGTACTAAATCCCTCGGAGATTATTTGAACGATGATTGTCGCCATGCTATTGCACATATAATACGCAAACCCAATAAAAGGAGATTAAGATTGGATACATTGGAAGACTGTACAAGGATAGCCGTAGGTACAAGAGTTGTTGAAGGATTTGCCAAATTTTATATAAAAAATAAACTCCAATTAAATAAAAATATGTATCTCGTGAGAAAAGGAAGCAAAGGATTCCCTTTTTATGCAGATGAAAACTATATGAAAAAACATTATTGCACAGTGGCGTATGCCCCTGTGCCGCTGGGTAGAATTAGAAAAAAGAAATGGCACTAAAAAATAAAAAACCCCTTGACAAATGTCAGGACATGTGGCATACTATAGGTGCAGATGACAGACCGGCAGATAGCAACGAAACTCAAGGATTACATCAATCGAAATAATCTCCGGCAGTGGGAATTCGCAAAGAAGATCAACGTACCCGAGAGAACGCTCTCGCGATGGCTCAGTGGCAAGACAAAAGTTTCCAGGGCCTACTTGCGGATTCTCCAAAAAGAAGGGATTATATAAAATTTTTTGCCTAAAATACCGACAAATGTCAGGACAAGTAGCTATATGAACACAGAAAAAGCAAGGTTATTTACAGGACTAATACTTTTGAATCTTCTAATCTGGTATGAGGTTTTCGGCCTGGGTTTTATAGTAGGCGTGGTTTTGACCACGATGTTCTTTTTAATCATAAGGAAGAAATGACGAAAAGGAGGTACGGCTATGGTAAACGGATATGAAGAATGGGTGATAGCAGAGACTATAAAGGAGTATTTGAGAGAGAAGGATATACAGACGGTTTTAAGGCTGGCCAGGCAGGGTAGGATACCCGGTGTGAAGATTGCAGGACAGTGGAAGTTTAAGCTATCACTTGTGGATAAAGCCCTCACAAATTTAGCCAAAAGTAATAGATGAAGGTCATAGAATCACAGAGAAAAGTAAAAGGTAAATACCGCAAGGTCTATATTGCCGATTATAGAGATGCGCGGGGCAAAAGGCCGCGACCATGGTATCTGACTAAATATGAAGCCGAGAGAGAGCTTACCCGCTTGCGCGACTTACGCTTTCAGGCGAAGAATAAGAAAGGCGGGATTTCAGCAAATATAGACCATTGGCTGTTTCGATACCTTGAAATACTGGAAAACGAAGGCAAATCGCAAAAGACTATAAATAGGTATAGAAAGATATTGGTTACTTTTCTTGAATGGCTAAAGGATAATTATAGAGGTATACAATTTCTCGATGAGATAACAGCCGATCATTTAGACGAATATTTATCCTTTAAGAGAAAGACACCAAGCGAGAAAACAAATCGCTTAAACGCCGAAACCACATTATATCTTACCCTAAAAGTAATCAAGCAATTCTTCAATAAAGCAGTCGGCAGAAGCAAAATTGAATCTAATCCGCTAAAAGCAGTTAAGATGAAAAAGCCCAAAGCGAAGAGAAACAGGTCTCTGACTAGCGAGGAAACAGAAAGTATTTATAAGAACGCACACGGAATAATAAGGGATATAGCCATATTCGCCATCCATACCGGATTAAGAGAAAATGAGATATGCGAGCTTAAAAAAGAGGATATCGACCTGGTGGAGAATGTCTTAAATATAAGGGGCAAAGGCGATAAGGACCGCATAGTGCCTATACACAAAGAAGCCGAGGTTATTATCAAGAAGTATTATCATAAGGCACACATATATCTATTTGAGAATAGCCATACCCAAGGTGCCAGATTCAACGGACCTAGCCTATATAAGCGATTATTACGGCTTTACAGGTTACTCGGCATAGATAATGCCAATTTCCACACCTTACGCAATACTTTCGCGACAGAAGCCGATTATAAAGGAAGAGACAGGCTAGCCGTGGAAATGATATTAGGGCATAGATCCGAAGAATATGTCACCGGCCGATACCTGCATGCGAATATAGATCGTATGAGAAAAGTCATCAATAGCATAGATTATGCGCAAAAATAGAAATAATGT
The DNA here is from genome assembly GCA_013203355.1 of Candidatus Omnitrophota bacterium. Classification (GTDB taxonomy): domain Bacteria; phylum Omnitrophota; class Gorgyraeia; order JABMQH01; family JABMQH01; genus JABMQH01. The sequence goes on along the minus strand of JABMQH010000033.1, from coordinate 8,391 downwards.
TAAGCGATAAAATTGTTACATTGTTGTGACACACTCCATAGTATTTTATGCTATAGTACAAAATATGTTTTACAATAAAAGCAAAGACAGAATAGTGACGCGAATAATATCAATAGGCCTAGTGTGCCTATTTTTTATTAACAGCATCACATTTGCCGATGTAAAGCATGCCACCCTATCCCCAAAGTTACTTTTTTCCAACACAAGAAACAGTGCTGAAATTCAAGCAGCAGTAATATGCGAGCTTATCGAGAAAAGAGCAAAAAAATGGGAAGGCAAAACAATAGAGCAAATTTACACTGATGATATTCTTCTATGGAAAAAATCAACGGAACCTATATTTGAAGGATGTGAGTTCAGACTAGAACTCGACGGAATTCGAATATACATACCCAATAGCAACATATGCATAAGATATTATGATTCCGCGCCAACCGATAGGGACGATTCTCAAGACAAACTCGCATCGCCAGCCGTTGCACTGGAGAGAAGGCAAAACATGCCTCAAAATGGCATGCCCCCGAATACAGAACTTTGGCTGAAGATGCTCGCGACTGCAGAAATCGGCAAGAACCCGTTTAAAAATGGAGATACCAGCAAATTAACTATAGAAAAAAAAGCATGGATTGAACTGAAAACGTATCAGTTTTTACACGATATGATTCTTAATGAGGTATACGGTTTAGAAAATGACCAATGGTTTCGCCTTAAATGGGATGAGCAGGTGGATGCCATGCTGCCTTTTCTTGCCACTCATAAGCCAGGATTCGACACGGGAATTATCGAAGGCTGGTATGAGAGCTATTGGCATTGGGCTCTTGTGACATCATTCTGCGGCGGTCGCGAAGCAATATCATTATTGATGGAACAGCTTAATGGGCCTGGGCATGATAGCTTTGAGCAAACCGGTAAAAGAATTGGTGACGAGCAATTCGACGCAAGTTTAGGTTCATGGCACAACAGGCACTGGTCAGCCGCATATCAGGAGGTTCTTTTAGAGGCTATTTTCATGGCAAGTACTTATTCTGACGAAGATGTTCAAGCGAAACGGGAAGCATTAGAGAAAGCGGCTGGTGAATTCCAGTCAGCACAGGTAAAACAGCTGGCTGCCGAAATGGTTAAGAGGCAAATGCCGACTGGTAAGCGCGTAAGTGTTTCAGAGTATCCTATCCTCAAGCTTTATGCGGATGCCTATCAAAAGAACGAAAGAGATTTAACTTCTGCAGTGCAAGTTGACAAATTTTCATTACTCCCTGTGCCGGAACCAGCCGCCGCACCGCAAACAAAAGATGATTTTGCCGAGAAATTAAGAGATGATAAAATGTCTGTTACCCCCGAACCCATATCGGGGCCGGAGGCCGAACAGCAAAGCCTACGCCGCAGTTCGCAATTGACCGATATTGATAAAGCAAGAATTGCCGAACTTGATGTCCCTAAGCAGCGGGAATATTTGTTCGATCTTCCTTTAAAAGTATTAGCGGATTCTGAAGTTGCTGTTTTATCAGATGATTTGCTTAAAGCGCGACTCTCTGAATTACGAGTTTACCATTTAATTTCCTCAGATCACCAAAGACAGGTTTTTCAAACAGCAAAACGTCTCTTACCGCTGATTCCGCATATTGTCAGATATTTTCAGGAAACCCTAGAATGTGAACCAGTAAATATTTCATTCTTTGGAAGCTACCTTTGGAGCCCGAAACCAAGAGATTTGGATATTCTAATCGTTGTGAAAGGCCGAATTTTAACAAATATTGATATTAAAGACCTATCCGCAGTAATACCTGAGGGTGAGGTTTTAGAAAAGGAAATAGAGAAGATCAGTTTTTACATTATCGGCCAGGATGCGTTGGAGAATGACGTCGAGCCGGAGGTGCCGGAAGGCGTTATATGGAGCAGCGATCCGGGATCGATAGTTGATTCTTTCCGCACACGGACAAATCGTGTCCAGCTTGTTCTGTCGGGAAGAGAGTTTGTTGAGACCCCGAATCAACTTCAGAATAGTCTGGCTGAAATTTCAAGGTTGCTAATTACCGCTCATGAAAGAATGAACGGTAAGTTTATTAAGAAAAAATCCGAGGACGAACACTTTCGAAAAACTGCCAAACGAATACAAGTAGCCTTAACGCTTTTAGAATGTTTTCAGGGAAAAGGGGTATTGCCACAAGACCAACGCAAAAGATTAAGCTTGCTCGGAATAACAAAACACCCGTCTTTAGACGACAAACGTTTTATTATTGACATCTATGAGATTGCTAATAACGCATATCATGAATTCATAAGTGAAGTGGATACAGATAAAACTGCTGATCAAAATGCACAAAAAACCCTTATCCCAGGCACGGATTGGCAGAAGACAGAAACAACTCGAATAAATGACCATATAAATAGACAGACCATTCATAGGGTGAAGGCTTTGCCGGCACCCATCCAACCGTTAGCAATTTTAAAGAATCCACATCTGAAAGAGTTTATTATCAACAGACAAAAAAAGTATTGGACACTCGCCAATTTATCAGTTGAAAAAATAGACCAAATAATAGAAATTTTAGAACAAAATGCAAATAATCCAGAGGAAGCTATTAAAGAAGTCCAAAAAGCATTTCCAGAGTTGACAGATTACAATTCTGTATATGCAGAAGCACTAAGGCTATTCAGACATTCGAAAGTTAAATATTTAGCGGAACGCCTCAAGCCGTTCATTAGAGGTCCAACAGTCCTTGATTTTGGCGGACAAACGACTGATATGTCGGAAGAGCTAATGCAGGTATTGGTAGATACGCAAAACCAGATCGAAAAAGCAATTATTTCGGATTTTGTCCCACCGGAAACCGATTCTGCCAATCCAAACATAAGATTTGTTACTCAACCCAGCGTAGACAATACCTCTCTGGAGCCAAATTCAGTTGATACTATTATAATATCTTTGGTGTTGCACCATATAGCGTCTCATTTCCGGCAAGATATATTATCGCACTTATTAAACATTCTCAGACCTGGTGGACATGTGATTATCATTGAGGACAGTTATCCTGAAGAAGCAGATTATGCGACAGATCCAGATAAATTAATAAAACAGTTCTTATCCTTTTCACATGAAGAAAAGAAGAAATTATTAGTATTTTTTGATTGGTTTGGAAATCGCCTGACAAGATACCATCCTAATGTCCCATTGCCTTACAGCTTTGAAACAATGAGGTATTGGCAAGCGATTTTTGAGAGTTTCGGATTTCAAACGATTAAAGCAGATTTCATACAACAAACTGACGAAAAACTAGATTTAATGCCACCTAAGGCCTTTCTTGTTTTTAAGCGTCCATTGGAATTACAAGAAGAGACTACGCTAGAACGAAATGTAGTTCTCCCATCGATATTGCAGCATCCAGACACAGTTGACATTTTAATGGAACGAGTAATAAATCTTGTAGATTATACAAGGAAACCGTTTCCGCTTTCGCCGGTGGCACGAATAGGGGCTACAGTTGTTGATGAAAATGGTAAAGCCGTAGGAAGCAGCGTAAATCACTTTGGCCAGCAACATGCAGAGCGTTTGGCAATATTGAACGCTATGGAAACAGTGCTAAACGGTATGTTGTCCAAAGGAGTTCAATTTAATAACCAAAGAAGAATTGAAGCTACAATTGAATACCTTCATTATGCTTTAAAAACTTCACCCAAATTTACAGAAGAAGAAATTAAGCGATTTCAGTGGTTGAACGAACAGCTGGGTAATGCGATGACAACCAAAACTATTTTTGTTAGTTTAGAACCCTGTCCAAGATGTGCGCAGCTTATATGTGCACTCGGTATCAAAAGCGTGGTGTATGCGGCTGCAGACGTTAACCCTATGAGTGGAGGGATGGGACACCAAATATTAGCCTCAGCGGGAACTTATCTCGTACCTGGCGTTAAAGCTAGAGAAGCAATGAGGCAAAATAAAACAAATTTCTTTTTATTGAAACATTTTTATTCACTATATATGTGGGCTAGAGAAATTCGCAGGTCAATATATTCTTTCGTTGCCAGGATGAAATATAGAACAAAATTGAGAGATCTCGAAAGACTTCTTGATAAACAAGGACTTTTGCCTGAACATCAGATTGGATTGGCCGAAGAGGTCAAAAGCGCTTTAGGTGGAGCCGAAGGAGACTATTCAAGCGTAGCTACTCAATTTGCTCCCCGGGTTAAAAAACTTGAAAAAGTTTCGAGAAATTTAGCCGTAGGCCAAATCTCCGATAAAAACAGAGCGGCCACCCCCCTTGATCTTACATCTATTAATGGAGCCGGGAGCGTTGCGACAGATGTCGGCATGGCAGAAACAATTCAGGCACATAATGAGTTCATAAAAGCTAATGCACCCCTTACATCCTTACCTTTAACCGACCCAAGAAACCCTGTTTTACTTCGTTACTCTGTTGAAGAGTTAGAGCTTGCAGGTGTGGATAATTCTAAGAAATTGCTACAAAGCCTTCAAGGAGCTAACAGCTATATAGAGTTATATTATTCCACAGGAAAGAATGAAGAAGTAAGCCAAGCGGTTTATAGGCGTTTCGATTTAGATAAAGGCAGGATTAAAGAATTTGATAAAAAAGTGGGCGATAGAAGAACGAAAGAAAATACTATAACTTTATTTCCCCTGCTTAAAGGCGAAATAAAAACCAATACCGATATACAGCGTATTTTAAAGGATAGATTAGGAGGTTTAAGTTATACAGAAACCCAGGTCATTCCTATAGGCTGGCAAAACGACCAAGGGGGGCTTATAAGGGGCACAGTGCTGGGCCTTATAGCAATCGACATAGCAAGAAACAAAACAGGTAATGGTGGAGAGCTTAATCCCGCATTCATAAGAGACCATATAAAGCCAGCTATTGAGCGATACAGTGCCTTATGTAAATCCCTTGGCGGAGAGGACGTTAGCTTGACAGCCAATAATATAGTAACCCTGGCAACTGTACAAGAGAGAGGATTTAATGATCTTCTAAAAACGCTCTATAAACTTATAAAGCTATTACCAATAACACCTATAGACCCGGATCAGTTAAGACAAATCTACGAACATGCAGCGAAGCAGTTTGCATAATTGAGGACAAAAAAGTGGACAAACTATGGACAAAATTGTATAATTTGAACAGGAAAGAGGAGTACCCAGGGTTCGAATCCCTGCCTCTCCGCCAATTAAAAATCCCTTTCATTGAAAGGGGTTTTTAATTTCCATAGAGGGAACCTAGGTTCCCTCTTCTGGCGCCCCGACTGCGTCGGGGCCGTCATCCCCCTCCTAATAGGAATTATTCTGAATGAAAAGGGAAGGAGAAATATTCTCCTTCCCTTTTCAAATCCTATCCTCTTTACACAGGTGTCGCCTACGGCGACGTATGGAAAAGGCGACAACGGCTCTATTTTAAAGCAATTAAGTATTGTGTCCCCGGAATTACCAATTTCGTCCCACGGCCTTGACAAACTAACTTTTGTTAGGCATACTTTAAGTATTTACGGTCTAAAAGTTAAAGTATAAAGTTTAAAGATTAAAGTTGCAAGTTTAAAGAAAGAGAGGCCTAGCATGGTAACTTTAAAAAGAAAAGACAGATTAAAACAAGGATTACTAAAATCAGGAGAAATAGCCGCTAAAGCAGGCGTCTTGCCTTCTACCATAAGATATTATTCTAATTTAGCGTTAATAAAGATATGTGAGTATACTCAGGGCAGATACAGGTTATTTAAAGAAAGCGAGACTCTGGAGAAAATGTCCAAAATAAAAGAGTTTAAAGATAAAGGGTTGACGCTTGAAGAAATTAGAAAAGAACTTGAATTACCGCAAAGCCAAACCCCTACAACCGGATATGGGGAGGAACAATGACGAGGCATATAAAAGATAAAAAAGAAAGAGAAATGTTATGAATCGCAAAATAGGCGTGATATTAATAATAGCAATCGTTGTTACGCTGGCAATAGAGCAGGAGGCCCGGGCCGCTTGGCTTGGTACTTGGGCAAAACGTGTTAAACTTTCAATAGATAACGGAGATATAAATGCCCCATTGTCCGATTTTCCTATTCTCGTTCGCTTGAGTTCGTCCTCGGGAATTAACAATGAAGATGTTACCGCTGTTTTTACCGAGGTTGGAGCCAATGACAAAAAAATAGCTGTTACCAAAAGCGACGGTACAACCCAGTGTTATGTAGAAATTGAGAAATGGAATTATGTTGCCAGCCCGATAACCAGTAGCGAGGCTTGGCTTTGGGTTAAGGTTTCCGGCACAGATAGTGTAAGCGATAGCGCCGATACGGAGTTATACCTGTACTATGACGGGAGTCAAAGCGATAACACTACTTATGTGGGTGATATTGCTTCGACTGCCGCACAGAATGTCTGGAGTTCCGATTATCGTAGCGTATATCATTTAAACCATGATGCCGCAGATGAAAATGCCCTTGATTCATTGGGCGCTTTTGATGCAGAGGAGTACTTTGCGCCGGATGGGAATATGGATGTTGCGGGGATAGCCGGCAAAGGAGATTATTTTGATGGTGATGATTATCTTGGGGATAATCCTCATTGGGGTGTTGGTGGGGCTCATACTTATAGTGTTTGGGTGAAGTTTAGCACACTTCATGATGGGACAATATTAGAAGACGGAAAACTTACATATGGCCACGCACTTGTAATACTCGCTTCCGGAAAAATTGCTTATAGAGAGGAGTATAACAGAGCCAATAATTATTTGGACAGTATTAGTAGTTATGATGATGGTAGCTGGCACTATGTGTGCGGTGGCCATACCGGTTCTGTCCAGTTCCTTTATATAGACGGCGAGTTAGACCAACAACAAACCCAGGGTGATGGCAACGTAGATGTTAGTGGTGCAAGGATAGGGAATACAAATGGTGAGAACCCCGGCTTTGGAGATAAGAAAAGCCATCCTCTCCAAGCAACGCTGGATGAGCTTAGGGTTTCTGCTATAAACAGAAGCGCCGCCTGGATTAAAGCCAGTTATGAGAGCGAAAGAGATGATTTGCTCAATTTTGGGAGTGAGGAAATTACTATTTCGGTTGTCTTACGCAATGCGAATGATACAGACTATTATACAACCTGGGCTGTGGGCTCAAAAGATGTAAATAACGTAACTATTATGGATACAGCGAATTGTGTTTTGGTAAAAAACGACTCGACGGGAGCAGAGGACTTTAGCGTGTCGACAACAGGTACAAACTGGGCATTCGCAAGCGCAGCGGGAGAAAACCAATGCGTGCTTATGGGGCTATTTAACGGAAACAGCGCCCCGCCGGAAGGTAATTTCTCCACAACGTATGACCTTATTGACGGAACCACAAGATGGGCGACCCAAAGCGCCGGAAACGGGCTTTATGAAGGCGCAAGCGACGGCGATAACGTAGCCGCGAGTTCGGGAGAAAAATTATACATCTACCTTAAAACACCGTCTTCAGTTACGCAAGGAGACGAGGAGACGATTACCGTTACTATCGGGTGCAGGGGGCACTAGTAGAAAATAAGGAAAAGTAGGGACGTATCCTACTCTTCCAAGAAAGAAAGGGGGGTGAAAAACAGGGATAAGCTTTTGTAATGTCAGGAAAAGATTAACCAAAAAAGGAGGAAAGGCAAATGAAGAAGTTACTAAGTATCTTTCTTATCGTGGGGATAGCGTGTGTCGCCTTCCCCAGAGAGGCGTCCGCAGCCAGCAGCGCCACTTTCAACATTACCGTTACAGTTAACTTTATGGAAATGCAGATAGTGCAGTATGATCAGGCGTGGGATGGCACCACGTACACTGCATGGGCTATCGGCAGCATAGCTACAAGCGTCACCAGTACCATGACCGAATCAGACGGAGTCAAAGTAGCGCTTGGCAGCACCAGCCAGACTATTGATATCCAGTCCTATGTAAGCAATGAAGGCGCAGCCTGGACAGTGGATGCTGCAGCCGCCGCCGATAAATACGCGATAATGTCCAAAGGTTATAGCGCAACTCAGGTAAGTCCTAGCGTAGCAAGCGGTACGCAGTTAACTACCTCTGCCCAGGATGTTACGGGCGCTACTGCTGTTGCAAGCGGCGCTGACACGTGGCTGTATTATGACTTTGACAGCCCGACCAGTGTTGCCACGGGCGCAGAGCAGACCATAGTGATAACCGTAGCGATTGTAGCCGCATAACGACAAGGTTCGGTTTTAACGTTCTTTTAGCAGGAAGGAGAAAATGCAATGAATACACTATTTAAAGGAGTGCCGTTAGCATTAGTGCTGGGGTTTTTGCTTGTTATAGCAACCTGCACCGGCTCTTATGCCGAAGGCATCAAGGTTTCACCCGGGGCTTTTTGCATGCAAAATGCCGATGTAGGCAAGGACACGGATCTCGGTATAGACCTTGTAATTACTAACGG
>JABMQH010000032.1 GCA_013203355.1 Candidatus Omnitrophota bacterium | reverse complement strand
TCTTTCCTAAATGGTCATCGAGATATTTAATGAGCATCCGTGATTCTTTCGAAGAAATATGACCGGCGCTATAATCAGCCATAACATCTCCCGAAGCGGTGACAAGATTGCATCTGAAAGCTATATCAAACTCATCCAATGCCACACCCATGTTCGCCGCCTCTAAGGGCCCTCGCCCGGAATAATATTTTTTTGGATCATAGCCCATAATAGAAAGGTTTGCAACGTCACTTGCGGGTTCCATTCCGCTTGGTATAGTGATCGCTCTGCCAATCTGTCCATGCTTAACAATGTAATCCATGTTTGGAGTTCTGGCTGCTTCAAGAGGGGTTCTGTCATCCAGCTCTTTTAATGGCCTATCGGCCATTCCGTCCCCGACTAACACAATGTATTTCATAAAAACCCCCTTAGTAACCTATCTCTTTTAAAACCGCTTCCATAGTTGGTTTTATTACCTTTGGTTTCTTGATACTTTTTATTGCCCTATCCGGGTCCTTTAAGCCGTGTCCCGTTAAAATACATACAATCTTTAATCTCTTTTTCCTTTTAAAGAAGCCTTTTCTGACTAATTTGATCAACCCCGCGATTGAAGCTGCCGATGCCGGTTCGCAAAATACACCTTCTTCACTTGCGAGTAATTTATATGCCTCGAGGATCTTTGCATCGCTTACCATGTCAATCGTTCCGCCTGATTCATCGCGCGCTTGCTCTGCCCGTTCCCAACTTGCCGGATTCCCGATTCTTATAGCCGTTGCAATAGTCTCGGGATGTTTTACAACGTGGCCCCTGACTATCGGCGCTGCGCCCTGCGCCTGAAAACCCATCATCCTTGGAAGCTTATTAGTGATTCCTGCTTTTTTGTATTCCTTGTAACCTTTCCAGTAAGCGGTTATGTTCCCTGCGTTCCCAACCGGTATAAAATGGTAATCCGGGACAGATCCCAGCTGGTCACAAATCTCAAAAGAACCCGTCTTTTGACCCTCTATCCTAAATGGATTAATAGAGTTTACAAGGGTAATCGGATATTTTTCAGTGATTTCAACAACAAGCTTAAAGGCATCATCAAAATTTCCATCTACAGCCAAAACCTGAGCTTCGTGAATCAATGCCTGCGCCAGCTTTCCCAATGCGATTGCCCCTTTTGGTATAAGAACAATGCAATTGATCTCTGCCCTTGCGGCATATGCGGCTGCGGAAGCAGAGGTATTACCGGTTGATGCGCAGATTATAGCATCCGAACCCTTTTCTACTGCCTTTGAAACCGCAACCGTCATTCCCCTGTCCTTAAAAGAACCAGTTGGGTTAAGGCCTTCGTATTTGACATATACCTTTGAGCCGCCTCCTACTAAGGTGGTCAAAAAATTTGAGTAGATTAAAGGGGTGTTTCCTTCATTTAAGGTTATAACAGGTGTTTTTTTTGTTACGGGCAAAAATTTGCGATATTTATTAATTACTCCATGCCACATCATCCCGTTAGACCTCCAAATCTGTGTATTTTCTTCCCGCAAGACCATAATTTATGTAATGAATTATGCATAACCGTATTATAAGTTTCATAGAGACCAAAATTTATGTAGTGCGCCTGAAGAGGTCTAACGGGAATCATAACGACTCCATTCTTACCGCTACCGTTTTCTTCTTGATTGCCGGTAATTTATCAATTAATTTTAACGCCTTTCGTAGATTCCGCTCCTGCGCCAAATGGGTCATCATCACTATAGGAACTACCTTCTCGCGATGCTGTTCTTTTTGGGTAACATGGGAGATACTGATATCGCTTTTGGCTAAAATCCCTGATATGCTGGCCAAAACTCCCGGTTTATCCACGGCTGAAAAGCGTATATAATACCTGCACTTTGTTTCTTCCATTTTTCTAATGGTCAAAATAGGAGAATGAGTTGCTTTAAGCATAGCCGTTTGTGGTGCATTGCCTTCTCCGATCAACTTCGCCAAATCTATTATATCTGAAACGACCGCGCTTGCGGTTGGGTATTTTCCTGCCCCTTCACCATACAATAATGTTTCTCCAATCAGGTCACCTTTTACATAGATCGCGTTGTATACACCTTTAACATTTGCGAGCAGATGAGAAACAGGAACCAGTGTAGGATGGACCCGCACTTCAACCTTATTCCCGGATCGTTTCGCAACTCCGAGGAGCTTAATCGCATACCCCATCTCCCTTGCATACTTAATATCGCGCGGCTCAATTGCCAGGATCCCTTCGCAATAGACTTGGCGCATCTTCGCGGATACGCCAAAGCTTAATTCGGTAAGAAGTATCAGCTTATGGGCGGAATCGGCCCCATTGATGTCTAATCTCGGGTTGGCTTCGGCAACCCCCATTTTTTTGGCCGCTTTCAATGCAAAGCCAAAAGTGCACCCCTCATCGCTCATTCTTGAGAGTATATAATTAGAGGTCCCATTTATAATTCCGTAAATCGCAGTTATCTTGTTTGCAGCAAACCCTTCCCTTAATGCCTTTATGATTGGAATACCTGCCCCTACGCTTCCCTCAAACCGCACTTCCCTTTTGGACATTTTTGCGGTTCTAAAAATCTCACTGCCATTTTCCGCCAAAAGCGCTTTGTTTGCGGTAACAACATGCTTTTTGTTTTTTAAAGCCGCCAGTATAATTTCATTTGCCGGGTGTATCCCCCCGATCAATTCTACAACAATGTCTATTTCGGAATTGTTCAATACCTTTTTTAGATCTTTGGTCAGTACCCGTTTGTTGACTTTAATGCCCCGGTTGGAGGTTATATCTTTATCGCAGATGTACTTTAAATCAATATCCAACCCGGTAAGATTCTTAAGCACCTTCTTTTGTGCCTGCAAAACCTCTACAACTCCGCTTCCTACAGTTCCAAAACCAACCAACCCAACATTTATTTTTTTCATTATTTACCCTCTTATATTTGATCGGGGAGATGGGATTTGAACCCATGACTTCTTGCACCCCAAGCAAGTGCCCTAAACCAAGCTAGGCCACCCCCCGTTGAGAAAACCGTTTCGCGCGCTGCAGCCGCAATGCGGCTGGTTTTCTTTAAAAGGGAAACGTAGTTTCCCTTTTAATATTTTCCCTTCCTTACAGGACTATTGGCCTCTGTCTTGAGGCCTCGAACCATCCTAAAGAAGAAAACGTGGTTTTCTTCTTTAGGAAATCATCTTTCCTTAAAGGAGAACGTGGTTTCCTTCTTTAAGAAATCATCCTTCCTAAAAGGAAGGTATCAAAGTACATTAAATAGTTTCGGCCTTCATGGGCCGGAGCAATAATTCTTTAACCGCTAAGTTTGGAGATTTATCCTTGTATAAAATTTTATAGATCTGCTCTGTTATCGGCATCTCAACCTTGTGCTTCTTGGCTAAGAGGTAAGCCGACTTAGCAGTAGGAACTCCTTCTATGGCCATTTCGGTGTGTCTTAAAATTTCTCTCAAGAGTTTCCCCTTTCCAATCTGCTCGCCAAGCCATCTGTTGCGGCCGTGCGTGCTGATGCAGGTTGTAACCATGTCACCTAAGCCACTCAAACCTGAAAAGGTTTCTTTTTTGGCACCCATAGCAGTACCGAGCCTCGTGATTTCAACCAGGCCTCTTGTTAAGATAGCTGCCTTTGAGTTTGGCCCAAATCCAAATCCATCGCATATTCCCGCAGCAATAGCAACAATGTTTTTCAATGAACCGCCTAATTCTACGCCGGTTACATCACTGCTGTTGTAAACCCTGAATTCATGTGTGTTAAAAGCTCCCTGGACAAATTTTGATATACCGGGTTTTTTTGAAGCCACAACCGCTGTCGTAGGCATTCCTCGCGCGACTTCATACGATATCGTAGGTCCGGACAAAACCGCAAGATCTACTCTGCCTAACTCCTGCTCTATAACCTCGGACATCCTGAGAAGCGTTTTATTTTCAATGCCTTTCGAGACGCTTACATAAATACGCTTACCCGCCTGCTGAGGTATCTTCTTTAAAACTTTACGCATATACTGCGATGGGATAGCCAGGACTATTATATCATTATCTGTTACCGCAGCCTTGATATTATATGTTAATAGTACACTATTAGGGATCCTTATCCCAGGTAGAAACTTTTTATTTTCCCGCTTTTGGCTCAGGAAGTCTATGTATTTAGGGAAGGCTCCCCACAGGGTAACCTTGCACCCTTTCATGCTTAGCAATATTGCTAAAGTTGTACCCCATCCCCCATCGCCTAATACGGCAATTTTCAATGTTTTTTGCATCCTGTTATGCTCCCTGCGCTCTTATCCAACCCCTTCTTATTTCGGAGAACTTCTACGTAGTAAGAAGGGGCTGGGTTCATATGCGGGTAGTTTAGCATACTCAAAAAATTTCGTCAATAAAATTTGAGGATTATTTTATGTAATTTTGACTTGACGAAAAGCCCTCCTTTGGTAGAATATCATAATGCAGAAATCAGTTGTTATCCTACTTGTAGCCGTACTGGGGATTTTAGCCTCCCCCGCCCTTGCTTCCCAGAATAAGATTTCAACCACCTATGAAACTGGCAACATATCCGTTACGGATTTTCTTGAAGAAAGGGATTCTTCTGGAAATGTAGAGTATTACCGTTTTTTTACCCGCTTTGATACTGAGATTTCCGAGCTTACGAAATTGAATTTTTCCTACAGGCGGTATTATAAGGATTATGAGACATCCGATAACCTTGACGCAGATTCCAACATTTGGCATTTTGGCGTAGATCATACCCTGAAGGGCCTTAAATTAGACCCCGTGAAGATGGATTTTGATTTTGGTTTTTCTCAAAAGGACTACAGGAACTCACCATCCCGTGAATACGAACGCTCAAATATTGCTGTTGGGCTTAGCCATAACCACGAAGACCTATGGGCAGTGAACTGGAAGAGCGGATTCATAAACTATGACTACCAAAGCTCCAATGCGGACCAGCTGAAAATATTTACGAAATTAGGCAGTTGGATGAAGTTTTTTGATAAGCGGCTGAAGATAAATCCTTCCTATAAGTTACAAAGCATCAATTATGATGGCACCGGAAAAGATAGAGCAGAAAACACCTTAAGGCTTGCCTCCTCTTACAAAGTAGGCCTACCCCATCTTTCCAAGGTGGAAAGCGCTTATAAAATCGGGAGGAATGACACCAAAGACTCGGAAGACGAAGATAGGGACGATGATCTATGGTTTAAATATAAAAAATGGCACATAACCAGTAAGCACCCCTTGATAGAAAAGATCGACACTTCCTTTAAGTATGGATGGACAAAACGGGATTACCAGGATGGCGGGACCAGCTATCAGAATTATTTTGTTGAGAACAAAACCAAATTTAAAATCTTTGAGGATAAGGTCAAAAAAATAAACCTTTCGGTAAAAACTCAACACAAGGAATCCGATTTTAATCCAACAGATTCCCGCGATTACATAAAGGAGCTTATAAAAACTGAATTTTTATACAGAATAAAAAATAACTGGGAACTTGTTCCCAGTTTTACTTTCAAGCACTACAATCATCCTTCCGATGCTACAGGAGATGAACGAAAATCTGAAGCCAAGATAGAATTCCTTAAAAAATTATTCGCAAATAACCTCGATTTAAAACTTACCTACAAATACATCCGGAAGCAATCCAAATTTAAAGCTGATACAAGTCAGTGGTCAATTAAAACGGGAATTGATGTTAAGTTCTAACTCACTCACATAACTCTATTTGATTTTCTCATGGCCGTGCCCCGCGTGCAATATCTGCGAAATACGAAGCATCGTATTCCTCTACTTTTTAAACGTCTTTAATATCGAATTAAAAAATATGGTGCCGGATACTAAAAATATAGTGACAGACACCGGGTAAACAAGAATATTAAGTGCCTATGTAGCCTTTTTATGTGCGAATCGATGCTCAAGCTCATCCAACAGCTTCTCGATTGCGCGTACCTGTCTCATTGCGATCCAATATCCAATTGTGTATGGCATAGCTTACCTCCGATTAATATGTTATTCTTTTTGACTCGAAGTCAGATTTTCAAAAGTAACTTTAAATGAATGCATGAAAGCGATGCGGTATATGTCATTTTCGCAAACAGCGTAGAATGAGCCCATTGTCTTGCACATTAATTTGTCTTCACCACGCTGTATATTGTGCACCCTTAAGGCGTATGAATGCCGTTTTTTGCATGGAAGGTTTGAAAGCTTGAGCTTTGCCACCTGCTCGATATCATTGCAGTCTTCAATAGGCACTTTGCCTGTTACAAAATAAAGAGAGCGCCTCTCTGTTTTTGCGCGGACGCCGTTTCTCTCGACTACTTCCTGCACACAGAAATCACGCTTATTGCTTTGCTGTGAAGTTAAGGCCTTGAATAATAGTTCTCTCATCTCGGCACCCTCCTTCTACTTTTTAAAAATCTTAAATAAGCAAGTAAAAAAAATATCATTTTAATTTGCCTTTCTCCAGATTTTCTTCGACTTTCTATTACAAGTATACCATAGACTGTGTAAAAGTCAAGCAAATACAACTACCTTTTTTAACTCTTAACCATAGGGAATGACACATTCTTTGGGTGGGCAAAATCAACAATAGTTTAATCGTTGCCATCAGAGTTTATATCGCCTGTAATCATTAATTCAAACGAGGGCCATGCTCTGCCATTTTTACGGTTAGGGTGTGGCAAATAGGCTCCATTACCGTGATGACATTGTTTCGGTATCGCATAGGCCCTCGTTGTCTTCAGTAACAATTGTAGTATAGTGTCCTCCTATATGATCTTTGGCAGGTGTCCATGTAAAGTTTTCCGTGTTGCTGCCAATGTTTTTCCCGGTTGACTTTTCTGTGTTAAAAAGAGAAATATAAAGCATGGACTCAAAAAATAGATCGTTTTTCATTTAGCTCTCCGCCGCATATGCGAATGTTATACATAATATCAACAGCACGAAACCCACCAAGGCAGTATACTTAAAAAGCATTTTTATCTTCATCGTAGCTACTTTATTAGTATAAGCAATATTAATATTCTTCCATGCATCGCATCTGTAGCCAGAGGCGCGTGCATAAAGGTTGCTGGGTAAAGCTAAAGCCATATTGTCCTTTGCACTGTAATCCTTTATATAAGGAGTAGCGCGGCTTTCTGCCATTGCTTCTATTGGCATAGCGCATAAAACCAAACCTATAACTAGAAAAAATGGTGTTGTTTTCATCATGTTCTCCACTACTCACTATGCAGATGCCCCCAAGTCGTCCCATCATAATAAACCCATATACCTTGAGCCGGGCCAAAGTAAACTACAACATCATCCTGTCCATTTCCGTTTAAGTCTCCTGTGGTTATAGATACAGGGCTTAAGCCATGTATATTAGGGAAGGATGCGTTGTTATCATAGCTTACCCATAG
>JABMQH010000031.1 GCA_013203355.1 Candidatus Omnitrophota bacterium | reverse complement strand
TTTTTCTACTGCCCCCATGACAATTAATTTAATGTTTTCTTTGTTTCTGGAAAATTTTTCCGGTATATCATCTATCTTGGGATTCAGCTTAAAAAATGACTTGTTGCCTTTCTCTACCCCCATCCTTTTATTGATCATATCCTCCATATCAGCAATGGGAGTAATCTTGTCTGCGTCCTTGAACCCAAGCGTCCTTGCCAAATTACTATCCGGGTCGCAATCAACCGCAAGGACTTCCTTTTCACCTCTGGAAAGGGTCTGAATAAACAAACTTGCCAATGTCGTCTTCCCAACCCCACCCTTACCAGTAAACGCTATTTTCATTCTGTATCTTATAATCCCGCGCCATCTAAAATTGCGGGAACGTACTTATCCCATCCAAGCGGCATAATATGAACGCCTGGACACAAAGATTTCAATTTCTTAATAAGCCGTACTGCTATCTCAATGGACTTCTTGGGCCGGTCCTCTTTGGATGCGGCTTTCATTTCATCTATTAAATTCTGCGGGACAAAAACACCTGCTACATTCTCATTCATGAACTTTGCCATTCCTGCGGATTTTAAAAGCACTATACCGGCTAGAATGGGTGCTTTAATATGTTTTGTCTGTTCCATGAAGCGGGCAAACTTATCTACTTCATAGACCGGTTGTGTTTGAAAAAATCGTGCCCCCGCTTCTACCTTCTTCTCCATCCTTATAATATGGGGCTCAATAGGATCTGCGCCAGGGTTAACAACCCCTCCTAAAAAGAATTTCGGAGCGCCATCCAATTGATTCCCCATCATATCTTTTCCTTCAGTAAGTCCCTGGGCAACCTTAATCAGCTGGACTGAATCAATGTCATACACCGGCATTGCCTCTGGATGATCCCCTGCAAACGGATGGTCCCCTGTTAGACAAAGAACGTTCTCAACCCCTAAACTGTATGCGCTTAAAAGATCGGATTGAAGAGCAATTCTATTGCGGTCACGCGTTACAAGTTGATATACTGATTCAACTCCCCGTTCCTTAAGGAATCGGCACGTAGCTAAAGAACCAAACCTCATTACTGAAGATTGATTATCGGTTACGTTGATTGCGGTAACCCTATCCTTTATCTCTTCTACTTCATGTAAGAGAGGTTCTATGTTTGTGCCTTTAGGGGGGCCTATCTCAGAAGTGACTACAAACTCATGCTTTTCTAATTTCTCTTGAAGCTTGCTCATGGTTATAGCTCCTTTTATTGGTAGAAATTAAATTTTATCATTAAACTTAACTCAAGTCAAGAAAAACACAGAAATAAACTTTGACAATTACATTGCTTACTGTTAAAATAAAATCATTACAAAACAATTAGGAGGAAGTTATCATGCCCACTAAAGAAATTCCTGCCGTATGGCTGCAAGGAGCCGGTTGCACAGGTTGCTCCGTTTCCTTATTAAATGCAGCGAGTCCTAAAATAAAAAATCTTTTGCTTGATGAGATCGTACCTGGGAAGCATGTCAATCTGCGGTTTCACGCAACGATAATGGCCGGCCAAGGTGAACCGGTGATTGAGGTCCTGCATGATACCAAGAAAAAAGGCGGATATGTATTATTGGTGGAAGGTGCTATACCAACCGCAAGAAACGGCATCTTTGGAAGCGTAGGACAAAAGGACGGTAAGCACGAAACCCTTTTGGAAAGCGTTGAGTCCTTAGGCAAAAACGCTGCAATGGCAATTGCCGTTGGTACGTGCGCTTCATTTGGCGGAATTCCCGCCGCTAAACCCAATCCAACCGACTGCAAGGGAGTAAAAGAATTATTTGATGAAAAAAAGATCAAGACACCTGTAATCAATATCCCCGGTTGCCCGATGCATCCCGATTGGCTTATGGGTACAATTGCCGCTGTTCTTCTTGAAAGGCAGCTGGACCTGGATGATATAGGTCGCCCGAAACTTTTTTACGGTCAACTTGTTCATGAAAACTGCCCGCGGAGGGCAGATTTTGACAAAGGAAAATTTGCAAAGCACCCGGGTGATGACGGTTGTCTCTATCAGGCAGGTTGTAAGGGGCATTATACTTATGCCGATTGTCCCATTAGGCAATGGAATAACGGCGCGAACTGGTGCGTAAAGGCAGGCTCGCCTTGCTTAGGATGTGTTGAGCCCGCATTTCCGGATTGCACTTCCCCTCTTTATGAAAAGATAACAGTGGAGGATACTAAAAAATGCATAACTATAAATACACGATAGACCCGGTAACACGCATAGAGGGTCATTTAGGGATTGAGGTTGTAGTAGAAAACGGTACGGTAAAAGAAGCCAAGAGCACAGGTACTCTCTTTCGCGGCTTTGAGTTAATATTAAAAGGAAGAGACCCGCGTGATGCTAATCGCCTATCCCAGCGGGTCTGTGGTGTTTGTCCGGCAATCCACGCTAAGGGATCCGCCATGTGTCTTGACGCTGCCGTTGGTCTAACCGGCAAACTTACACACAACGCGCGGATTATCCGCAATTTGATACTTGCTTCTAACTTCCTTCAGTCTCATATCCTCCATTTCTATCATCTCGCTGCCTTGGATTATGTGGATGCAAAAAAAGCTGTTGGAGATATAACGCCTTTTACACCTCGCTACGAAGGAGACTATCGACTGCCTGACAAGGCTAATCAAGAGGCAGTAGGCCACTATGTGCAGGCCCTTGATATTAGACGTAATGCCCATGAGATGTTGGCTATCTTCGGGGGAAAAATGCCTCACAACATCGGAATAGTTACCGGAGGCGTTACTGAAAAACCGACAGAAGATAAAATCGCAAACTTCTTGTGGCGGTTAAACGAGATACGCGATTTTATCGAAAATGCTTACATACCTGATGTCATAGCCGTAGCAAAGATTTATAGCGACTACTTCGCAGTAGGCAAAGGTTGCGGCAACCTTCTTGCTTATGGCGGTTTTGAATTAGCGAATGGACTTTTATTTCAAGCGGGTGCCTGTGAAGGATTAAAATTAAATGGTTTTAAGCCAGATAATATCACCGAAGATGTAAAACACTCCTGGTATGCAGATTCGATTTCCGGTAAAAACCCAAGCGCCGGTGAAACCATCCCTGAGCCTGAAAAGAAGACCGGATATTCGTTTTTAAAATCTCCGCGCTATCAGGGAAAGGTCTTCGAGGTTGGGCCTTTAGCCCATATGTTAATAGGTTATTTAAAAAAGGATCCAAAGATAACAAGTCTGGTCGATAACGTGCTGACTACGTTTAACGCAAAGCCGGAGAACCTGTTCTCTGTGCTTGGCCGTCATGCGGCAAGGGCCATTGAGTGCAAAATTGTTGCGGATGCCATGGCAGGCTGGATAACGGAATTAAAGCCTGGCGAGCCGATATATACCGAATATGAAATCCCTCAGGAAGCAGAGGGTGCCGGTATGACCGATGCGCCTAGAGGCAGTCTCGGCCACTGGATAACAATAAAGGATAAAAAGATCGAACGTTACCAGATTATTACGCCAACGTCATGGAACGCCTCGCCTAAGGATGACAAAGATCAGCCGGGCCCAATAGAGCAGGCAGTTATTGGAACCAAGATCAAAGATAAAGAAAATCCTTTTGAGATCGTACGCATTATACGCGCCTTTGACCCCTGCCTTGCCTGTTCAGTTCATTTAATTACACCGAAGGGCAAAGAGATCGGAGAATTTGAAGTTGTCTAAGAAAATAGTTTTTTTAGGGCTGGGGAATATCCTTTTAAAAGACGAAGGTATCGGGGTGCATATCATTCAGGAATTGGAAAAATGCAGCCTTCCTGAGAATTGCGAACTTATCGACGGAGGAACAGCTGGCCTTGATTGCCTTCCACCAATTAATGAGATAGAGAAGCTGGTAATAATAGATGCGATAAAAGGCCATAAAGCTCCCGGTACAATATATTCTTTACGTCCTGAGCATTTAATTGAAGACTCATCTTGCGAAGCCCTGTCCCTGCATCAAGTTGGTATTATTGAATTACTATCAATGGCCAAAAAAGCAGGTTCCCTCCCGGGAGAGGTTATTATTATAGGTGTAGAGCCAAAAGAGATAGGTTGGGGCCTTGAGTTGACTGATTGTCTAAAACAAAAAGTTCCTGCAATTATATCTAACCTGGTTAATCTAACCGGGTTAAAGGAAAGGATAAGGAGTGGAAAATGATTCTTACAGAAAAAAAGCCTATAAATGAGATTTTGGAGTTTCTCAAAGAAGATAAAGATGTTTTCTTGTTGGCGTGCAATGGCTGTCCTGAAGC
>JABMQH010000030.1 GCA_013203355.1 Candidatus Omnitrophota bacterium | reverse complement strand
GAAAAGCCGTAAGTCGAAGACCGGCGCCAGTGAGCGAGGTGGGCCTCCGCAGCGAGGCACCGCCCGAGCGAAAGAGGCGACTCCCGTTCCCCGCTCCACTATATGGGGACGGGTCCCAAGGGGACAGGTCGCAGCACAAAAATTGACGTAATTTGTAAGAAATAAGGGTATCAGCAAAGGGACAGATCCCTTGAAGAGTTCCTAGCCAAAGGGACCTGTCCCCGTTTCTGACGGTACAATATATTGGCGCGCCCGGCAGGAATCGCCTCCTGCGCTTAGGCGGTGCCTCGCTGCGGAGGCCCACCTCGCTCACTTACGCCGGTCTTCGACTTACGGCTTTTCCTCCCGTTGGTCGGCGTTCGCTCGCTTCGATTCCTTTACTAGAACTGGCGCGCCCGGCAGGAATCGAACCTGCAACCTCCAGATTCGAAGTCTGTCACTCTATCCAGTTGAGCTACGGGCGCAGAAGAGTGGTTTCAATCTACCTTCCACCACCTATTTGGAAACTTCTCCCTTATAATCTTATCTCCTTCTCCAATAGGTGTAAGTTCGGCTTTACGCATATCTGCATCTACCATTATTTTAACAAGATCTTTAAATGCAACCTTTGGTTTCCACCCGATACCCCTCTTTGCTTTACGGGAATCAGCAACAAGATCTTTTACCTCTGTAGGCCTAAAATATCTCTTATCTATTACTACATATTTTTTATGGTTTAACCCTACATAATCAAAGGCTAACTTTGCAAACTCCTCCACGGAATGGGCCTTGCCTGTACCGATAGCATAATCTTCTGGTTTTTTACGCTGAAGCATTTTCCATATACCTTCTACATACTCAGGAGCATATCCCCAGTCTCTCTTTGCCTTTAGGTTACCTAAATAAAGCTTCTTTTGCCTGCCTGCTAGTATATTGGCTATTGAAATAGTCACCTTTCTTGTGACAAAAGTCTCACCTCTTCTCGGCGACTCATGATTAAATAGAATACCGTTGACTGCGAAAAGATTATACCCTTCTCTATAATTTACCGTCATGAAATGGCTATACAGTTTAGAGACAGCGTAAGGGCTTCTTGGTAAAAAAGGCGTTGCCTCAGATTGCGGCACAGGTGATCTGCCAAACATTTCGCTGCTGGAGGCTTGATAAAATCTTATATTTTTCCTGGATCTCCTTATAGATTCCAGCAGCCTTGTTGTGCCTAAGGCAGTAATATCTCCTGTGTATTCTGACATATCAAAACTAACGCGGACATGGCTTTGTGCCCCTAAATTATAAACCTCGTTAGGCTGTATCTTATATATAATGTGGGATATCTGCTCGGAATTACTAAGATCTCCATAATGTAAGAATAGACGTGCTTTTGGCTTGTGCGGGCCTGTATAGATGTGGTCTATTCTCTGCCTGTTTATACTACTTGACCTTCTTACTATGCCATGAACTTCATAGCCTTTCGAAAGAAGAAGCTCTGCTAAATAGCTACCATCCTGGCCTGTTATGCCGGTTATTAATGCCTTTTTTGACATTTACCACCCTCCGATTGCAATACCATTATTTACACACCAATTGATTTATCTTATCAGCTATTGATTTAAGTTCATCTTTTTCACGTAGCTGGATAGGGCCTTTCTTATTATTATTGATTCTCGCATCTAGCTCTTTTTCAAGCCTGTGAATTGGGCCTGCTATCTTGTGTGATAACTCAAGCGCCATAATCCATATCACAAAAAGACTGACAGGTAACGCTATTAAAATAATCAGGTTTATCCTTCGTGCGACTGGAATCAGGTTGTATGCTATCGCCTCAGGTATACCCAATTGCTGTGCAAGCATGTCGAATATGAGATAATATAAGCACCCAGCTACTATAGCTGCAGGTACCACAGCAGCAATAAATATCAATAGCAAAGTCTTATTTTGTAAAGCTGTCCCTATGAATCTTCTTCTTCTTTTATTATTCTCCATCTTTATACCCCACTTTTATTTCATCATAATTTGCCTCTGCTGTGCTTTGAGTATTATCAGTATCTGTCATAATAGCGATAGCACCAACTTTACCAGGCTTTTTACCAAAAGCCTTTTTGAAATCTTCGTACACGTTTCTTTCTTCTGATACCCATCGCTTAATCAGGCTACCTCCTGATTGAGCAACGATAATTTTTATGTTAGCAGAGTAAGGGCTTGATATAATAGTACCTTCTGGGATATCACGGGCCCAAACGTATTCTAATGACTTGGTCAGGGCAAAGGAAAATCTTGGAAATATAACATAGAGTCTTGCTGCATAATCATCCTGTTCTATCCAGCCTTCAGTCTCCTCCTCAACTATTCTTTTTTTAGGAAATTGCAGCACCTTCCATTTCCAGCTGATCATAGGAGTTTTTTTAGGGTCAAATTCTATATTATAGAGAATCCCTGACGCAGCACTTTTGCTCTCTGCGCTAAGATAACCGCCTGCCTTGTTAAGCTTAACTGTGTATAAGACACGGCCTTTGAATATCTTCTCTTCCCACTCATCTAAGGCATTCTTCTTTCCAAAACGAAATATCTTGGGGAATTGCGCAGCAAATATGGAGAGTGATCCTGTTATAATTATAAGAGTAAGTATTAAAAAAATTACAGATTTGGCTTTTTTTGTTTTTAACATTATATACCCTTTAAACTTATAGTATGTATAATTATACAACCAAACCTATAAAATGCAAACAGAAATCTTGATTTTGGGTAAAAATCCCTGGGAAAAAATAAGCCCCACTGATAGTGGGGCTTATTAAAATTGGTTCCCCGGGCACCCCAAAAATCCGAACTTTTGTGTGACCATTTATGTGGGGATAAATTATAAGAAGAAAGGCAAGAGAAGTATAATTGTATTGTAGAAATAAGAAAGCACGGACACCTATTTTACCTATTTTGATTAATGACTAATTCTTCAATTAAAAACTTGTTTGCAATTTCTAAAGCAGTTGCCCACCAATAAATCATATATTTATATTCTTGATCTTCAATATTATTTCTCAATTTTTCTGTGAATTTCTTCCAGGGAATCACACCAATATTATTAGTTTGCAATACTTCTTTTTTTATCCTTTCTGAGTTATCCAACCAATATCCCCAAACATGGTATGGTTGAAAAAAATCAAGGTTTTGGAGACCTGTTATATTACAAAAAGCTGAAGTAGCTTCTCTTACAACTTCGAAATCTTTATCAGAAAAAATGGCAAGAATGAGTGCTTCGGGAACATATTTCTCTTTTCGATTCGCCAGCAATTGTGCACTACGTCCTCTAAATAAATACTGAGAATTGAAAAACAGAATATCAATTAACTCTTTAGTAGTATAGGAAGATTCATCTTTTGGGAGAGTAACGCCTTTCATATGTGTCATCGTGGATAGTTGTGTTTTGATTTGGCTAATTCCAGAAATAGCAGCGTTCCTATTGGGTCCAAAATTTTCTACAATATGCGTCAAATTAAGATAGGATTCTCTGTCATTATGGCCAACAGCTCTATCAATTATCGAAGTAATATTATTTCTTTTTTTAATTTTATTTAGTTCATTAGAGCTTTTCATGTTATTTATACCCGTATATATTAGTATCACTATAGCGATGATCAACGATAAATAAAAGAATGTACGAACAATCATATTTTTTGAATTATACGATGTAAAAGCAAGGAAAATGGTTGTTACGATCCCTAAAATTATTATTGCTTTATTTGGATTAATCATTTTATCTTCCCTTTTTATTAAGCTACCATATTCATTGAAGGCTTGTTAGGCTTACGGGTGAAAGCACCCAATTATTTCCCGCGTATAAACAGTAAGAGGTAGGGAATTATTCCCCAAAATATTAAAAACAAAAAGCCCTTAACCTTTTCAGATTGAGGGCTTTCGTCCATATCCGAAAAGT
>JABMQH010000029.1 GCA_013203355.1 Candidatus Omnitrophota bacterium | reverse complement strand
GTCCATAGAATTGGATAAGGTGGTTTGTAATTTTAAAATTGTACTTTTTGGATAGTCCTTTTTCGGTCTGATTAAGTAACTCCACCTCTTCATCTATAAAATCTGTGTAATCCACAACCCTACCACAGTCTGTACAGACTAAATGGTGGTGATGCCTAACTCCTTTTGGCCCTTCTGACAGCTCATATCGTGCTCTCCCATCACCGAAATCAAACTTAAATACCAGTCCCATTTGAACTAATAATTCTAAAGTGCGGTAGACTGTAGTGAGGCCGACATGGGGATAGATCTTATGAACAGCCATATAAACATCTTCGGCGCTTAGATGTTTAGATGTTTTGCTTAATGCATTTAATATGGCCTGCCGCGGTACGGTCATTCTATAACCGCATCCTCTAAACCTGCCGTGCCACCAGGGTGGCCCTGTTCCATTTCCTCTTGGCATAACAATCATCTCCTTTTGATAACGATTTCCATTATCAAGTGTATACTATTTTGCACTGTTTGTCAAGGCCTTCTTTATTTTTTATAGGCGTTGCTCAATTTCGAATAAATCAACTGGATGCACGTTCAGGGCTTCGCAAAGCACTACAAGATAATCTCCGTTAGGGGTGGAATTTCCGGCTTCCCATATTGCTATGTTACTCTTTGCTGCCCCTATTTTGCTTGCGAGTTCTTTCATGGTGAGCCCGAGCTGTTTCCTTCTCATCCGCAATCTTTCTCCGCGCCAAATTGCTCGCATTTATAGCCTCGCTTTCTTTTTCAAACTGCTCTATTACAGGCTGCGGGTAAGGTTTATTTTCAGCCAAAAGGTCAAAACCTTTAACCGACTAAAAACTTTCAGTGTAGGCTTAACAGTGACCTTAGGTGTCAAATCGGGAGTATCTTTACGATTCATTTGCAGCAGTCGAGCCATGCGTGGCCTGTCCTGCATGTTACTTTGAACGTCATACCGTTTATCTCTATTTCCATGATTTCTTTTATCTGCTTTAGACTTGACTCTACTCTGTCCTCTGGAACTGTGAGCAATATTGAGTCGTGGACCATTGTATTTATTATAAATCCTTGGGCGTGTAGCTCGATAAGGGCGAACTTGACAATGTCTGCGGCTGTCCCTTGTATCATCGTGTTAATTACACGCCTTTCGGCTTTCTTGCGGTCTCTGATGTAGGGCGAGGTAATGTCAGGTAGGAATCTCTTGCGTCCGTGGTAAGTCTCGGTGAAGCCCGTAGCGCGGGCTTTCTTTATGGCCTCTATCTTGAAGGATTCTATTGCCGGAATCTTGCTTTTGTAGTTATCCATTAGTGCCTGGGCTTCGTCTGTGGGTATGTCGAGTTTGCGGACAAGACCCCCAGCTGCCATGCCATATGCCAAGCCAAAATTTAGCGCTTTGCCCAACTGCCTTTGCTTCTTGGTTACGCTGTCATAGGGAATGCCTTTCATGTCTGATACGACCTTTCGATGCAGGTCGCGACCTTTAGCCCAACAGTCCTTGAAATACGTGTCGTGGGCGAGGGCGCTTAGGATGCGTAGCTCGAATGAGTCGTAGTCGGCAAGAATAAAGGAACATCCGTTATCTGCATATATAACGCTTCTGGCTGTCTCTGGGATGCTCTGGAATGAATAACTCTTGGTGTAGAGACGGCCAGAGGGACAAGCATCGTCGTAAGTGCAGTATATCTTGCCCTTAGCCTTGTCAGTAGCGTTGTGGATTGCGTTGAGTGAGGATAGGAGCCGTTCCAGGTCACGGTATTTTATGATTTCGTCAGTTAGAGGGTTATGGATTCCCTTTAGGATTCTCCGTGCTGTGCTACACCGTCCTGAACGTGTTGTTACGGGATTAACCCCTAAGATCTCAGTTAGTATGGTAGACACATCCTTGGAGCTGTTGAAGTTTATGTCTTCTTTAGTTCCGAGAGAGTGCTTGAGATTCATTTCAATCTCATTCTTCCCTTTGGCAGTCTCTTCTATTAAATTTTCCAGCTTTGATAGGTTGACGTTCAAGCCTGTTTTTTCCATGGTTCGTTTTACAGCTATCATGTTTTTCTCGAGATTGATGATTGTATTACTGTGCATACAAAATTGTCCTGGCGCCTTTATAGTATTGAATATATGGGCTCGGCTCGCTCGGTTTTATTAAAGTCAACCTTTTATACCTCTCCGCGGGGAAGTCTTTAATGAGTGGTTTTATTCTTTGCTTTGCCTCCTATTGTTATTAAACAGTCCCCGGGGACCCCCCGGTTACTCTAATAATAACCTGATGAAAATGCAAATTGCAAATTAAAATAAAAAGTTAAATTATTTAACTCGCTAAATAAAATTGCTACACCGTCAATCAGTATTGAGTTCTAATATTTCCTTTAGAATACTTTCTGTAATCATTCCTTCGAGTGGGGGAATCTCATACAAAATGCCTTTGCATTCTCTCGGATTACATTTTCCATAGTCGCATATAAGCCTGATAGCATCTTTGGAAATATTTATGTTCTCTATTTTTGCAATATTTGATAGTTTCTTTTCGGCTTCAGAAACTGTAGGAGCCTTTAGCTTGAATTTTGTGCTTCTTGACAAAATACCTCCTTGCATTTTATTTAGCTCTGTTGTGGCGAAAATATAATGCAAATCATCGTATTCTATTCTTTCCAAAAATAAGCGTTGAGATTTTTCGGGCAAACCGTGAGCCTCGTCGATAAATACTGCCGGAGGATTCCCCAGATACCATCGTATATCTTCAAGTTTTTTCAGCAGCATTTCAAAGTCATATAGTGCTGTGTCAATTTTGATAATATCGCTGAAAGGCCGGAATGCTGGGTCAGTTTTATTGATGGTTATTTCTTTGGCGATAATCTCACCTATAGTTGTCTTACCAGTACCATATTGTCCGTATAGCACGGTTGACGCAGGGTACATTTTCCTTTTGGAAAACCCACCCCATATTTTCTTTATATGCTCATTGCCCCACACCTCTTCTATTTTTCGTGGCCGGTATTTAATTCTAAAATCTTCCATTTCTTGTCTCCTTTCTTTTGGAAAAACTGGTCAAAGTTAAAATCTTTGACGCTACTTCTTTAATTATAACGAGTTGTGCTTAACTCTAAAAAAGAAAAACTAAGTCAAACTGAGTGTTGCGTAACAATTTTGTGGAGAACGCTGTGTTAGCAATACCGTAAATGCTTTGTTTAGCGTGTACTCGCAACGATTCTTTAAGCCTCTGACTGGACGCTCGTCGATAAAACCTATCTGATTAAGAACGGAGAGGTGTTTTATCACTACTTTGCTACTTCTATGAGGATAGTCGCTCTTATTGATGATGTCGAAAAGGTGACCTCTCGTAAAGGTGCCAAGCTCGTAAAGTTTATTTCGGTGAGCCCTAAGTGTTTCAATAAACTTTACCGTATCCTCCGGTAGAATGGATTCGGTTTCGTCTATGGGGAGTTTTTGTAATATCTCTTTAGCTATATAGAAATCAGTCTCTTCTGCTTCTATATAGCGATGGCCATTTAACTCCTTAACCTCTCTTTTTCCTTGCTCCAAAAAGCCTATTGCTGTAATTACGTTCAGGACCCTTTCAAGTATTCGGGGGGCATGTTGGGCGAGGGTATGGAGTTTTATTCTTTTGGCATAAGGTATTATGACATCGATTGTAGGGTCCAGATTTTCTTGGAATTCCTTGTGTCCCCGTTGGGTGTCCTCTGTTTCCTTGTTTAGCGGAAACGCTCGTATCGTCCTTAGTTCTTTCTGGCGTTCAAGTATGTTGCTTCGCGCTTCCTCGGATGTATTAATTCCTACGACAAAACAACGCGATTTATTCTCTATACCTATAATATTTGGATTGGCTGTTGTTTCCACAAGCGTTGTTGGGCCTTGCAAACGGCATAGCTCATTCGCTGTGGCGTGAATAACTTCACCTTCGGATATTAGTCCTCGTATGTACTGGGCGAATAATTCATCTTTGAACTTCTCATAGACAAAGAGTACTTTTCTGCTAAGGTCGCCATATTTTACCAAGGCAGCAGGTGTTACTCTTGATACCTTTATAATATCTTCCTGCGGAAATAGATTTATTACGGTGTCAGCTAAGTATGACTTCCCCGCGCTAGAAGGTCCAGTAATGAGCATGGAGATCTTCCTTTCGGCTTTTCGCATGGTCAGCGATAGATAGAGGAGAGTCGCCAGGTCAACATTGCCACCAAGCCCTAAGCCTATCAAATCCTCTTTAATATCTCGGATGGTCATAGCACACCTCCTGTGTATAGTGTTTGTGTAGTGAATGTGTAGTGAGAAAGGGTAAATTTAGGAAAAACTGTGAAGATGCTGTAGATAATAAAAAAGGCGTAACTCCATATCTCGTATGAAATTACGCCTAATCTATTGTAACTAACAGAGTTAGCTACTTTGTGTGGCGGGGACGACGGGACTCGAACCCGCGACCTCGAGCGTGACAAGCGCGCGTTCTATCCAACTG
>JABMQH010000028.1 GCA_013203355.1 Candidatus Omnitrophota bacterium | reverse complement strand
GAATTGAAAGATATAGTCATGCAGAGAGATGAGATCATAGAAGATAAATTCCATAAGCTTATCGAGAAGTGCGAAGTTTTAGACATTGAGGGGGCTCGTAAAATGGAGGACTTCTTTAAGACGATTTCGGAGACCCTGGGGAAAGAATTGAATTTAAAGCCTCAGGATTTATGCAAGAGGTTTATCGAAAGGGAAGCCGATAGCACTACCGCAATAAGGCAGGGGCTTGCGATACCTCATATTATTATAAAAGGGGAACATATCTTTAAAATACTTTTGGTCAGGGCTAAGACAGGGGTTATTTTTACCGGTGATCAAGTTGCGCATATTGTATTTGTCATTATAGGTTCTGCCGACGAAAGGGGCTTGCACTTAAAGGCCTTAGCTGCCATAGCCCAGATTACCGAAAATCCTGAGTTTGACAAGAAATGGCTTGGTGCAAACAATATAGAAGAGCTCAGGCATATCATTCTCTTGTCCGAGAGAAGAAGAGGGTAAGGAAGAACTGCCAATGTTTAGTATTATAATGCCAGTTTGGAACAGGGCTGATATAGTAAAGAAATCCATCGAAAGCGTTTTAGCCCAAACCCTTAAAGATTATGAATTATTGATAATCGATGATGGCTCAGAAGATAATTTAGAAGAGATAGTTCATCCTTACCTATCCGAGAATATCATTTATCATAAAATCCCTCATAGCGGAGCAAGCAGAGCGAGGAATTTTGGCATACAGCATGCAAAACGCGCCTTTATAGCCTACCTAGACTCGGATAATATTTGGCATCCCGATTTCCTATCGAGGATGTACGATGCCCTCAATAACGCAACTGTTAAGAAAGAAGCAGCCTATTGCATATGCAATGTTTACAAAAAAGACCAGGCGAACGGAACAATTTATCTTGCCCATACCGAAGGTGGAGAATTTAGCTTCAAAAGGCTTTTGTTGAGGAATTATATTGATCTAAATACGTTAGTGCATTCAAAAAAATGCGTTGAGCATGTCGGTCTTTTTGATGAGAGATTAAAACGTCTTATTGACTGGGACTTTATATTAAGAATTGGTTCAAAATATAAACCTATATTTGTTCCTCATATTCTCGTTGATTATTATCTTGGAATTGCTGAAAACGTAATTACTCTAAAAGAGAAGGTGGAAATGTCAGCTAATATTATAGGCGAAAAAAACGAAAAGTACAAAAAACCCGTGAGTATATGCCATGATGCCATAACGTATACCTGGGAGGACCTTTCAGATGAGAAATACGATAACTGGGTAAGAATAAATAATAAAGAATTAGATACTACTGACTTTACAGCATGGGGTTTTCCGTATATGCTTCGAATAGAACCGACAAATAGGTGCAATCTTGCGTGTCCGTTATGTCCTGTGGGGACGAATGAGTTAGGCAGGGAACCCCGGCATATGGGCATACAGGAGTTTAAATCCATAATTGATGATATGGAAGCTTACCTGCTCTTTCTAGTCCTATGGGATTGGGGAGAGCCATTTATGAATCCGGAGTTTCCGAGTATGATAAAATATGCATCTGAAAAAGGCATAAAAACAGTAACGAGCACAAACGCCCACTTTTTACATAATAAGGCATATGTAGAAGAAATTTTAAAATCAGGATTATCTAGTTTGATCGTAACTGTTGATTGTTTGAATGAAGAACACTATACAGCCTATAGGAAAAGGGGAAACCTCGGTAAAGTTATTTCTGGATTAGAAAATGTTCTCAATCTTAAAAAACAGTTAGGCTCAAAGACGCTAATCAATATGCGAATGGTTATTATGAAGTATAATGAGCGGGAATTAGGAGATATGAAAAGGCTTGCCAGGAAACTGAAAGTTGACAAATTCACAGTAAAAACTGTTAACCCAAGCTGTGGCGCGAATTCTATGGATAAGGATATAATCCCAAACAACCCTAAGTATAGGCGGTATATATACAAGAAAGGGACTTATGAGCGTGTACGGCTTAACGCTATATGCAGAAGGGTTTGGCAGATGAGTAATATTTTTTCAAACGGAGCGGTTGTGCCGTGCTGTTATGATTATAAGGCTGAACAGAAGGTTGGAAATATTAGAGAGGAACCCTTTACTAAAATATGGAACAGCCCCGCTTATCGAGAATTAAGGAAGAAGATCTATTACCAGAAAGACGCTATCCCTAAATGTAAAGAATGCACTATAAATTTCAAACTTGCAGGTGACAATTGGTTTAGAGAAGCCCATGACTACAATACCAGCATCAATACACGTCTTATAAATAAAATTAAAAGATATGCCAAGTTGGTTGCTGCGAAAGGGCGTGCATGACCCCTGACCGGACTGTAGCAATAATTGTACCAATCTACGCCGAAAGGCTTACTCCGGATGAAGAGGTTTCATTTAGGCATTTGATGCGTCATCTTAGTGAATATGATAAGTACTTGATTATGCCGGATAACCTGCATATAAAGCACGAAGGTTTTTCATCCAAAGAATTCAACAAAAAATATTTTCAAGGTAGAGGCACGTACAATCAATTACTGGTTTCAAAATTTTTTTATAAGACCTTTATCAAATATGAGTATATCCTGATTTACCATTTGGATAGTCTTGTTTTTTCCGACCAGCTTATCGAATGGTGCAAAAAAGGATATGACTATATAGGCGCACCATGGTTTAAATCGGAGGTTAAGCGGGCAGTAAACTGGGACCTTGCCTATGATTGGGTCGGCAACGGGGGTTTTTCACTACGGAAGGTTCAAACCTTTCTCAAAGTCCTGGATGCGTACCAAGCGCCGTTAAATATATGTAGAAAAAAAATAGAGTTTTTCCAGACCTTATTAAAACATGCACGTAGGTTTTATGGAAAGATGCTGAACCCTAAGGTTTGTAGAAATGGCTTGCCATCTGAGTCAAAAAAAACACTTAAAGCGCTCTGGTGGGACCTGTCGGAAGAATATATTGACCGTAGACGGAACGAGGATTCGTTTTGGTCATTTGAGGCAAAAAAATTGTATCCTGATTTTAAAATCGCACCTGTGGAAATAGCTGTGTCGTTTTCTTTTGAAACAGGCCCCCGGTATTGTTTTGAGAAAAATAATCACTGCTTACCTTTTGGTTGTCATGGTTGGACTCAGTACGATAGGGAGTTTTGGCAGCCCTATCTTCTTAAGTAATCTATGCGTATTGATATTACTATAGTGGTACGATATTAACCTAAAAGCCCAAGGAGTTCATAGATGATTTACGATTGCTTTGTTTTCTTTAATGAGATCGATCTATTAAAAATCAGGTTGGAAGAGTTAAAGGATAGTGTCGATAAATTCGTTTTAGTCGAAGCCGCCAAGACATTTGCTAAAAGGGAAAAACCGTTATATTTCCAAGAATATAAGCACGAATTTTCGGAGTATCTTGATAGAATAGTCTATCAAATGGTTGATGATGTTCCGAAGAAGAGGCTGACAGGGTGGGGTAGCCGGTGGGATCGCGAAGCTCATCAAAGAAACTGTATCTCGAGAGCATTAATGAGATGTAACTGCGACGATGATGATATTATTTTAATATCCGATGTAGATGAAATTCCAAGGGCCGAAGAGATAGGCGAAG
>JABMQH010000004.1 GCA_013203355.1 Candidatus Omnitrophota bacterium | reverse complement strand
TTCCAAGGCCCCGCCCTTTGCAAAGGCGATTACAGGCCTCCCCGAGGCATTGGCCTCAAGCGGGACTATTCCAAAATCCTCTTCCTGAGGGAAAATAAGGGCGGTACACCGGCTATAAAGCTGACCGAGTTCCTTTTCTCCGACCCCTCCGATAAAATCGATATTTTTTGATGCCATCCTTTTCAGGACCGGATACTGAGGGCCCGTGCCGACAATTTTCAGTTTAAGACCAAGGGCGTTGAATGCCCTGATCGCTATATCAACCCTTTTGTGGCCGATGAGACGTGAGACAACAAGATAATAATCCTCGGTTTTATCCGAGATGCCAAAGCTACTACAATCAACCGGCGGATAAATAACGCTCGAATCTCTTCCGTAGAATTTTTTTATTCTATCTTTAACCGTTGAAGAAATTGCAATAAAGTAGTCGATGTTCCTTGCTGCATTAAGATCCCATTGCTTCAGCCTGGTTAAAGCCGACCTAAGATACATCGCCTTAAAAAAGGCGAGGTTCTCTTCGGAAAGGTATGCATCCTTCATCCATATAAACCGTGCGGGATTATAACAGAATGAGATATGTACAGCCCCTTCTGGCTTCTTTACGCCATTCGCAAAAGCGGATGAGCTCGAAAGGATTACATCAAAACCGCTTAGGTCTATACTTTCAAATGCCTTCGCGTAAAACGGGAGCAGTATCCTGTGGTTCCGAAGCACCTTATGCAGATTTTGCAGATATGTAACGTTTATCTTCCTCCCCCTGAAATCCTTTAGCGTTTTCCTGGGGGAATATATCGACGTGAATACAGGCGCGTCCGGAAACGCCTCGCACATAGCCACAACGGTCCTCTCCGCTCCGCCTTTCTGTGTAAGATAATCATGGACGATCGCTAATTTAAGCTTTTCCAAATAGTCTGCCCTTTCCAAAATTCCCCTTAAAAAAATCAACAAATCCGTTCAGTACCGCCTTTGACATATCTCTCCTGAAAGTTACAGAAAAATAGATTATCCGTACAAACACCTTTAAAAAATAAACTACAAAATAATTAGGCAGAAATATCTTTGGGCAGTTTTTAAGCATAAAAAGTGGCTGATTCCTGGTATAGATGTAATATTCCTGATAGGTTTTTGAACCTAAAGTTTTATTTATCTTATGCCAGACTTTTGCATCTCTGGCCACTACCACCTTAAAATCGTTTCTTTTTGCCCTTAAACAAAAATCGGCCTCTTCGTAGTAGGCAAAGAATTTTTCATCAAGCAAGCCTATCTTTTCTACCACCTCTCTTTTTATCAGCATGCAGCAGCCGGATGCGCTCTGCACCTCTTCAAATTCAGACTTGATATTGCCCACGCGCCGCTGAATGCCAAGAGGCCAAATAAATTTATTTCCTGCGATATGTACCTTATCCGGCATAAAATAATAGTAGCTTACGGCACCCACGATACCTATTCCTTTATCCTTTTGGGCAACCTCTAAAAGCGCGCCCAACAAGTTCTCTTCGACCTTTGTGTCACTGTTCAGAAGCAGTATGTAGTCGGCAAATCCGCTCTTTAAAGAATGTTTAATCCCAAGATTACAGCCGCCGGTAAAACCGGTATTCTCTTCACTCCTTAAAAATTCTATATTTGCGAATCTCTCTCTAATATGAAAACCTGAATTATCCGTTGAGCCATTGTCAATTAAAAGAACCCTATAATTGTTGTATGTCATATCTCTTAAAGAAGAGATGCATTCTACCGCATCCTGTTCTTGATTTAAATTTAAGATTACAATATCAACTAAAGGGCCTCTATTCACTTTCTGTTACCTTTCTGTCGCAGGGTCTCTTTATATATATTTTCCAGATTTGTTATTATCCTCTCAGGGTTATAATATTCGCGAACCCTTTTAAGCGCAGAGTCGCCAATTGCCTTTCTCAGATTATCGCTTTTTAAAAGATGAATAACTGCATTCTTGAACTCGGGCGGCGTATCAGCAACGATCATGTCTTCCTTGTTCTTATATTCAAGGCCTTCCGCGCCAATTGAGGTTGAGACAACGGCTTTACCCTGGGCCCACGAATCCAAAATCTTTATCCTGATCCCTCCACCTAATCTAATCGGTACAATTACTAAACTCACTTTTTTTAACAGTTCTTTTATATCAGGTACGACGTTTATAACCTTTATGGCAGGGTCCTTTGTCAACCCCAGGATGTATCTTGTAGGAAACCTTCCTGCTATAATAAACTTCACATTGGGTAAATCCTTTTTTATCAAAGGAAATACTTCATTGTGAAAAAATCTAACGGCATCTTCATTTGGTAAGGTATTAAGTCGGCCAAAAAATAGGATTGAGTTGCGTTCTTCAGAAACATCACTTTGGGTGTCATTATTCTCTTCCACGCAAACAGGATTTACTTTAATGTTTGTCGCTCCTGATAACCTCATAATATGCGCTTTGTCTAGCTCGGAAAATACAACACAGTTATCGAACCTTTTAAACAAACTCGGCTCATAACCCTTGATCCTTAAAGATTCAAGCCATATAAGCAACTTATTTAACGGCGATTTTGTAAAACTGGCGGATTTCGAGTAGATTATATATTCTATATTGTGAGCTGTTAAAATTATCGCAGTTTTTTCTGGAACTTTTACTTTTTTGTTCAGCACGTATTGTGCCATATAATAAAAGTCGATATGTACTATGTCGAACTTACCAGATTCTATGAGGTCCTTTGAGCGCTTTATCATTTGGGAAGAATAATACCTTATAACGGAAAAAGGGGCCTTCCATGCTATTGCCAAAACAAGGTTGATGATTGAAAAGTTGCTTCTTTTTTTAAATGTTTCTATACTGTTGCAATAAGGTTGCAGATTCGCAATGCCTTCTTCTAAGACTTTCTCATCATCCACAAATGTTAGGAGGGTGATCTTATTTTTCTTTGAAAGATACTTCAAATTGTTGTAAATTACAACTTTATCACCTCGATCAGCTGGATATGGAAATCTGGGACAGATATAAAGTATATTCATAACATTAGACCTTGGTTTCTTCTGCCTTTCGAGATCTGTCAATAATTATCAGCGCACCTGCAAAAAATCCAAACCATATCGTTACTACCGGTGCTATTAAAACAACACCCGCTAGAGAGGCTACCATTAGAGATAGAAATGCACATGTTATCCCAAGTGTAAGCCCCCTGTCCATTTCATCCTTTAAGGATCTATAAAGCCCCAACCCATATTTAACAAAAGACATACAAAACCACAAAAATGCAAGTAACCCCGCAAGCCCCATATTTAAAAATAGGTACATATATACATTATGGATATATCTGGTAGTGTACCAGGTCTGTTTGCCAAACCACTGATCATATCTAAAAAAAGTGATCTGAGTACCGAGGCCATTTCCAAAAATAGGATGTATCATAGCCCTCTTCATGGCTGCTTGCTTTTCTGCATCTCTTGAGATCATTGTATACTCAGTCCTTGCAGTAAAAAAAGACTTGTACCTTTCTTCAACATCGTAAAAAAACTTAGCTAAGGGATTATGTGAAGGAAACGATGCAGCAATGGAAAGGCACAAAGAAAATAAAATAATAGTTACTAAAACTAACTTAGCAAAGCTCAGTTTTTGTTTACCGGAAGATATAAAAAAGAGAACTGCCAGACCAAAAATTGCTGATACCCATAGAGATCTAGCAAAAGAAGCCAGAAGCATCATGCCAAAAAAAAGCGAAAGCAGCATGAATATACTTTTTTTGCGTCCTTTAGCCAAAGTAACGGAAAGCGCGACAGAAATTATAAACATCGCTAAACCTGTTAAATTGGTAGTAGTCAAAGTAATATGTTGTGCGCTTAAAATTTGTGTTCCTAAATGATGGATTTGGGCTATACGCGCAACATCGTACATAGCTTTCAATAATCCTAGCACCATAGCAATTACAGTTAATGAAAAGAGTCTGTATACCATTTTTTTATCTTTGACTAGATCCAGCATTATAAAACAAAGTCCATAATACATAATGGTGTTTAAATCGCTCCCCCAATGTTGAAATTTATGTCCTTTCAATACTCCGATTATACAAGCTATGATAGTCATAGCAAAAAACACCGCAAGAGGCACACTTATAGGGGAGGCTAACCTTTCAGTCTTACCTTTTCCGCCGGAGGCGGATCCGCCTTCGGCGGAAAAAATACCTGCTATTATCCTTCGCGAAAGCCATGAAACAATTAAGATCAAAAATGTAAATCCATAGATGGCTTCAAGTGGGGTAATTCCGATACCTATCCATAATATATTAAACGGGCCAAGGAATAATAAAAATGCAATAACGGCTACCGGATAGGCAAAGGCAAGATAGAAAATAGATATACCTGTAAGAGTCAAAAGTGTGATATTTACCGGAAGGCCAATAATCAAAAGACCTAAAACAAGCCCTATTAGAATTAAAAATATTATTGATAGCGCGCCTATTTTCATCTTTTTTGTTTTTTTAATACCATGATATAATCCGTTTTATTTGGATTGATCTTACCAAGGGTAAATATCTGCAGTATGAATTTTAAAATTGCCAATATAGTATCAATAACCTTATTCTGCACATGCCCTTCATAAATACTAAGGTATTCTATTGAAAAACCATTCTCAAGCGCAAAGCGTTTTACCGCTGCTGGCCTAATGGAAAACTTAAAAAATGTCCTGAAGGGCCCATGGCCATCTTTTCCGGCTTCTTGTGACCCACATACGTGTCTATACATCCATACATGAAAACCTAGCGGAGTGAATTTTGTCAACAGGCCTTTTATGGATAAAATATTAGGAAGCTTAAGAATAACAATTCCGCCTTTTTTGGTAGCGTTTTTGAAATTTAAAAGGGCCTTTGTTGGATTTGGTAAATGTTCCAAAACATCCCAGCAGATGATCAGATCAAAGCTAGAGGCTGGTAAGTCATAAGTTTGTAAATCCCCTAGTATCTTTTCATTTAGATTAGCATTTTTCTGAAGCTGCTTTTCTGATACGTCAATGCCAACGGTATAAACATTTTGTTTTAGATCAACATAACGAAAAGAGCCACAGCCGGCATCAAGGACCCTTATGGTCCTCCCATCACTAGCTATATCGCGCACCAACTTATCAACTACTGACTGTAGCTTAGCGAGCTCTTTGTGCATAGAGAGTTTTTTGGTCGGGGAACAGGAAATCTTTCAATCCGATCATTAGCAGAATAAGCGCCGAGGATGCGGTAACGATCAAGGCATAGGCCGATCCCATATAACTAAATTTTGGAATAAGCAGTAGGTTAAGGACAACAACGATCAACAGCCCCATCCCGTTAATAAAGGGAAAAAGGATCTGCTTTCCCAGTGCAACAATAGTCAAGGCCGCATGCGCGCCTAAGGCGATCAAAATAGAGGCAACTACCATGAATCTGACCAAAGGTATGATTTCGATAAACTTGTTTCCATATAAGCTCTGCGTGATCCACGGGGCTGCCAATATTAAGGCTGCCCCTAAAGGAATAAAAATAAGCAATATAAATTTAACCCCTTTTAAATATTCTCTCCTTGCCTCAGATAAAGACGTCTTGCACAAACGTGAAATTATCGGAAAGAGCGAATAGATGAAACAGCCCACCAATATCCATAATCCGTCTACTATTACATATCCCGCGTTATAAAGGCCGACCGCTTCTTCCCCTTTTAGTTTAAATAACAGAAGTGGCGCTATTTTAAGATATGCTATTCCGAATAACTGGCCGATCCAAAGCGGCAATGTCTGGGTTAATTGATTTCTCAGAAAACCAAAATCGAATTCCCAACGCGGTGTGCCTATTTGACTTAAAAAAACTACGTTTGCGGCAATCAATGCTACGAGGTTTGACACCAGGAAAATGCTAAAAACCGCGATAAGCCCAAACCCGTTGAAAAGCATCCAGATTGCAACAGGTAGAAATAGAATATTTTTAACAAGGGCTATAAGTGTTTCCAGCTCCATCTTTTCGAATGCGCGGAAACTGGATGTATATATATTTGTTATATTTATGAAAAAGGAAGAGAAGGCACATAGATATATAACAGTCGCCGCCTCGCCCCTGGCGCCTATAATCAAGGCGGTAAGCCATATAAGACCCAGGGTCCCAATGCCCAATATTATACGCAGCGCTCCTATGTTAACAAGGAACTTCCCTACCAAAGACCTTTCCTTGGAAACATCCCGGACCATTATCGTATTAAGCCCCATCTCTGTTCCAAAGAAAAAGATCTGGGAGATGGCAAGGGCCAATGAATACCTCCCAAGGGCCTCCTTCCCCAGGAGCCTGCCGACCAATATCAGTAAAATAAAAAGCGCCCCCTTATTAAGGGCCTCTCTTACTATTAAGGCGATCGTATTTTTTGTAATCTTGAAGCGTGCATTCATAAGATTTCTTTTTAATTAATATACATCGTAATCCTACTAAATGCAAGCGAATTCAACCATACTCCCGTCACCGGACTTGACTTTTTCTTATATTATGCTAATATTATGTAATATAAACCAACAATTTTATGAGAGAAAAAAATAATTTTTTAAAGCTTGCTGTCTGCCTTGTTGTTCTACAAACAGGCTTCCTTTTCTACCCTAAGTTAACCCCTGCCGTCAAGACCGAAATAAAGACCGTTGGGACGGTCCCTTCTTTTGGAACTTACAGCTTCAGAGGATCCTTAAACTTCAACGTCACAAAGCCCGGCAAGTTTGAGATTGGGAAGATAACGGTATTCGGCACCTACAATGGGCCCTACCCCTGGATAATGCGTGTCTATACAGACAATACAAACTTCATGCCCATAGCGGGTTCCTTAAAATCTAAAAGCAGAGCGGGGCTGATCTCAGGCGATGGACAATTTACCATACCTTTAAAGGCGAACTGCCAAAACTTTGGAGAAGACTGGGTTTATGTACCTGATATAAATGATAGAGAGTACAAACCCTACAGCCCTCCGAAAGAGGTTGGGGCAGGCGAATATACAGAGTGCATAATTGTGGGCATCGATCCCAGGAATGCCGACTGGGTGTCAGGCCGGGACCGTACCCTCTTTACTGATGATGATAATCCTCTCGGAGACCTGACATTGGCGACTCCGTTTGACATAAAGTTTTCTGCGGACTTCAATGAAAAGACCATAAAAGGAAATTACACAAGCAACCTCTATATTGAGCTTATCGCCGCACCATGAAAAAATACTTAATTCTTTCCCTTATTCTCTTTCTTCTGTTCTCTGTCTTTCCTGCGTATGCTCTCGATATAGACCCGATGCGCCTTGAGTACACCATAGCGCCGGGGAAAACGTATTCCGGATCTTTCCGGATAAGCAATCCGTCCAATTTTGCGGTGGATGTCTTCCTGTCAACTGACGAGTACAGATATATATTTACCGAAGGCACGATCCCTCCGGAAGATAAAAGAAAGGCCCTGCCCTCCTGCAAGGGCTGGTTTCAATTTGGAAGAACAAAATTAAGTTTAAATCCTGGTGAATTTGCTGACGCAAAATTTTTTATTACAGTACCCAAAAATGCGGCCCGGGAACACCTCTGCGCTGTCATCTTTGATGAAAAAAGAACCTTAGAGAAAATAACCGCTAAGGCAAAAGCGGGAAATGTCCAGCTCCATGTTACACCACGCTTTAGTATTCCCGTCTATGTATCTATTAAAAACACCGCAAGGGCTGAGGCGGCAATAACGAATATTGCGGCAGCATCAGGGCCTAACGGAGATAGTGTAAAAATAGACATCACCTTAAAAAATACAGGCACCGTCCACATCAGGCCATTCGGCACCCTGGTAATACTCAATCAAAATAGCGAAATTGTAAAAGACCTTCCCATAGGAAAAACCTTGCCCTTGTTCCCCGGCTATACAACGCAAATCCCCGTAATCTGTCCAAAGCTGCCTGCCGGAAAATATTCCGCAGTGGCAACCATTGAGACCTCAGAAAACACGATCATTCAGAAAAAAACTATCTTCGTCCTTAAAAACACCGGAGAGGTCAGATAAGAAATTGCTGAATCTAATATGCCCAAAATGCAAAACCCCTCTCACCCAGCTTAATCAAGAGCTGCAATGTAAAGGTTGCCAAAAGACGTATCCGATAATCGATGGGATACCTTCCTTCATAGAAAATAAAGACAAATTTTATCACGAATATTATCAAACCCAAATAGGCACTAAATGGGCTAAAGGGCATGTGGGTTTTAAAAACCCTATATTAAGTACGCTATATTACATATGGAATCAAACTTCTATTGTCGGGAAACGATATAGGTTCTTCCAGAAGGTGCTCCGCAAAGAAAGGGATACGTTAATACTAGATTTGGGTTGTGGTGGTGGTTATAAATTGTTTATCAGATATGGTAATGTAGTGGGGGTAGATTTAGAGCTGGCGCCTTTAAAAAACGCAAAAAACCTATACCGAATGGCAATTCATGCTGATATAGCTACCCTCCCTTTCGAAGATAATACATTCGACTATATTTTAAGCGCTGATGTTATGGGACACATACCTGTTGAGAACAAAGACAAAGTTCTTTCTGAAATATACAGGGTATTAAAAAAAGGCGGTAAAACAGCCCATGTTATAGAAACCGAAAGCAACAATTTCCTCTTTAGATTCGCTCAGAAATATCCAGATCTATATCGCAAAAGTTTCATTGAAGACATAGGTGGCCATTTCGGCCTTGAGGCATCAAAAGATGTACTCAATAGATTTAATAAACACAAATTCCGATCAATAAAAGTCGAAAAGCTTTGGGGCATCA
Organism: Candidatus Omnitrophota bacterium; assembly: GCA_013203355.1. Lineage (GTDB taxonomy): Bacteria > Omnitrophota > Gorgyraeia > JABMQH01 > JABMQH01 > JABMQH01. The sequence goes on along the minus strand of JABMQH010000004.1, from coordinate 4,189 downwards.
TATGGCCTACTGAAGAATATGTAAATAGATTTGATAACGCCTATAAAGAAAAATCAAGATCAATAAAAATGCTTGTCTCTATTTGCAAGGTATTAAACAAAAACATAATTATCTTTGGAATTATAAATATCCTGCTGGGGGCAATAAATTACCTTGTTGAGGCCGTGACACCTTTAGAACATGGTGCGGGGATTTTGGTAGTACACAAAAAATAGCAACCTACCTTTAAGATTATTTTACCTTTCGTAAATATCCTCGAGGGTTGAACGTCAAATAGAACTTTTCCTTATTTTTATCGATAATAAAATCTTTATTTTCTTTCAAAAATTCATTAAGGGCTTCCATTGGGCCCGGTCCAAAAGCCGAATCTGCCGGATGTCCATTTACGTTGGTATCTTCAACAATTAAGTAGCTTCCGATTGTAACAAAATTGCTGTAAATCTTTAACTCGTTAAGTACGTGATCTTTGCTGTGATCAGAATCCAGGATAACCATTACCTTCGCTTTGTTTTTTATAAAGTCTTTGACTTTGTTCACGGTATCTTCAGAAGTGGATGAACCAAGTAGATATTTTATTCTTTTGTGCTGAGGCCTATTCTCTTTTCCTTCGATGTCAATAGTCAGAATTTCACCTTTGCTTACTAAATCACAAATAGATGCCAGGAACAAGGCAGACCCGCCATGAAAAGTGCCAGATTCAATTATCGCATCTGGTTTTAATTCATAGATAATCTCTTGGTAGATCCACAAATCAAACGGGCATTTATGAATTGTTGTTCCTAACCAAAATGTGCTATCCCAGGTTTTTCCAAAATTAAAGGCGTCATAATAAAGTTTGTGAAATTGATCTACGATGTTTTTCTCCAGCTTGGGATGAATATAAAGACTGCGGCAAATAACATTTCTTAACTTTTTTATCTCTATTTTTAGCGACCTTAATCGATCTTTCATAACCCTCCCCTGCTCGTTTTTAACTTATGTTATTATATCATATTTCAGCATATAATCATAATATTTATACCTGCTCAATCTTGACTTTATACCACCTAAAAGGTATACTAGGATAAGATTATATCATTAAATAAAAACGTCTCAAATTGTGATGGTTTTGAGAAAAGAGGGTTGGTTTGTCCCTTTAAGCGTCAATATGAATTTAAAAAGAATTAAAAAGTTATGAGATTAACAAAATTCTTGATTATCGTCCTATTTTTTCTTGGAGTTTATCTGATAGCTCCTTTGCCCTCTTTTGCCGCAAGGAATGTTCGTATTATAAATTACAATTATGATACGCATTTTTCGATAGGCGAAACGGTAACTTTTTCAATAACATTAAAAAACAATGAGGGCTTTATCACGAATCCCTATGGATTATTTGTCTTAACGAAACAAGGCACAACTACCGGTATAGAAAACTATACCGCTGCAGCGGTATTGGGCGCCGGCGCAACAGCGGTTTTAACAAAAACGTGGGCGGCTGTCGAAGGCCTATATAGTGTAACAATAAAGGCTTATGAGGAATCTGTCCCGGGTGATATAGTTACACAAACAATCTATGCGCCTCTGGCAATCCATGTAGGATCAACTACCGACTCCGTTGCGGCATTCCCCCGCGTCATTGACCTCGGCACATTGCAATACGGCAGATACATGCACCCTATGCCGTTTGAAGTAAGCTGGAGTTTTTATTCAAGAAGCACGCAAGTTAGAAAAGACCACCCCTGGTACATGAGGCTTTATACAGACAACCATAGACGCTATGAAGGTATATCCGGTGCGATATATTCAGCGACAAGCCCCGCAGGTCTGGTTTCTTCAGATGGGAAATATACAATACCCTTAAAGATCTGGTGCTTGAATTACGGACCAGGCGTTGAAGACGGTTGGGATACATCTCTCCTGGGCCCTCCCCCGATCAAAGAGGATAGTTACTGGAAAGGGCCTCTTCTGGATACCGGAAAAAGAGACGACTCAAGGGCCAACTGGAGCAGGATACCCGACTACATAGATATGACAGCAGACCCGGGCACATGGAGGAAATTGATCGGACAGGATCCATACAATACCCAGTATGTAAGCGATTCCAATCTAACCGGAGATTTTACTTTAAGTTCACCTTTTCAGGTATTTATCGCATACGAGACATCACCTACGGCAGTGGTTGGCAAATATTCTACGGATCTGATTCTTGAAATTTATTCGCCATGAAAAACACAGATAAACACAAACGTCAATTATTCGTATTTCTCCTTACAATGGGGATCGTATGCAACCCTCTCTATGCCATGGATTTTAGCGTTCCAACCAGAGATAGGGTTATAGAGATGGCGCTAAATAACGTTGGCAAGACTGAGCAACCCGCAGAGCTTGCGCCGATCCGAATAAGGGTAGAGCGCATACTCAAAGGGGATGACTACGCCCTGGCAAGGGCATTGCATTTATATAACCAGCGTAGATTGATCACCGCGCAGGACGACTTAAAAGAGGTATTACTAGAGGATCCCAGGAATCCCGCCGCCTTAACTTATCTAACCAATATCGCTTCTAAGATTGAGGCGGTTAACCCGCCAAGAGAGGTCTTGGAGGAGAACCTAAAGGGGATCGCATCCGTTGAGCAGGCGCAATCAGGCGGGATTAACGGCATAGAAGAGTTCGGTGGAACAGACGGAGAACCAAGGTTCACCACCAACACCTCTTACGTAAGCTCCAAGACAAATCAGTTAGGCTCGGACTGGTCAAATCATTTTGTTGCCGAGGCTATGAAGATGCAGGGAACTATAAGCGACTATGAGTATACCGCTACCGCAACCGTAAACTATTACAACAAGGATGACATACGTGAGGACACCCGGCTAAGAAACGCAACCTGGTGGATGAAAAATGAAAAGGTCCAGTTTATTCTCGGCGACTCCTCGTCTTCTTTGAACCGCTATATTTTGAATGGAGTAAATTACCGGGGCGTAAACGTAAAAATGAACCTTTATGAAAATACATTCGGGGATATCCGGGATAAGATGACTATCCTCTATGGGAAGATCCCCAGTTTTTTGGAAACGGAAGAAAGATATATATATCCTCGAGAGATATCAGGCATACGGAACGAGCTTACCTTATGGAATTGGTGGGATCTAAATACCTCGTTTGCCTATATATGGGATAACGATTCAAGGATTACGCAACTTAATACAAACAATGAGGCAAAGGAAAACGCATTATTTGGAATTGACCAGATGATTAAGGCAAGACCCGGCGTATGGACGCTTTACCATGCAAGCGCATTCAGTTATGCAGACGATGACCGGCAAACAGACGGTAAACCTTTAAGGAGTAGCGCCCATTATTTTAATTCTGATATCAAAACGAAGAAGCTCAAGATTTTCAACAGTTACGAGTGGGTTGACCCGAATTTCCGCTCATTTGTTGGGGTAAGCGGTTATACCGCAAATAGGCAGGTCACTATAAACCGGGAGCATATATTAAATTTACTCAGTTATGAACCGTACGAGGAAGTGGATTTTAATATGCAGTATTCAAGAACACGCACGAACCTGGATAAGTCATACGATACAGAAACCATAAAAGAGGAAAATTACAAAACCAGGTTAAAGATCATGCCGACGAACGGGCTGCCGCGCTTTTCATTAAGCGGTTCCATCTGGAATTCGAATTCCACGCCCGGCGCGATTAATGCCCCGAAAGATCAGTCAAGCTGGGATACTGTTTTTGAAATGGCAAAAACCTTAGGGGATGTGGACTTAAGCACTTCATACGGCCTGCGTGGCTACAGCCAGTTCATAAATGAGTCGAGTTCTTATGGCGACGCCTTAGAGCATTCGTTTACATTATCCGCCCATAAAAAATTTTATGATAAGATAGATTTTACCCCTTCTTATAAACTTGCCCGCGCAAGGCTTAAGAAAAAACCCAACAGCCCCATAGACACCGAAAAGGTCATAAGTCATACCTTCGATCTTAATGTCTCCTCCCCTCTCTGGGATACTGCGCACCTTACGTTTGATTATAATCTCTCAAGCATGGAAGACTTTGCCACTTCTTCGGCGTGGGGTACAAACAACGCCTTCACTACAACCTTCAGCTGGCCGTTTACTACCAACTTAGGATATAGAAAAAAGTTTGTATTCTCACCGTACTTAACCTATCACTATTCTTCCGGCACATCCACCTTGCTGGA